>DAOLIO010000051.1:0-15903 GCA_035328505.1 Azonexus sp.
TGACGGCAACAACGGTGCCCGGGAAGCGGACGAGGAACTGCTCCAGCCATTCGACTGATTCAGCGTCGAGGTGGTTGGTCGGTTCGTCGAGTAGCAGCATGTCGGGCTTGGCGAGAAGCAGCTTGCACAGGGCGACACGGCGTTTTTCACCGCCGGAGAGCACACCAATCACGGCATCCCAAGGTGGAAGCCGCAACGCGTCGGCAGCCAGTTCCATCTGTGCTTCGGTATCCGAACCGGCGGTGGCAATGATCGCCTCCAGGCGAGCCTGCTCCTCGGCCAGCTTGTCGAAATCGGCTTCCGGGTCCGCGTAGGCAGCATAGACCTCGTCGAGCTTGGCCTGGGCCTGCATCACTTCGCCCATGGCCGACTCCACTTCCTCGCGTACGGTCTTGGCCGGGTCGAGCTGCGGTTCCTGCGGTAGATAGCCTATGGACACACCAGCAAGGTGCTGCACTTCGCCGTCGTATTCCTTGTCCACGCCGGCCATGATCTTGAGCACGGTCGATTTGCCCGAGCCGTTCAGGCCAAGCAGGCCGATCTTGGCGCCGGGGAAGAAGGAGAGGGAAATATCCTTGATGATCTGACGCTTGGGCGGGACTATCTTGCTGACGCGCAGCATGGACATTACGTATTGAGCCATTGAACCTACCTGTAGTCGTAAATATTAATGATGCGCGAGTCTACGGCCCTTCAACGCAAATGGCCAGCCTCCCGAATACCGGGGGCTGGCCATTGCAGAAACAAAAAAGTGAAACCTAGAGTCGCATGTTACCCATTGATCGATGCAGCAGAACAGCGGGGGCATTTACCCGGGGGCAATTGCGAAGATCACCGACTTGCGAAAATCCGAATTCCCGTCGGTAATACGTGGCATGGCGCGGATTAACTTCAATGACAACATCAGTTACACCAAAAACTGCTTTGGCATATTGGTATGTGGAGCGAAAAAGGGATTTCAAAATTTCCGGATCGTTGCCTTCGCTATCGACGGCAAGACGGGTAACTTCACAAATAACTCGAGCAGGCTTGCGCAACATGGCCATTTCATCCGCGTATAGTTTGTCGGCAAGCAGGCCGGCACTTGAATCACGGGAAGCAGTCATCGTTGCCACAAGTTCGCCGTCCAGCCAGCCAGCCAGCGTTGCATGATTCGGGTCATCGATGAGTTGGCGGGCGGGCGCAATACAATAACCGCGCCAGGCATACATTCGGCGAACCAACGCCGCACAGGCACGGTGCTGCTGGTAGGTGACAGCAGGCGCAACGGTCAGCTCCGGCGAATCGAAATCGACGTTTGCGCCAAATGCGCTATCGCTCCCCACGGATGACATCAGTGCGGACATGAATCCGGCTGGCGGAGTGGAGCCTGAGGATATGACGTATTGCATAGGCAGCATTCTATGAGGAGCGACGTTAGTAATCAACCAGCTACGGCAGCGAGAGGTTTGATTGCCTCGTCACGAAGATGAAACTGGTTCGATTTTTCGGCAGAAAGCGTACTGATGTCGCCACACAGTTCGCCACCTTCATCGATAACCAGTTTGCCATAGCGAATCTTCCCATGCACTTTGCCCGTTGCATGAATAATAAGTTGCGAGCGTGCGGTCAGTTCGCCTTCGAAAGTGCCATGAATTTCGGCAATGTCGATACTGACCTTTCCGGAAAAGGAGCCGTTTTCAGCGATGCGGATGACCCGGCTATCCATGGTTGCCTCGACGCGACCTTCGACCACGAGCGTATCGCAGTCAAGGATTTCGGCGCCCTTGAGCTTGACATCGGGGCCTACAATCAGGCGCGCACCAATGACAGTTTCGGTTGTGCTGGCAGCTTCGGCTTTTTCAGGTTGCACGACCGGGGTCGACGGTGTGCTGGGTGTTGTCGATGTTGCATTGAGATTGGTACCGCTGCCAAGGATATTATTGACCTCCTTGCGGGTGATGGTGTCATTGCGGTTGGTAAGGGTAGGTTTATTGAACATGGTGACTCCCGTTTTGAGGTTTTCGACGATTAGCTGTCCGGAGGCTCATTGCGAGAAGCGTGCCATGTAAAAATATTCACATTAAAACAATTTGTTACAAACCGAATATAAAAATCGTATCAAGTGTAATTTGTCATTTCGTCGCTAATTGGCGACATAATTTTTTGCCTTTGGGCTAAATCGCTGTCACCTTATATCCAAGAGCTGTCGCTATATTGCGACAAATTTGTAAGTCATTGAATTTTATATAGTAAATTTAATCGATCGCTTTCGTCGCCATGCGCCTGAATCTGTATTGCAAATAGTTGGCCGAGGTCGTTACAGTTTAAACTCGAGTTTTCAATCATCGAATCCGAATGAACAGAATCTCCTTTCGCCAAGGTATGTTGCTTGGCTTTGCGTTAGTTGTTTTGCTTCTTGGCGGAGCGGCAGTGCAAAGCTGGCTGGTGGTGGAGCGCCTGGTCGACCAGAGTCGGCAGAGTAGTGATCGGGCCATTCAACTTATGGCGTCGGTCCAGGAGCTCGGTGAGCGTACTGTCGATATCGAACGGAGCGCCCGCCAATATCTCGTCCTTGATAATCCCGTCTTCCGGCAGCGTTTTGACGAACATCTTACCCAGTCGCTGGCAGTAGTCGATCGGCTGGATGGCCTTGCTGCTGAACCGCTACTGCCCCTGCTGGGCGGTTGGCGCATGGTCGCTGCCGCATTACGCAGCGGCCTGGATCAGAACATACCGCAAGCTGAAATCCTTCCCCTGTTAGCCAGAATGGCCGAGTTGGATGGTCTGCTCAAGCAAGGCGGACAACGGTGGATAGAAGCCGAAAACAGGCGATCGCTTGATGAACTCGAAGCCAACCGTTTGCGACTCGGTGGGCATATCGGGTTGGCGCTGCTGGGTGCGTTACTTGTGGCACTGGCTATGGGATGGTGGCTTGTCCGACCGGTTCGCCATCTGGAACAGGCTATCATCCGCCTCGGCGCCAGTCGCTTCGATGAAGCGGTTACGGTAGGCGGGCCAGCGGATTTGAGACAACTGGGCAAGCGAGTTGACTGGTTACGCCAGCGCCTGGCTGAACTGGAAGCTGATCGCGAACGTGCCCTCCGCCATGTCTCACATGAACTGAAAACGCCGCTGACAGCATTAAAAGAGGGCGTTTCGCTATTGCGCGAAGAAGTGCCCGGCCCTTTGTCAGCCGGGCAGCGTGAGGTTGTCGAGATTCTTCAGCACAACGTAGGCAGTCTTCAGGAGCAAATTGAGAGCTTGCTGACACTAAATGCGGCATCCTTTGAATCACGTCGCCTGCAGATTGCACCGGTCAAGCCGCGCAAGCTGCTGGCATCGGTGATTCAACGCCGCGAGTTGCACAGCCAGTCACGACAATTGAATATCGTCGTGGAGGCGCCAGATGAAGCGGCCATGCTCGACGCTGAAAAGATGGCTATTGTTCTTGATAATCTGCTTTCCAACGCCATTGATTTCAGTCCGGAGCAAGGTGAGATCCGTTTAGTCGTCCGCCATGCAGATGGCCTGTGGCGCTTCGATTGCATCGATCAGGGACCGGGAATCGCCGACGAGGACCGGCAGCGAATTTTTGACCCATTCGTTCAGGGACAGCGCATGGCTCCGGCTCCCCGTCAGGGCAGTGGTGTCGGCCTCTCCATCGTTCGCGAACTCGTGCGAGCCATGGGAGGTGCGGTTTATCTCGTGCCGCAAGCAACGGGTGCCCATTTTTGTGTGGAAATTCCAGATGAGCAGTAACGATCATTTTTCTATTCGCAGGCTGCTAAGCCTGGCTGTCGGGCTCTTCATGGCGCTGACGCTAACGGGTTGTAGCGGAATGGCAACCTTGCCCAAGAAAGTCTTAGCCCAAACCGAAGAACCGACCCCCGAGTTAGTCTTAACTTATTATCAGGGACTCGCCAAAATGACACCGGCTGAACTTGGCCGGGAGCGCATGATATTGGTTGCCGTTCAGCAGACTCCCTACACGCAGATCAGAATGGCAATGCTACTCGGTCACCCGCGAGTTCAACAGGACCTGGGCAAGGGCCTGTCGCTCCTTGATGGCATTCTAAAGTCCAATGATCCGGCGGCTGTGCCGTTCCACCCCTTGGCGCGAGCGGTTGCCGATAATTATCTGGAGCGAATCAAGCTGGAATACCAGCTCGAAAAGCAGGTGCAGCAGCTAAATGTGCAATTGAAGGAAAGCCAGCGCAAGGCCGCGGAGCTGCAAGACAAGCTCGACAGCCTCGCTAATATCGAACGAACGCTGATTCCCCGGCCACGAGCGGTGAGACCGGAAGGAGTGAAACGATGAGCACTGGTGCCCACGTACTCGTCGTTGACGACGATGAAGACATCCTGAAACTGCTGACCATGCGTCTGCGCGCCAAGGGCTTCCGGATTACCGCCGTTGGTTCTGCAGAGCAGGCGCTGGCTCAGATTGCCATTGATCCGCCGCGCGTTGTTGTCAGCGATATTCGTCTACCTGGTCAGGATGGGTTGGCGCTGTTTGAAGAGATTCGGCGGACACGGCCGACCTTGCCCGTTATCCTGCTCACCGCCCACGGTAACATCCCGGACGCTGTCGACGCTACTTCCCGCGGTGTTTTCGGCTATTTGACCAAGCCATTTGACAGTCAGATATTGCTCGAGAAAATCGACCGAGCACTACAACTTTCTGCGCCGTCATCGCCACCGAGCGATGATCCAGCAGTATCAGGCAGACGGGGCGACGACGCGTGGATGGCGGGTGTCGTCTTTCGCAGCAGCCGCATGGCCGAATTGATGGCCGAAGCGCGCATGGTCGCCGCCTCGGATGCCAGTGTGCTGATCCGCGGCGAAAGTGGCACCGGCAAGGAGGTATTGGCCCGCGCCATCCATCGCGCCAGTCCGCGCGCCAACGGACCGTTTGTCGCCATCAATTGTGGCGCCATCCCGGAACAACTGCTGGAATCCGAGCTCTTTGGACACGCCAAAGGTGCGTTTACCGGTGCCGGGGCCAGTCGCGTCGGTTTGTTCCAGACCGCCAATGGGGGCACACTATTTCTTGATGAAATCGGCGATATGCCGCTTGCCCTGCAGGTCAAGCTGCTGCGCGTGCTGCAGGAGCGTGTCGTGCGTCCGGTGGGTACCACCAAGGCCGAACCGGTCGATGTCCGTTTGCTGTCAGCGACGCATCGCGACCTCGACGCCGCTATGGCAGAAGGGCAGTTCCGCGAAGACCTCTACTACCGGCTGGATGTGGTTTCGCTCAACCTGCCGCGTCTCGATGAACGTCGTGAAGATATCCCATTACTGGCGTCACATTTTGTCCACCTGCTTGCCGGCAAATACGGCAAGCCGGTCAATGGTTTTGCGCCTGAAGCACTTGAAGCACTTGCCACCGCGGCTTGGCCGGGAAACGTGCGGCAGCTCTTCAATGTCGTCGAACAAAGCTGTGCGCTGACGTCAACGCCGCTAATACCACTCAGCCTAGTCCAGCGTGCCTTGCGCGTACCGTCCATGGATACCCTGAATTATGCTGAAGCCAAGCAGCGGTTCGAGCGCAACTACCTTGTTCAGTTGCTCAAGCTGACCGATGGCAATGTCGCCGATGCGGCACGTTTGGCTGAACGCAACCGGACGGAATTCTACCGCTTGTTGCAAAAGCACGACCTTACTCCAGCAATGTTCCGAAGTGAGGGCGATTCGGCGCAACCGAGCGCTGATCGTTCAAGTATTGCCTGAAGCAAGGGCCGGCAACATCCACGGCAACAATACCTGTCGTTGCAAGACGACTGAGTGGATGTGAAAAATACAACCCGTTTCAGTCAATGCGTTGATTATAAATCATAAATTAAAGCTGGCACGAAGTTCGCAATGAGACATGGCAATCAACAAAAAGAGGATTCGCCATGATCAAACGTCACCTGATGGTCGTCAGCCTAACCGCCGCTGCAACCTTTGCTGGCCTTGGCCTCTCGGCCTTTGCCACCGATGACCCCAAGGCTGTTGCCGCACTCATTGCCAACAACGAAGTCCACGACACCGCACTTGTCGAAAAAGTAGAAACGCTGCTGCGGACCGATGTCGGACTGACCGGTTCGCAATTCCGTGTCCTGTCGAGATCCGCTGTAGTCACCGTAGGTGGCACCGTACCGGACGAACATGCCCTGCGTCGGGCGCTCGATCTCGCCAGCGGTGTGCGCGGCGTGCGAGAAGTTCGCAATGCCATGGAGGTTGGGTCCCCAAAGTAAAGGAAGAGGGTGATGAAAGTCGACTGAGCCGGCTGGTCAGATTATTTCCAGCGTTATCAGTAGCGCGCCTTCATCGACTGTATCGCCCTCTGTAACATGAAGCTTGACGACCCGGCCAGCCTGTGGACTAGGAATATCCAGTGCCACCTTGCCAGTCTCCAGCGTCAGCATATTGTCACCGCGTGCCACCCGGTCGCCCACCTTGACCAGAAGCTCAAGAATGAAGACATTACCACTCGCGCAAGCGCCGCAACTTGACCAGCACTCGGGGTATTTCGGCATGCGAACAAAGGCGAAAGCCATCAGCTAATTTCCTCGAAACGCTTGCATTCTACCCGCACCCCCGTATAATGCGCCGCTCTGACAGTGCGCCCGTAGCTCAGCTGGATAGAGTACTTGGCTACGAACCAAGGGGTCGGGCGTTCGAATCGCTCCGGGCGCACCAAAGAAACAAGCATTTAGGCCAATCTCTGATTGGCCTTTTTGCTTTTTGCGACAAGGCATTGGAAGCTCAGCTTCCGAAAGTGCTTCCGGCAAGCTATTTCGAACCTAGGGCACTTTCTGCGAGATTCATCGGTAGTCCGTCCCAGGTCGTTAACCAGTTTTCTGTCTGAGCAACCGCGTAATGGGCCACCGTGCCGCGACGAATATGCCAACGTACCTTTGCAAACCCTGAAATAAACATCGGCAAATGCTAATATTTGACATTGGCGGGGTGCGCTGGGAAGAAGCACTCACGCCGGTTATTTTGCATGAGGCATTCAAGTTGAAAAAAATCTATTGGGTCGTTGCGGTGCTGGCGTTCCTGTATGGGATTGACTGGTATATCCAGGCGCCAGACTCGCGGTCGCGGGAATTGACTGCTGCCATTGAAGCAAAGGGCAGCCCGAAGCTGAAGGCCTATCCCTACAAGTTCCGTGTGATGCGGGTTGATGGCGCAACGGCGGTGATGGGTACGCCGCGTAATTTCGACGTGCCAGCCTTCAAGGCGCTGGCGGTTCTCTATCCGGACATCAATACCAAAGATGCCAACAACCCGGCCTTCATTGCCGTGGAGCAGTTGCTGGGTGAGGTACAGTCCGAAGCGCGGGCAATTGTGTTGGCGCAGCCGGGTGTCAAGGATGTCACCTGGGAGCTGGATCGTGAGTGGTTAAGAAAGCATTTCATCGAGGTGCCGGAGAAGCGTTGAGCGCAGAAATATAATGGCGCGCCCAACGCGAGAGCGATCGAGCCTCTGGATTTATGTCACCGGCTACCGGATTTATTTTGTTTTTGGCCGTTTTTTCCGGTTGACCGCGGTGATCCCCCCGGACGGGCTGAAGGACGGGCACCGGGGCGTTTGGGCGCCGCGTCGAAGCCAACCCAGTTGCTGGGTGTGCCTTTGCTACCGCGCCCCCCCGCAACTTTTGGCTTTTTGATCTTCTTTGCCGCAATCGCAGCGGCCCCGGTCAGCGGAATTCGGTGGTCGGGTTCGAAGCCCGGTTCTTCTTCTCGGCTGAGCGTTTGTTTGAGTAACGTTTCGATAGCGGCAAGCATCGGCGCCTCATCGGCGCAGACCAGCGAGATGGCTTCGCCGGTAGCGCCGGCACGGCCGGTGCGGCCGATACGGTGGATGTAGTCTTCGGCGACGATGGGCAGGTCGAAATTGACAACCTGCGGCAGGTCGTCGATGTCCAGCCCGCGGGCAGCGACGTCGGTGGCGACGAGAATCTGTATTTCACCGGCTTTGAAGCTTTCCAGCGCGCGCAGGCGGGCCGCTTGTGGCTTGTCGCCGTGGATGGCGTCGGCCTTGATCTTCTTGGCGATCAGCGTGGCGACCAGTTCGTCGGCGCCGCGCTTGGTCTTGACAAAAACCAGCACCTGACCCCAGCGCCGGTCCTTGCGCATGAACAGGAAGAGCTCGGTCTTGCGCTTCTTGTCGACCGGCACCATCCATTGCTTGACAGCCTTGACGGTGCTGTTGGGCGGGCTGATTTCGATGGTCAGCGGGTTGCGCAGGCGGGCCTTGGCGAGGCTACGGATGACTTCGGAGAAGGTGGCCGAGAAGAGCAGGGTCTGACGCTTCTTGGGCAGGGCGGCGAAGACGGCGTCGAGTTCGGTTGAGAAGCCGAGGTCGAGCATGCGGTCGGCTTCGTCGAGGACGAGTACTTGCACCTTGTTGAGCTTGAGGGCGTTCTGGCTGTAGAGGTCGAGCAGGCGGCCGGGCGTCGCGACAAGGACATCGACGCCGCGGCGCAGGCGCATCATCTGCGGGTTGATGCTGACGCCGCCGTAGGCCGCGTAGGTGCTGACGCTGGTGTGTTCGCCATACTGGCGGAAACTGGCGTGCACCTGTTCGGCCAGTTCTCGCGTCGGCACCAGCACGAGAGCACGGACGGAATTGCTACCGACCTTGATGCCATCGGCGCTTAGCGCTTGCAGGATGGGCAGTGCAAAGCCGGCGGTCTTGCCGGTACCGGTCTGGGCGGCGGCCATCACGTCGCGCCCTTCGAGGACGGCGGGAATGGCTTGCTCCTGAATCGGCGTCGGCGTCTTGTAGCCGAGCGTTGCTAGGGATTGGAGCAGCGTTTCGGCAAGGCCGAGCGTAGAAAATGTCATGGGCGGGGAGGGCAAAGCTAAATAGCGAAAATGGAACCACAAAGAGCGAGTTTAACCCGCCCATGCTGCGAACGTCAGTTAAACGCCAGCGGCGAGACCTTTGCGCAGCAGCGTGTCGAACACTTCATTGATGCCACCTGCGCTGGCTTCGGCCAGCGTGCGGAGCTGTTCGGCGAGCTGGGCATCAAGCTTGACGGCGAAGGGGATGAGGCCTTTGGCCTGGTCGAGCTTGCGCTGCTCCTTGCGGTCAAGGACGGCGGCCTGGCCAAAGCGGTCCGGGCTTCCTGCCTGTTTCATGTCGCGGTCGATCTTGCTGGCGAGGTTTTTGTAAAGATCAGTTCTTTTCATGGGGGAGCTCGGGTGTGTGACGGTGTTGGCCACTGTCACTGGGTCGCAGCCGGCCGGCGGCCGGCTGACTTGCTAGCGCCGCGTCAGCAGCAGGCCGCACTCCAGATGGTGCGTGTAGGGAAACTGGTCGAAAACCGCCGAGGCGCTGATGGCGTGGGTGTCCTGTAGTGCGGTGACGTTGTCGAGCAGGGTTTGTTGGTTGCAGGAAATGTACAGAATGCGGTCGAAGTCGCGGGCCAAGTCGAGCGTAATCGCGTCCAGCCCGCTGCGCGGCGGGTCGACGAAGAGCGTCGCATGGCGGAAGGGTACGAGGTCGATGTCTTTCAGCCGCGTGAATGTTTCGCGTCCGGACAGGGCATCGCTGAATTCCTCGCTCGACATGCGCGCGATGGCGACATTCTCGACGTTATTGGCGGTGAGGTTGAACTGGGCGGCATGGACTGAGGATTTGCTGACTTCGGTAGCGAGTACCTTATCGAACAGTGGCGCCAGCGCGATGGTGAAATTGCCGTTGCCGCAGTACAACTCGACCAGATTGCCGCCGATGCCAGCGGCCTGCTGGCAGGCCCAGCCAAGCATCTGGCGATTGACGCCGCCGTTGGGCTGGGTGAAGCTGCCTTCGACCTGCTTGTAACGCAGCCGCCGACCGTTGAGTTCGAATTCTTCGAGCACCCAGTCGCGGTCGAGCACCTTTTTTTGGCCACGGCTGCGGCCAATGATGCGGATGCCGAGTTCCGCAGCCAGTTCGCGGGCGGCGGTTTCCCAGTCTTCATTGAGGTTGCGGTGATAAATCAGCGTGACCAGCATGTCGCCGCTTAGCGTAGCGAGAAAATCGGCCTGGAACAGGTTGCGGCGAAGGATGGTGCTGACGGCCAGGCGGTCACGCAGGCGCGGCATCAACGCGCAGATGGATTCGGCAGCTGGCGGGAAGGTGTCGAGCGTGATCGGCACCTTCGGGTCTTCGGGGTCAAACATCGCGTAATCGAGGCGGTCGCCATCGTGCCAGATACGGAATTCGGCGCGCAGGCGGTAGTGCAGTGCGCTCGATGCGTGGGCAACGGTGTTGGCGACGCCGAGCGAGGCAAACGTTCGCTCGAAATCGGCGAGTTTGCTGGCGAGTTGGGCCGGATAGAGGGCGGGATCGAAACTGGGGAGGGGCATGATTTGCGGGGTCTTGGGGGCCGTGCCGGGCCAAATTTTGGGCGATGGCCTTGGATGGAGGGCGAAATATACGCCGGTCTGACTGCTCCGTGGAGAGTTCCGGGTTGGCGAGATCATTTTCGATTCATTTATGTGCCATTTTTTGTGGAAATATCAGGTGTTCGGCCCGTTGTAGTGGATTTTTTAATTTTCAGGCGGTATAAAGTCCGAGTCACTTCATCAGAATAATGTTTTAGGATTGCTATGAAAGTCGCTCAACGATTGATCAATGCCTTCGTGGCGCCCATGCTGATTGCGCTGACACTGTTTAGCCCGTTGTCTGCTATGGCCAATGATCATGGCGGTGGCGGCGGTGGGCCGGAGCCGATGATTTTTACGGTTAATCTTGGGAAAGATAATTATCTGCAGTTCGGCCTGATTCTGGAGGCAGCCAATCCTGAAGCTGAACATGCGCTGGCCTCATACAAGCCGATGATTCAGCATGAAATTATTCTGCTGTTGTCGGGTAAGGATGCGACCAAATTGCGTACGCTGGAAGGCAAAAAGGAACTGATTGAGGAAATTCATGATCTGGCCAACCACGTCATTCATGAAGACGAAAAAACCGGCGTCAAGGAAGTGCTGTTAACCAAATTCCTTATCCAGTAGGGCATGCCGATTCGTTGATGACGACATATGCTGGGCCAATCGGGATTGCGCTGGATCAGATTGCCGAGCATCTGCGCCAAGCCCGACGCGTACTCTTCATAACCGGCGCAGGGATTTCAGCGGACTCGGGGTTGCCAACCTATCGCGGCGTAGGTGGACTCTACGACAGTGATGAGACGGAAGAGGGGATGCGCATTGAGGATGCGCTGTCTGGCCGGATATTTGCCGTTCGGCCGGATATCACCTGGAAATACCTGATCCAGATCGAAAAGTCCTGCCGTGGCGCCAAACCCAATGCAGCCCATCTCGCCATTGCCTGTCTGGAAGAGCATCTCGACCAGCTCATGGTGTTTACCCAGAACGTAGATGGTCTGCATCGCCAAGCCGGTAGCCAGAATATCATCGAAATCCACGGCAACCTGCAGGAACTGGTCTGCACCGCCTGTAGCCACCAGGAGTCCGCTTCAGACCTGGGTGGCCTGGATATTCCGCCATTATGCCCATCGTGCGGGGCGGTGCTGCGGCCGAAAGTGGTGTTGTTCGGCGAGGCCTTGCCCGAAGGAGAGCTGGACCGCTTTATCGACGCCTTTCAGGCCGGTTTCGATATCGTTTTTACGATAGGAACATCCAGTCTTTTCCCCTACATCACGCAGCCCGTTGTACTGGCAGCCTGTAGCGGAATCCCGACCGTTGAGATCAATCCGGCACGCACGCAACTCAGTGACATGGTGGATTATTATCTGCCACTCGGCGCCGCCGAGGCGATGACCGAAATCCTCGACAGGCTTGGCCTGTACCCGGTTCGGGGCGATTAGTTGGGAATTTGCCACAGCATCACGACCGAAAATGGTGCAGTGCAACAAAGTGGTTGACAAGCTGTTTTCTATGGTTAGAATTGAGTCATGCTGCAGCGCAACATAAATGTGCTGACAACCGATTACTTAACCTCAGGAGATTCAACCATGTTCACCAAACCCGAAGATTTTGCCAAGTCCGGTATCAACACCGCTCTGTTTTTCGCCAACACCACCTTTGATGGCATCGAGCGTCTGGCCCTGTTGAACCTGGCCGCTGCCCGTTCCGTTTTCGAAGGCGCGATGTCCAACTTCACCACGCTGCTGGGCGCCAAGGATGTCAATGCCTTCGTCTCCCTGCAGAAGGAAATGGCCACCCCGTCCATCGAAAAGGGCATGGAATATTCACGTAACGTGATCGCCATCGCTTCCGAGACCAAGGACAAGCTGGCCAAGGAAGTTGAAACCAAGGTTGCTGAAACCAACGCCAAGGTTTCTGGCCTGGTCGAAAAGGCTCTGGCTTCCGCTCCAGCTGGTTCTGAAGTTGCCGTCGCTGCCGTCAAGACTGCAATCAAGACCGCCAACGAAGCCTACGAAGGCCTCAACAAGGCTGCCAAGCAGGCTGCTGAAGTTGCCGAAGCCAGCGTTGCTGCTGCGACCAGCGCCACGATGAAGGCTGCCAACGTTGCTGCCCCGAAGGCTTCTGGCAAGAAGGCTGCCTAAGCGCAGACTGCTTGTTGCAGTGATATAGCCGGAGTCTGACTGCGGTTATTGAAAAAAGCCCTTGCTTGCCAAGGGCTTTTTTCTTTGAAAAATCGGAAGGAATATCGCCATGCCACACACTCACGCTCATACGAAAGCCGAAGCCATCCACGATGCTTTGGAAGTTTTCGAGGAAGAGCATCACCATCGTCCGGATGCCCATGAAAAGGCACGCCTCGTGTCGGACACGATCAAGGAATGGGAGCATGAAGAGGTTGAAGTCATGCACCATGCAACGGACAGCGCGAACTGACACTGTTCTGGATCAGACCGAACGCAAACGGGGCAAGCCAGCATGAATTGGCTTGCCCCGTTTATTTGGCCAGCGTTTCAGCGCACCAAATTACTTGCGACTTGCCCTGACCAGCTTGCCTTTGCCCCCACGAGTGCCACGACAGATTTCAAGGCGCTCGCCCTTGAGCTTGCCGGCAACACCATCGACGACCGGAATTATGTCGTCCAGTCCGGCCTTGCCCGGCAACGCGTCAATCAGCTTCAATCCGCGCCCCTTGGCCAGCATGCGGACTTCAGCTACGTCGAAGACCAGCGCCCTGCCATCTTTGGTGACGCAGGCAATTTCTCCCTGAGCTGGCGCCGGCATGAATACCGCTGGAACTTCGCCGTCGCCCAAGCTCAGAAAAGCCTTGCCAGCCTTGCCTCGTGACAGGAAATCCTCTCCCTTGCAGCGGAAGCCATAGCCACCATCGCCAGCGACGAGGTACACCAGATCGTTCTTGACGGCCAACGCCAGACAAGGCTTGCCACCATCCTGGAAGTCGGCCAGCGACGTGGCCGGAATACCATCACCCTTGCCGCCGGGAATATCGGAGGCAGCAATGGAATAGGCCCGCCCGTGGGTGTCGAGCAGGACGAGTTGATCGACCGTCCGACAGGGCAAACAAGCCAACAGACTATCGCCGGAGCGGAAAGTGAGTTGGGTGGGATCAATATTGTGACCCTGCCGCGAGCGCAGCCAGCCGTGTCTGGATACGATCAAGGTTGTTGATTCATCGACGATGGAAACGGTTTTGGCATCCGACATCGTGACCTTGGTATCGGCTTCGATGAACGTGCGACGGTCATCACCGTATTTCTTCGCATCGGCTTCGATTTCGGCGGCTACGCAGGTGCGCATGGCTTGATCGGAATCGAGGAGTTTGTTCAGTCCGGCAGCCTCTTCGCGCAGCTTGGCCAGTTCTTCGCCAATCTTGATACCCTCCAGTCGCGCCAGCTGACGCAGGCGGATTTCGAGAATGTCTTCGGCCTGAATTTCGGATAGCTTGAAGTGCGCCATCAGATCGACCTTGGGGTCGTCCGATTCGCGGATGACCTTGATCACCTTGTCGATATCGAGCAGGACGGCAAGCCGGCCTTCCAGGATGTGGATGCGCTTTTCGGCTGCGGTCAGGCGATGGCGAGTACGTCTTTCCACGGTCGACAGGCGAAAACGGCACCATTCTGAAATCATGCTGTACAGCGATGCCTGGCGCGGCGTGCCATTGACGCCAAGAACCGTCAGATTGATCGAGGCGTTGGTTTCGAGGCTGGTGTGGGCGAGCAGCATGCGCACCAGATCATCTTGTCCCTGGCGTGATGATGCCGGCTCGACAACGAGGCGGACGGCGTGCTCCTTGCCGGATTCATCACGCACGCCGCTTTCTGAAATCGACGACAGGAAGGCGGCCTTGAGGTTGAGCTGTTCCGGCGTGAATACCTTCTTGCCGGCCTTTTCCTTGGCGACCGGGTTCGAGCAGGCTTCGATTTCCGAGAGCACGGTGGCGGTTGAAACGCCCGGCGGCAGTTCGGTAATGACCAGCTTCCACTGGCCGCGGGCCAGATTTTCGATTTTCCACTTGGCCCGAACGCGCAGGCTGCCACGGCCGCTGCGGTAGGTGGCGGCAATTTCTTCGGGCGTCGAAATGATCTGCGCACCGCCGGGATAATCTGGGCCAGGGATGATGGCCAGCATCTCGTCTTCGCTGAAGACCGGATTGCGGATGATTGCGACAGCCGCCTTGGCCACTTCGCGTAAATTGTGCGCCGGTATTTCCGTCGCCATGCCGACGGCGATACCGGAGGCGCCATTCAACAGGCAGAAAGGCAGTCGGGCCGGAAGCAGGGCTGGTTCATCGTTGGCGCCATCGTAATTGGGCTTCCAGTCCACCGTACCTTCATCGAGTTCGGCCAGTAACAGCTCGGCGATAGGCGTCAAGCGGGCTTCCGTGTAGCGCATGGCCGCCGCGTTGTCCCCGTCGCGCGAACCGAAATTGCCCTGGCCGTCGACGATCGGGTAACGCAAGCTCCAGTCCTGTGCCATGCGGACCATGGCGTCATAGACCGAGGAATCGCCGTGCGGGTGGTATTTGCCGATCACATCACCGACGACGCGCGCCGATTTGACATGGCGCGGGCTCTTGTACAGCCCCATTCGGTGCATGGCGTAAAGAATGCGGCGCTGCACCGGCTTCTGGCCATCGGCAGCCGAGGGTAGGGCGCGGCCGGTGACGACGCTCATCGCGTATTCGAGGTAGCGGCGGGCAGCGTAGTCGGCGGGCGACGGAATGTCGCTGGCCGGGCCGCTGGCGGCAGGCGGCAGATCCGGCGGCGCGGTGCCGCCAGCGTCGGCAACGAATAGGTCGTTCGTCACTGATGGGGTGGCTTCCGACACGGTGTCAGGAATGGTTGCCTGCGCCGAATCGGTCTTGAGCGGGGCGTTCGGGTCGAATAGTTTCAGCTGGTCAGTCATGGAATTCTGTTATCACTACGCGGTCTGTACAGTGTTTGCGTGCCGGATGGTACCCGAAACCAACTGTAATGCAGTATCGGGATACGTTGGCTGATTTTCGGGATCATTTGGGGAATGCGGTTTGATGCTGCGGCTCAAAGACGTATGCCTTGCTCTGTGGGAATCTATTGGGGATAATTCATGCGAATAGATGCGGTATACAACTATTTGATGGCACGAGAGATCTGGTGAGTTTGTTTGTTCAATTTCACGCGGTTTTCAAGCGTTTTTCGGACTGATCCCATGAGGCTGATTCCAGTTTTACTGCTGCTTTGTGTCACCGCAGTCGCTCAGGCAGAGGAAGAGCGGATGATTCGCATCTGCGACGATACCGGCTGTTCCGACCGTCCGCGTAGTACAACCACCTTCAACCCGAACGCCGACGTCAATACGGATGCCGAGCGTCGTCTGGCTGCCTTGAAGGCCAAAGCCGAGAAGGATCCACGCGCCGCGTATGATCTGGGCTTGCGCTATTTTCGTGGTGATGGCGTGCGCCAGGACAGTTATCAGGCCCTGCAGTGGATGCGCGATGCTGCCGAGCGTGGCGATCGCAAGGCGCAAACGGCTGTTGGCAAGCTCTATCTGA
>DAOLIO010000052.1:0-15668 GCA_035328505.1 Azonexus sp.
GCCAGCGACACGAGCGCCGGCAGCGCGCCCAGCGCGGTGAACAGGGGGCCGGCCACGGAACGCCGACGGGTGGTCTGATAAAACAGCTCGCGCCAGCGCAGACGTCTTTCCCGGCGCGCAGCGTGCCGGCCTTGCTGGGCTTCCATGCCGACTTCGGCCACTTCGCGCACCAGATGCGTCGGCTGCACGACCACCGGGCAGAGCGCGGTCTTCTCCTTGTCGTCCAGCCCCTGCCAGTAGATCGGCACACCAAAAAATCCGGCGGCGCCGTAGGTCACGACGGTCGGGGCGATTTCCTCCAGATGCCGGCGCGTCCCTTCTTCGCGATCATCCATGCACATGACAACCTGCGCAGAGGGTTGGGGCGGCGCTGATTGGCGCGGATGGTTGGCAGTCAACGCCGAAAACAGCTGTTCCCGGTAATGTCGTTCATAGGCGAGCAGCCAAATCTGGCCGCGTACCGCAGGCGCGAGACTGTTCGCGCAGTCGCGTACCTCATTGAGTTCGTTCAGGCTTAACGTCTCGACATCCGCCAGGGTCAAACCCAGTTGCCGGCTCAGGGCTGTCAGTTGCCAGGCCTGGCTGCTGGTGTCGCTGCCCACCATCAGCGGCGCGATCTCCTCGGCCAGGCGACGCCAGGCTCCGGCATCGACATGACTGTTGCGGGCGAGATCAAGCAGGTGGGCGGCACGGCTTTGCAACTCTTCCGGCAACCAGGCTTGGTGCAAGGCATCGCGAACGAGAAATTCGTCCGGACGCCCCGCAAAATGGTCGCCCAGGTCGTTCAGGGTCATCGGTCCGCCGCTCAGGCGACGCAGCAGATCGTCGGTGAGCAGGCGCTCGAGCAACACGCGTACGGTCAGATAGTCCACCATGGCCACCGGCGTGCCGTCGCCGCGCTCCGGATTGCGGTCGCGCCACAGGAACATGCCCGACCAGCCCGGCAATTCCATGCTCAGACACTCCAGATAGGCGTACCAATGGCTTTCATCGGGCAGCAGCCCGGGCAACACGTCGAGCAACACATCGACCGGGTCGTCAGGCAAATGGAGAATTTCATCACGCACATTGGGCAGCTCATCCATTTCCCAAGCCAGATCGAATCCGGCACTGGCTCGCCAGGCGGCAAAAAAGCCTTGCCCCTGTGCCGGATTGCGCCAGGCGGCAACGCCAAGGTCGAGATGCGCGGCCAGATGTCGTTGCAGCACGCTGCGTACCCGCTCAAGCACATCCTCGCCGCTGAGGTACTCGAGCAGGCTGCGCCAGCTCCAACCCTGGCCAACCTGTGTCCGCAACGCCACCCATTGCGCCCGTGCCAACTGTTGCCAGGTGGCGGCGTGGGCACTGCCGCCTCGGTCATCGAACGCGGCGGCTGCAGCGACGCCCGCGGTCAACCGGAAAAAATGCTGAAAAACCAAATTGTCAGCCAGGTCGGTTTCACGTTGCAGCCAGCCTTGTCGATGAACCTCCGGCGCATTCATGCCGACCATCAGGCTGGCCACCAAGACATCGCGCCGGGTCAGGGTGCGTAACAGCGGCGCATCCAGGTCGTCGATACCCTGCTCGTCCAGTGCCGCGGACAGGTCGTCAATACCGATTCGTCCGACTGCCAGACATTCGCGAAACTTCGCTTCCGGCCAGTAGGTCATAGCGCCGGTCAACGTCCGGGCTGCGCCCAGCGCTTCGGCAAAGGGCAGATGCTGAAAGCCGTGCAGGGTGTTGTGATGAACGAAATCCCGTATCGGTGCCTGCGCCGGCAACACATGCGTCAGGTGGTCGACCCAGTGAGCCAGACGTTCGCGGATTGGCAGTTCGTGTTCGGTGCTCATCTACGCTCCGAACAATCCGGCTACCCGGCCAACACTGCCCGCCACCAGATCCAGCAATGGCGCCGGCCAGACACCCAGCACCACAATACCGGTGGCCAGCAAGCCGGCCGCCACCGCTTCGGTCCGCGTCATGTCCGGCAACGCCATGCGCGGCCCCTTCAGGCACAAGCGTCCGATCACCCGCAGACTGTAGGCGGCGCCGATCAGCATCGCCAGGCCGAGCAGGATCACCCAGCCCCCCCAGCGCGCATAGCCGCCAATCAGGACATGCAATTCCGCAATGAACCCGGCGCTGCCGGGCAGCCCCAGCGCGGCCAGAAATCCAAAGGCAACAAAGAACGCGAAACGCGGCGCCTTGCCCGGCAGTGATCCATAATCCGCCAGATCGCGACTGCGCGTGCGCTGATAAAGCAGCCCGACGACCAGAAACAGCGTGCCGGCCGTCAGTCCATGCGCCACCATCTGGACAACGGCGCCAGTCAGTCCGGTCACGTTGAGCGTGGCGATGCCGAGCAGCACAAGCCCCATGTGCGAAATCGACGAATAGGCGACCATCGCCTTCAAATCCTGCTGCCGCCAGGCCAGGATGCCGCCGTAAAGCAGGCTGACGAAGGCCAGGACGGCCAGCCAGTCCTGCGTTGCCAGCAAGGCGGCCGGCAAGGTTTCGGCCGCCCGGATCAGACCATAGGCCCCCATCTTGAGCAGGACACCGGAGAGCAGGATGGACACCGGACTCGGTGCCTCGACGTGGGCCAGCGGCAGCCAGCCATGCAACGGCACCACCGGCATCTTGACGCCGAAGCCAATAAACAGGCCGGCAAAGATCAGCAACTGCGTATTCAGCGGCAACCCGCGGCCACCTTCCGCCATGTCGGTCATCGCAAAACTGTGGCCCGGTGCCGCGTCATAGAGAAACAGTAGCGCGACCAGCATGAAGACCGACCCGCCCAGGGTGTAGAGAAAAAAATTCAGCGCTGCCCGCTGCCGATTCTGCCCCCCCAGTCGGTCGATGAGGAAGAACAACGGCAGCAGTGTGGCTTCCCAGAACACATAGAACAACGACCAGTCGCGTGCCGTAAACACGCCGAACATGGCCGATTCCAGCAGCAGGACCAGCACGAAATAAAGACGCGCCCCGGCTTCCATGCGGCGCGACATCAGCACGGCTATCAGCGACAGCAAGGCCGTCAACAGCACCATGGCCAGTGAAATGCCATCGACACCCAGCGCAAAATAGGAACCGAGGCGAATATTCCAGGCCCGACTTTCAAACATCTGCACGGCGGCGCCAGCCGGCTCGAACTGGTTGGCCAGCCACAGCGCATAGCCTAGCGCTGCGACCGAGAAAATCATGGCGACCTGCCACAAATGCAGGCCTCGGCGTACCGGCAGCACTGCCAGCAGGGCAGCCCCCACGACCGGCAGAAAAACCAGCACCTTCAGCACGTTCCGGCCCCGCCCGCCATCCGTATTGAATTCATAATTATCATGTCGCGATTATGCCAGCGGCCCGCCCCTTCAGGAGCAGCACGGCCAAGACTTCGTCACAATGCCTAAGCCCGCGGACAGGTTTGACACGACCTGCCCGCTTGGTTAAATTGGATGTTTCCCCCCAACCCATCAAAATTAGGAGCTCCCCATGGCCGTTCTCGTTGGCAAGCAAGCCCCGGACTTCACCGCCACCGCCGTTTATGGCAACAACGAAATCAAGGAACTGAAACTGTCCCAATTCAAGGGCAAGCCGGTCGTCCTGTTTTTCTACCCGCTCGACTTCACCTTTGTCTGCCCGTCGGAACTGATCGCCTTTGATCATCGCCTGGAAGAGTTCAAGCAGCGTGGCGTAGAAGTGATTGGCGTGTCCATCGACTCCCAGTTCACGCACCTTGCCTGGAAGAACACCGCAGTCAAGGACGGCGGCATCGGCCAGGTTGGCTATCCGCTGGTGGCCGACGTCAAGCATGACATCTGCCGCGCCTACGACGTTGAACTCGAAGCAGCCGGTGTGGCGCTGCGTGGCTCCTTCCTGATCGACAAGACCGGCGTGGTCATGCACCAGGTCGTCAACATGCTGCCGCTCGGCCGCAATATCGACGAAATGCTGCGCATGGTCGATGCCCTGCAATTCTTCGAAGAGCATGGCGAAGTCTGCCCCGCAGGCTGGAACAAGGGCAAGCCCGGCATGGTGGCTTCGACGGAAGGCGTCGCTGCCTATCTGGCCAAAAACGCCAAAAAACTGTAATTCCGCGTTCCCCGATTAGCGGGCCAATAAATAAAAACCTCATGCTTTTCAAGCTGAGGTTTTTTTTATTGTTATTTAATCAAATATCAGGATAAAATTTGACGAATTTGTAATTTCAGCAGGGACATAAAAATGGCCGACACCGAATACCTCAGCACCAGGCAAGCCGCTCTCCGCTTGGGCGTTTCCCTTGGCACCGTTCAGAACATGGTGGAAAGCGGGGCGCTCGAGGCGTGGAAGACTGCAGGCGGACATCGCCGCATTCCCGCCACATCGGTTGATGCTTTGCTGGCACGACGCCGCAACCTGACGCCCAGCGCCCTGGAGTCCGGCGGACAACTCGACATCCTGATCGCCGAAGACGACTCGACGCTGCAAATGCTCTACCAGATGACCATCGAAAGCTGGAATCTGCCCATCAAGCTGCGCATTGTCGCCAACGGGTTCGATGGCCTGTTGCAAGTGGGTCAGCGCCAGCCCGACATCCTGATCGCCGACTTGATGATGCCCGGCATGGATGGTTTCGAGATGATTCGCCGCCTGCGCGCCAATGCCGATCTGGCCCGCATGGACATCATCGTGGTCAGTGCCATCGACCGTGAAGAAGTAATCAAGCGCGGACTCCCTTCGGACATTACCATTTTTGGCAAGCCCATCCCCTTCCACGAGATCAAGGGCTTCCTGCTCGGTCGCCTGGCTGCCCGTCAACGCGTCGGATAGCGTTAGCGGCCAGCAAGGCCCGGAAACCCCGGGAAGGCAGCACATGGGCGCGTCGTCGCCTCACCGCAGGGCAGAAGAATGATTCAGGAGGTGTTCCATGGGATTTTTCGGAAACAGCGCTTCCCTCGCAAAAATCGACGGTGACCTCGCTGCCGTGGCGGAGGGCAGTGCAGACCTCTCCTACCAGGTGGGCACCACGGGAAGCGACGCCCCGGGACGTATTTCAAGCAATATCAACCGTTTTTTCGCCCGGGTGCGCGGTCTCATTTCGCATGCGCGCGAGCGTAGTGTCAGTATTGCCGCCGACGCCGCACGGATGAATTACCTGGTTCAGCAAACCGATGCTGCCGTCCAGCGGCAAGAAGCCCTTGCTGCCACCGTCTTCGAATCCAGCAATCGCGTCAATCAGGCGGTGGGCGACGTTGCGAGGAATTCCGATGCCATCGAGGCATCGACCAGAAACAATCTCGATCTGGCCCAGCGTTCACTGGATCAAATGGAAACCGTGGCCTCAACGATGCGCTCGACCAATGCCCACATTGAGCATTTCTCGTCGACGGTCAGCGAACTGCACAGCAGTTCGATGAAGATCAACGAGATCGTGTCGCTGATCAATGACATCTCCGACCAGACCAACTTGCTGGCGCTCAATGCCGCCATCGAGGCAGCACGGGCAGGCGAGGCAGGGCGAGGCTTTGCCGTGGTGGCCGATGAGGTGCGCAAGTTGGCTGAAAAGGTCAAGACCGCCACCCAGGTCATTGGCCAGAACACCCAGTCGATGATCAATCTGGTGTCAGACACGTCGACAAAAACACAAACCATCGTCGGCGAAGTGACGCGGGCCAATGGCTACATCGAAACCTCGGCAGCGGATCTGACCACCATGGTCGGCGACTTCAAACAGACGACCGAACAGCTCTCCACCATTTCGGTCGCCATTTGCAACCTGCGCGAGAGCAACCAGGCCATTCACCACGAAGTCGAAGAAATCCGTGATCACTCCCGAGACATCTCCGGGCGCATGAAGCAATGTATCGACAGCGCCAAGACCCTGCGCGAATCGACTGAAGACCTGCAATGCACGCTGGCTGACTTCCGCACCGGCAACAGCATGTTCGACACGCTGCATGACAAATGCGCCGGGTTCCGCGACAACGTTGTCGCCGTGCTGCAAAAACTGGCGGACCGTGGCGTCAATGTTTTCGACCAGGCTTACAAGGAAATTCCAGGCTCCAACCCCAAGCGTTACACGACCGCCTACGACAGCCAGTGCGATGCCGAACTGACGCGGCTATATGACGACCTGCTACACGATGTTGCCGGGCTGACCTACTCCCTGTGCGTCGATACCAATGGCTATGCACCAGCCCATAATGGCGTCTTTTCCAACCCGCCCAGCGGGGACCCCGAGGTTGACCTGAGCAAGTGCCGGCACAAGCGCATCTTCAACGACCCGGTCGGCATGAAGCTGGCCAAGAACCAGAAGCCATCGCTGTTCCAGACCTACGTCCGCGACACTGGCGAGATTCTCAATGACCTGTCGATGCCGATCATGATTGGCGGGCGCCACTGGGGAGCCGTGCGGATCGGATTCAAGACCGACCTGGTGATGTAGGCACCTTGTCCGCTGGCAGCGGCCATTGCCGCGGTCAACCGGAAAAAAAGCGCAAAATTGAAAAGGGCGCTTGATGGCGCCCTTCTCTTTTTCCTCAACTGTTGTAGACGATCTCGACGTTTTCTCGCGCCAGCCAGCCATAAAGCGCATCCAGCAAGGCATCGTCGAGCCGCACACGCAAGGCGTCACCGACCACCAGCTCGCACTCTGCGTCAGCGCTCCGGTACTGAATGCGGACAACAGCCGGCCCTGGCGCAAACGGCGTGAGCAGGGATTTCAGCTTGCGGGCATCCGAGTTGCCGTTCATTTTCAGCAACAGATGTCGCGCAAATCGGGCGCGCGCTTCACCCAGCGTCATCAGCTTGTCGGCCACCACGCGATTGCCCCCGGAAAAATCGTCGTAGCTGACCTTGCCTTCGATCACCAGTACCTCGTCGGTCACAATCTTGGCGCGCTCGGCCTCGTAAAGCTCGTTGAACACCGAGACCTCGACCATCCCGGTGCCATCGTCCAGCTGCACGAAAAGCATCTTGCCGCGCCGCGTCATCTGGGTCCGCACGCCGACCACCAGACCCGCCAAAACCGTCATCTCCTTGGCTGGCTCCAGACGATTCAGCGGACGCTTCACAAAGCGTGACATCTCTTTTTTGCAGGTGTTGTACGGATGACCCGAGAAGAAGAAACCAAGCGCCGTCTTCTCTTCCATCAGCTTGGTCTTTTCATCCCACGGGCGGACGTTGACGTATTCCGGCGCATGATCGTCCGCCACATCGCCAATATCGAAGAGGCTGGTCTGCATGGCATTGCGCTCGGCCTGCTCGGCAAAATCCATCGCCACGCCCACGGTCGCCAGCAGCTTGCAGCGATCGGCGTCCTGGGTGCCGGCGATCACCGGCGCGATGCAGTCGAAGGCCCCCGCCTTGATCAGCGCTTCCGTCGTACGGCGATTGACCATGCGCTTGTCACAGCGCATGCAGAAGTCGAACAAGTCCTTGAACGGACCATCCTTCTCCCGCGCTTTCAGGATCACGTTGACCGCCTGTTCGCCGGTGCCCTTCACCGCCCCCAGGCCGTAACGGATGGTGCTGCGGTCGACCGGCTCAAAACGATAATTCGAGACATTGACGTCCGGCCCGAGCACCTTGACCTTGTTGGCGATGGTGTCTTCGTAAAAAATCTTCACCGAGTCGGTGTTGTCGAGATCGGACGACATCGTCGCCGCCATGAAGGCCGCGCAGTGATGCGCCTTGAGCCAGGCGGTGTGATAGGTGACAACGGCGTAGGCAGCGGTGTGCGACTTGTTGAAGCCGTACTCGGCGAACTTGGTCATCAGGTCGAACAACTGCTCGGCCAGCGCCGGGTCGTAGCCCTTCTTGGCCGCGCCTTCGGCAATCGTCGCCCGGTGCTTGGCCATTTCCTCGGGCTTCTTCTTGCCCATCGCCCGGCGCAGCATGTCGGCGCCGCCCAGCGTATAGCCGCCGATGATCTGCGAAATCTGCATCACCTGTTCCTGGTACACGATGACGCCGTAGGTCGGCGACAGGCAGGCGGTCAGGTCGGGGTGGAAATAGTCGATCTTCTGCTGGCCTTTTTTCCGCAGAATGAAGTCGTCGACCATCCCGGAGCCGAGCGGACCGGGACGATAGAGCGCGAGCACAGCGATGATGTCTTCGAAACGGTCGGGCGCCAGCTTTTTGAGCAGCTTCTTCATGCCCTCCGATTCAACCTGGAAGATCGCCGTCGTGTTGGCGTCCTTCAGTATCTGGTAGGCAGCGGGATCGGTAAAGCCGAGCGACATCAGGTCGAGCTTCTCGCCGGTCATCCGGCGGATGTACTCGACGGCCAGCTCGATAATGGTCAGATTTCGCAGACCCAAAAAGTCGAACTTGACCAGTCCGACCTTCTCGACGTCGTCCTTGTCGAATTGCGACACCGTCGACGCATCGCTGCCGGTGGCCTGGTAGATCGGGCAAAAATCGGTGATCTTGCCCGGTGCGATGAGCACACCGCCGGCGTGCATGCCGACGTTGCGGGTCAAATCCTCCAGACGGCTGGCCAGGTCGAACAGTTCGCGGATAGTTTCACCATCGCCGTCGCCCTCCATCATCTCGCGCAGCTGCGGTTCCTGTTCCAGCGCCTCGGCCAGCGACACCGGCTTGTTCTGAACAATTGGGATCAGCTTAGAAATACGGTCGCACATCGAGTACGGCATGCCGAAAACGCGGCCCACATCGCGGATCACCGCCTTCGACGACATTGTGCCGAAGGTGGCAATCTGGCTGACCGCGTCGGCGCCATAGTGCTGACGGACGTATTCGATCACCCGCCAGCGATTATCCTGGCAGAAGTCGATATCGAAGTCGGGCATCGACACCCGTTCCGGGTTCAGGAAGCGCTCGAACAGCAGGGCATAAGCCAGCGGATCGAGGTCGGTAATGCGCAGGCTGTAGGCAACCAGCGAACCAGCGCCGGAACCGCGGCCCGGCCCGACCGGCACGCCGTTGTTCTTGGCCCAGTTGATGAAGTCCGCCACGATCAGGAAGTAACCCGGGAAGCCCATCTGCAGGATGGTCTTGCACTCGAAAACGAGGCGTTCGTCGTATTCCGGCCGCCGCTTCAGGCGCTCTTCCGGATCCGGATAAAGCTCGACGAGGCGAACCTCCAGCCCCTTCTCCGCTTCGTCCACCAGATACTCGTCGATGGTCATGCCCGGCGGAATTGGGAAATCGGGCAGGAAGTTCTTGCCCAGCGTCATCTCGATATTGCAGCGCTTGGCGATTTCCAGCGTGTTTTCCAGCGCTTCCGGCAGATCGGCAAACGCCTCAAGCATTTCCGCCTGCGTCTTGAAATACTGTTCCTTGGTGTAACTCTTCGGGCGCCGACTGTCTCCCAGCACATAGCCCTCGGCGATGCAGACGCGGGCTTCGTGCGCCTGAAAGTCGTCCGGATTCATGAACTGGATCGGATGCGTGGCCACCAGTGGCAGCGCAAGCTCACCGGCCAGATCGGCCGTCTGCTGAACGATGGCCTCCTGCTGCGGCTGGCCATAGCGTTGCACTTCAAGATAGAACGCCCCCGGGAAAATAACCTCCCAAGCCTTGGCACGCTCGCCGGCCAGATCAAAATTGCCGTTCAGCAAAGCCTCGCCGACATCGCCCAGATGCGCGCCGGACAGGGCGATCAGACCATCGCAGCCCAGTTCGCCAAACCATTCGCGGCGAATTTCAGCCCGGTCGCGCCGGCCCTCGACCAGATAAGCCTTGCTCAGCAACTCGCACAATTGCTGGTAGCCGACACGATTGCGTGCCAGCAACAGCAGGCGATAGGCGTCGTCCGGCGAATCCGGGTTGGTGATCCACACGTCCGCCCCGGCAATCGGTTTGACGCCTTTGCCACGCGCCCCGGTGTAAAACTTGACCAGCCCGAACAGGTTACCCAGATCGGTCACCGCCATCGCCGGCATGCCATCGCCCGCCGCGCGCTTGACAGCGTCGCCAATGCGGACGATGCCGTCGGTGACGGAGTATTCGGAATGGAGGCGAAGGTGGACGTAGCGCGGGGAGTTCATGGGCGACATTTTACCGCGGGCAACGCGGCCCGATTATGTTTACCTGAGCCAAGCGGGGACTCTCGCGTGAAACCGGGCTACCCGGATTTATCTGGAAATTGCTGCGTGGTGGCGCCCATTGCTGTGCCATTGGACCGCCCGGAAAAACCCTATATCATCCCGCTGACAAATAACAATATTGCAGTCCCCACAGAAAAGAGAACCCCGCATGAGCGCTGCCTCGTCACGCCTGTCGTTACGGCTCAAATTCAATCTGGTTCTGGTGGCGGTGTTCCTGCTGAGTCTTGGCGGAGCCGCCCTGTACTACAGCTACTACCTCGAAAAGGTCACTATCGAGGACGTGCGCCAGAACTCCCTGGTCATGATGGAAACAGCCCTGGCCATCCGCGCTTACACCACCGACGAGATCAAGCCACATCTGGACCCGATGAACGCAGAACGTTTCCTGCCGCAGACCGTACCTGCCTACGCCGCGACCGAAACCCTGCGCCGCCTGCATGATCGTTTTCCGGGCTACGAATACAAGGAATCGGTTCTCAACCCCACCAACCACAGCCACCTGGCCGACGAATGGGAACGGACACTGATAGAGCGCTTCCGCAGCGGGCGTGAAACACAGGAAATCACCGGACTTCACGGCGAAGACTTCAATCAGAGCGTCTTCGTCGCCCGCCCGATCATCATCAAACAGGCTCAGTGCCTCGCCTGCCATAGCACGCCGGAAGCGGCGCCCGCTTCGATGCGCACGATCTATGGCGACCAGAACGGGTTTGGCTGGCAGATGGGCGACATCATCGGCATGCAGATCGTCAAACTCCCCATTCTCTACGCCATGGAACGCTCGCGCCAGACCTTCAATCGTTTTATGGGCTCGCTGACCATCACCTTTGCGCTGACTTTCCTGGCCCTCAACCTGACCCTTTCCCGGCTGGTCATCGAACCCATCGCGCGGGTCAATGCCAAGCTTGAAGAGCTGGCGACGACCGATTTCCTGACCGACCTCGTCAACCGCCGCCGCTTCTTCGAACATCTGGAGGCCGCGCTTGCCGACAGCCGCATCCGGCAACTGAATGTCTCGGTGATCATCTTCGACATCGACTTTTTCAAGCGCATCAACGACACCTTCGGCCATGACAGCGGCGACGTCGTCCTCAAGCATACTGCCCTGCGCGTCCGCGAACTCCTGCGCAGCTCCGACTGCGCTGCCCGCTTCGGCGGCGAGGAATTCATCATCCTGCTCCGCGAAACGCCGATCGATGCTGCGCTGGCCATCGCCGAAGCGGTACGCGCCAAAATCGCGGATGCCCCCTTCGATCAGGTCGGCCCGGTCAGCGCCAGCTTCGGCGTCGCCGCCTGGAACGGTCACGAAGACGCCCGCGCGCTGGTCAATCGTGCCGACCGCGCCCTCTACGTCGCCAAGGAGACCGGCCGCAACAAGGTGGTCCGTGCCGAAGACCTTCCGGCTGATCGTATCCGGGCCTGAGTCTCCGGTACCTGAACGGTGATTGCGTCGGGATCGGTTACTTCGTCAGGGCATCCGCTGGCAAACAAGACCCAAAGGCGCTGACCACATCGGCGCCATTTTGCTTTTTGATGGTTTTTCCCGGTTGACCGTAGCCATCTCGATGACGTGACCAAACACGGGCGTTCGCTGCACAGCAATCATTTTCCGCCCGCTATAAGCCGGACCAAGCCCCGCCGCAGCGAGGCCTTGCGCCCCCCCTACCGATATGCGCGGCGGCGACTCGCTGCCAGGCCCAGGAAAGCCAACCCGAACAAGGCCCAGCTCGATGGTTCCGGCAGCGCGGCCACGGCCAATTGCGCCATCACGGCATGACCGGCGGTGGTAGGATGGATGCCATCCCAGAAGAAATACTGATCAGCACTATTGGCGATGCAGTTCGGGCTGGCCAACTGATCAGCGCAGGCATCGGTGACATTGCTGAGACCAAATGCAGCGGGATTGGCGACGATGTCACGCAGTCCGTTGAAAGCGTCGAACAGCACGATGTCATCCAGGATACTACCCGGCAGGTAGGTATTCAGCGCGCCATACATTGCCTGGTTCATGCCATCCACGATCATGCTGGCGCCTGCCGAGGCGCCCGGCCCCATTGCCGTGACTGCCGGCACCTGCCCCAGATCGGTGATATTCCAGAGCAGGAAGTGCTCGGCTCCCAGACTGGCCAGCGTGCCCAGCATGCCAACAATGCCCTGAACATAGTTGGTCACCGCCGCATTTGCTTCCTGCACCATGCCTGCCGCATACAAACCCAGCACATCGCGCGCATCGTTGCCGCCGCCTTCGATGACATAAAGCGTATTGGCATTGACTGCATTGCCGCTCAAATACAGGCCCATCTGTGACACCAGGCTTGGCACGAGTCCATCGACACCAACGCGGGCGCCACCATAGGCGTAATTGTTGCCGCCGGCCAGTGACGGGGCCAGGCTCATGCCCAGGCTACTGGCAAAATATTCGGTCCATACCGGTCCGTTAGAATAAGTGCCGGAGGCATAGGGCAGGGTTGCCACCTGCGGTCCGACGAACGGCGCGGGTTCGCGGGCACCGCTGGCAAACAGGTCGGCCAGGATGGCGTTGTTGCCGCTGTCGGCCAGGCTGTCGCCGAAAACCACCAGATTGCTGTAGGGCAGGGCCGAAGCGGTGCCGGACCAAAAGAAAGCAGTTACCACGGAAAAAATCGCGAGGCTGCGCGGCAATTTCTTTAACATTTTTAACACTCCATGGGTCGTTGAGGCGGACGAATATCCAGCACCATTGTCTGTCCGCCACCCTGCGCATCCTACAATAAGTCCGCTGTCATGGCGCCAGATGAATGTCACAATTTCGTGACAATCCAGCCAGCGCATCTGGTCCGCCAAGCCAAGCTGCGCTACGCTGCTGGTTTCAAAAACAATATGGAGATAAGCATGAACACCACTACCGACGCCCCTCTCGTCGTCCGCCAGGATCGCCCCGATGGCCTTACCACGCTCACCCTGAACCGCCCGAATCAGTTCAATTCGCTGTCGAAAGACATGCTGTCGGCGCTGCAGGCCGAGCTGGATGCCATTGCCGCCTCGGAAAAAGTGCGCGTCGTTATCATCGCCGGTGCCGGCAAGGCCTTCTGCGCCGGCCACGACCTCAAGGAAATGCGCGGCAACCACAGCAAGGCATTCATGCAGGCCCTGTTCATACAGTGTGGCGAGTTGATGCTCAGCATCACCCGCATGCCGCAACCGGTGATCGCCCGCGTGCATGGCATTGCAACGGCAGCCGGCTGCCAGCTGGTGTCGATGTGCGATCTGGCGGTAGCGGCCGATGTCGCCAAATTTGCCGTCTCCGGCATCAATGTCGGGCTTTTCTGCTCGACACCAGCGGTTGGTCTGGCCCGCAACCTTGGGCGCAAAGCAGCGCTGGAAATGCTGCTCACCGGCGAGTTCATTGACGCCATGGAAGCCCGCGCCAAGGGGCTGGTCAATCGCGTCGTCCCGGCCGACGCACTGGATGCGGAAATTGAACGGCTCGCCAGCAATATCCTCGGCAAAAGCGCGGTTGCCATCCGCATGGGCAAGGGCATGTTCTACAAGCAGCTGGAAATGGGCCTGAGCGATGCTTACGCGTATGCCGGCGAAGTGATGGCCTGCAACATGATGAGTGATGACGCCGGCGAAGGGATTGATGCCTTTATGCAGAAACGCAAGCCGGAATACAAAAATCACTAAAGCCGTTGGCTCAAGATGCCGCTCAATAGAGAAACATGCCGAATTGAAGGCGGCAATGAAAGCGCTACGTACGCCGATGATGGATGGCGGTGCCTCGGTTCAGGCTGAATCGGCACCCCTCGGCCCAAGCCCGCAGCATTAGCGGGTTAGAATTCGGCCTCATGCGGCTTCCCACCCAACATCTCGCGTTAGCGCTGTTCATTGTTGCCTTGATTGCTGCTTACTTACGCGCTCCGGCCGTCGGCAGCACCGATTTTTCAGCACAGCCGAATGCCGTCGCCTCAACGTTGCCCGCGCAATTTGCCAGTGAAATGCTGCCGGACACTGAAGGTACTGCAAGCCACCCCAATCTGGCCGAATTACCGGATGGTCGCATTGCCGCTGCGTGGCTCAGCCGCCAAAACGACGAGCACGTCATCAGCTTCAGCATCCTTGACCGGGATGGCTGGCGGGCGCCGGTCACGATTGCCAACCGCGAAAGTACAGCGGGCGGCGCCTTCGCCTATGTCAGCCAAATCGGCCAGCCGGTTCTCTACGCCGAAGGCACCTGGCTGCATCTGTGGTACGTCAGCAGCACGCTGGGGCCATCGATCAATCACAGCGTCTCTACCGATGGCGGCAAGAGCTGGACCAAGGCGACACGCTTGCAGACCTCGCCGTTCGCCAACTTTGGCGGTGACGTTCGCTCGCCGCCGATAGCCTTGGCCGATGGCGGCCTGGGGCTGCCGATCAGCCGCAATTTCATCGGGCATGGCGGTGACTGGCTAAGACTGGCGGCAACCGGGCAAGTCCTGGGCAAAGTTCGCCTGCCGGGCACCCAGGGCAGCTTGCAACCCACCGTCGTCGCCTTCAACGAAACGCATGCGCTGGCCTTGCTACGCGATGCAGGCAGCCCATCAGGCGTCATCCGCAGCGCGGCGACAGCCGATGGGGGGCATGTTTGGCAGGAGGGGACGCTATCGATCCCCAATCCGAATGCTGCCATTGCCTTGCTTCGCCTGCAGAGCGGCCGACTGTTGCTGGCGGGCAACCCGGTCGCCGGAACGCAATCGCTGGCGCTCTGGATTTCCGCCGATGATGGCAAAAGCTGGCAGGCCAAACGAACTATCGAATCCGCCCCCGATGGCGGCGCCGAATTTACCAACCCGGCACTGTTGCTCGGTCGTGATGGCCGCATTCACCTTGCCTATGACTGGCGCCAGCAGGGCATCAAGCATGCGGTCTTCAGCGAAGCATGGCTGGACGGTGCAGTACCATGAACATGCTGGCTGCTTACGGCCTGCTCGCCCACGGACTGATTGTCGGTGCGCTGGCCACCCTCCTGCCGCTCGGCGAACAGCGCGCCCGCGTTGCGCTGGCGGCCACAACGCTGGCCTTGATTGTCGGCATTGCGCCGGCCATGCACGCTTTCTTCGGCGCACCTTCGCTAACGCTGCTGGCTTTGGCCGTGCTCCAGCTCGCCGACAAGACACCATCGCCGCTGAGCTACCGTCCAGCGCTCGGCCTGCTGACCGTTGCCGTGCCGTTCTATGCGACCTCTCTCGGTCTGGGATCGTTTGACCCATATTCGCTCGGCTATCAACCTGCGATACTGCTGGCGGCGCTGATCCCGGTCGGCCTGACCTTGTGGTGGAAGCGGCTGGATCGCTGGCTGATCATTCTCGCAGCCGACCTCGCGGGCTACGCCAGCGGCGTTTTTGCCAACCTGTGGGATGTGCTGCTCGACCCGCTGCTCGTGCTGGCCGCACTCATCATTGTCGGACGGCAAGTCACAATCCGGCTGCTGGCCAGCAGAAAATCATCAGGATGATTGGGGCATGCATGTTGCACCAACATGACATTGGTCCTGAACGGCATCAACCGAATGGTCTGTCACCCCGGGTGCCAGCCCCCCCTGCTGGACCTAGCGCGTCAAGGCCTCGCTGATCAGGCGGCGGATGCTGCCAGCCTCGAAAGGTTTGTCGCAGATCG
>DAOLIO010000053.1:0-15497 GCA_035328505.1 Azonexus sp.
TCAACTTCTGATCCTCAGGCGAATAGGGAGTATCCGGATTTTCCGGTTCCCCCTAAGCATCGAAACCGCGCTCCTGTCGCCGGAGTCTCCGGACGACGGGCGCGGATTTTGGTTTAGCTGTCTGCGTAGCTACGATCATGGATCATGCGGGATATTGGAACAGGCCAGGTCCGAGTACGGCCATCTCCGGACGGTGGCAATGTTGCCACAAAGCGGCCGCTCGGGCGCTCTGGATGCATGCTGATGCGCTATATTGCGACGTGCCGCTTTTCGCGTTTGGTTCAAACGCCATAAAATCTATGGTCAGCCCGATTTTTGCAAGGTCTGTTTGTTTTTGAACTAAGGTTGGCTTGCGCAAATCTATCCGGCGTCAAATTGGGAGGTTGATTTCCCGCGCCACGATGAGAGCCGCGCCGGGCAATCCTCAAAAAAATCCCCACTCAGCTTACCGCTGGCGGGGATCGGGCTGACCATCTCATTAATGCCGTTCAGCCTTAGCTGAACGGCATTACCGCCGAAGCGAGCCCTTGTTGATAGCCGTCTCGGCAGAAACTACGCCCCTTTGCGGCGGCTCATTCCCAAGCCCGCGAGGGCCAGACCGAACAGCACCAGCGATCCCGGCTCTGGAATCGCGTTGCGAACGCCACCCCATTCGACGTTGTCGATAATCGGCGACCAGGATTGGCCGGTCTGGGTCAACGAAAGTCCGCCGATACCGCCGGCGTCTTCCCAGCCCGCGAACACCGGCACGCCGCTTGAGCTCAGCGCTACGCCTGAGAGGGTGCCGATAACAGTGACATCGTCAGCCGCCAGAATGTCGATCGACGCCGTATCGTCGAAACCACTGAATGCACGCAGGTCGAGGCCAAAAGCGGTGACCGCCGATGTGAAGTCGATGACCAGCGGTTGTCCGGGGCCTGCACCGATCAAGAACTCCTTCGATGGTGCGCCGAAATAGCCGGCTGCATCCCACTGAAAGCCACCGTTGGATTTAAGCAGCGAGATTCCAGGATTGACCAAACCTGGGCCTTGGCCGTTACAAATTGACGCGGAACTCAGCACGTTGCCGGTATCACAACTCACACCCGTAGCGTTTCCCGAAGCGAGAGTCAGGGCTTCAAAGTCTTCAAGGGTTCCCGGGCCACCCAGCAGGGTTTGCAGGGATGCGCGGCTGGTAATGGGCGCAGCATTGGCAACACCGGATGTGCCCGCCAAAGCTAGCAGCAAGACTGATGCGACTGCCAGTTTTCCAACTTTGACCATGATGTAATTTCCTAATGTATAGAGTTAAGTTATGCCGAAATTCGTCTGGAATCGCACCAATGATTCCTTGGGCCCGAAAGACAAAATCGCCGTGAACAACCACTTACTTGCCTGGACGAGAGGAAGACAACTTTACTCACTGTTATTTAGGCACCGCATCTACCAGCACCATCAGTTGCCCAGATATTTCATGGCGAAGCAAATATAATGCCAACATAAAATATCCATGTATTTCTTATAGTTAAACAACCTCCCAAACGACCATCCGCACGTGGTGTAAATTTTTCCGACAGCCGTAAAGATGCGCCGGAAACAAGAATTCACACTCTCGACATGCGGCAGCGGGCGACTGCCATGAACGGAGGACGGACTCCTTCTACTTTGTCGTGCGCCGCGCAAAGGCGCTGTCTTTCAGCGGGTGCGTATCTCGCTCGGCAACTTTCGTTCCGACTGGTAGCAACCTGAGCAGTCGTGGAGGTAAGTTGCAATCGAGACAACAATGGAAGAACGGTGATGGCCAACCCATCCATCAACCCGGACGTCGGCGATAAAGCCTCCGGCGCCGATTATGTCAAACGTTGAGCGTCCGCTTCCGCAGTTGGGCTACTTCCGTTTAGGGCACCAAACTGCCCATAGAGTTGCAAACTCCACGCCGAAATTGCCGGCACATGTGCGCGGGGCACAATCAGTGCCCCACAATGTCCATGCCGTCGAGGCACTTCGATCAAACCCGTCCACCAGAATATTCCGGTTACCTTACAACCAAATCGGGGAAGGTTTTGGCCTTTCCTTTTTTCATTTTTGGTCAAATTTTCCGGTTGACCGCGGTAACTGTCATTTGATGGCGTCCAGAAACGTCTGGCGCGCCTGGGCCAATTCTGCCTGCCCGCTTTCGCCAACCAGTCGCTCGCTGACCTGGTAAAAACGCTCGAAGGCTGTGCGCACCCGCACCGCTTCCAGTCGGCCCTTGATCGGCGCCTTGCTCTCGGCAACCGGCTCCTCCAGCACACGCAGGTTTGCGTAGCGCGGGATGATGCGCTGCCCGCCCGCGTCAGAAGAAGCCGTCATCGGGCCGGTTTTCACATAAGTGACACCCTCGTATTCAAAGCGCGCACCCATCGCCAACTGCTGCAGTTTCATCGACCTTGCCCGGATAGTGTTTGACCAGCCCAAGCATCCGCGATGCCGCCCTTTTTAACAAGCGCCGTCGCTTGCGTCAGCATGGCTGTCGGCCTTCAATGATGGCGGCCACGTCAAGTCCGCTGGTATGGCCAGCTGCACGCAGGCCCTCAATGACACCCGACTGATTATTTGCCGGCTGGTTCTGGCTCATCTTCCATTTTCCGTTGAGCCGAACAATTTGAATCTCGATCCCGACCACGGCCAGCAGCATCTTGTCGATGTAATCCGGGGGCGCATCGGAGACCTGCCAAGGCTTTGGCTGCCCCGCTTCGTGGTGGGCCGTCAATGCTTCAACATGCGATCGCAGCCATGCCGCATCGTCCATCACACGAAGACGGCCGCTGGCCTGTGCCACGGCATAGTTCCAGGTCGGCACGGCCTTTCCAGTCTCGGCCTTGGTCAGATACCACGATGGACTGATGTAGGCGTCGGGCCCATGAAAGATTGCCAGCACGTCGACGTCCGGATCGTAGTCGCGCCACAGCGGATTGGCTCGCGCCACATGGCCACGCAGCATCCCCAACCGCGAGGTCTGCACGGAGAGGTGGAGCGGAATGTGATTGGCGTTGAGCCCGCCGGACGAGAGCGTCACCAGTGTGGCCAGCGGCCGGGCTCGCATTAATTGATGCAGAACATCAACGTCCGGTTCATCAAAGTGTTTGGGGATGTACATGACGCTTTCGCGTGTCAGTGAAGGATGACCAAGTGTCGCCGAATCTGGCGGGAACGCCAACACGCTCTGGACACTGCGGCAAGCGATACCGGTGCGACACCGATAAGCGGGAAGGCGCACCCTGTGGCACGCCCACCCTGCTCATTATCAGAAAATCTCGTCGCCGGTCCCGGCCAGCGCCGCGTCGCCCGCCATGACGGTTTCAGCGTAGGCGCCGGCCTGTGGCAGCATCTGGTCGGCGTAAAAGCGCGCCGTGGCGATCTTGGCGCGATAGAACGCCTGGTCGCCTTCTGCCCTGTCCACATAACCGGCTGCCGCAAGCGCTGCCTTGCCCATGAACCAGCCACCGCAAACGGTAACGGCCAGATGCAGATAAGGCACGGCCGCCGTCAATACGCCGGAAAGGCCCGTTTTGGCATTGGCCGCGAGCCATTCCGTGGCCGCAGTCCATGCCATGAGGGCAGTGCCCAGACGCTGACCGATGGCTTGCAATTCGGGCTTGCCGGATGCGCCGAGCGCTTTGGCAGTGGCATGGACCTCGCCGAAAACGACCTTGGCAGTAGCCCCCTGATCACGCATCAGCTTGCGGAACAGCAGGTCGTTGGCCTGGATGCCGGTCGTGCCTTCGTAGATGGTGGTAATGCGCGAATCGCGCCAGTGCTGGGCGGCGCCGGTTTCTTCGATGAACCCCATGCCACCGTAGATCTGAATACCCAGCGAAGTGACGTCGATGCCCATTTCGGTGCCGCCGCCCTTGACGATGGGGATCATGAATTCGGCCAGATAGAGCTGGCGCTTCTTCTCGTCGGGATCGGTCGCTGCGTGCACGCGATCAAGCAGGCCCGAAGCATAGTAGGCCAAGGCACGGCAGGCTTCGACGCGACATTTCATCAGCATCAGCATGCGGCGAATGTCCGGATGATGGTCGATCGTGACCAGCGCTTCACCGGTCAGCGCGTCGCGGCCCTGCTTGCGCTCGCGGGCGAAGGCCAATGCCTGCTGGTAGGCACGTTCACCGAGGGCGATGCCTTGCAGACCGACGCCGAGGCGGGCTTCGTTCATCATGATGAACATGTATTCCAGTCCGCGGTTGGCTTCGCCGAGCAGGTAGCCAACGGCCCCGCCCTTGTCGCCATAGGCCATCACGCAGGTCGGACTGCCATGGATACCCAGCTTGTGCTCAATCGACACGCAGTAGGCGTCGTTACGGGCGCCGAGCGAACCGTCGGCATTGACCAGGAATTTCGGCACCAGGAACATCGAAATCCCCTTCACCCCGGCCGGCGCATCCGGCAGGCGGGCGAGGACAAGGTGGACAATGTTGTCCGTCATGTCGTGGTCGCCGTAGGTGATGAATATCTTCTGGCCGAACACCTTGTAACTGCCATCGGCCTGCGGTTCGGCACGAGAGCGGATCAGGGCCAGGTCAGAACCGGCCTGCGGCTCGGTCAGGTTCATCGTCCCGGTCCATTCGCCGGTGATCATCTTTTCGAGGTAGATCGATTTCAACGTGTCGCTGGCGCAGGTCAGCAGCGCTTCGACGGCACCGGTGGTGAGCAAGGGGCCGAGCGAAAAAGACAGGTTGGCCGAGCAGACCATTTCCTTGACGGCGACGCCCAGGGTATCGGGCAGGCCCTGACCGCCAAACTCGGCAGGCAGCACAATGCCGTTCCAGCCGGCCTCGCAGAAAGCCTTGTAGGCTTCCTTCCAGCCTGGCGGGGTGGTCACGCCGTTGTCGGTCATCCGGCACCCTTGCTTGTCGCCCACGCGGTTCAATGGCGCGAGCACTTCACTGGTAAAACGAGCCGCTTCGTCGAGAATGGCATCAGCCACATCGGGGGTCGCCTCTTCATAAGCAGGCATCTGGCTCAGCGCCTTGAATCCGGCCAGTTCGTCCATGACGAAACGCATGTCTTTGACGGGCGCGCGATAGTCGCTCATTTTTTGATCTCCTCGTTATTTTCAGAATGGATTGCTGCACAACGCTGCCTTGGCGGCGCGGTATTCCTGTTTCAGGCGGATCACCAGTTCGGCGGTCGGCAACACCTCGTCAATCAGCCCGACGCCCTGCCCGGCGCCCCAGATGTCCTTCCAGGCCTTGGCCGCGGTGGAGCCTCCAAAATTCATCGCGGTCTTGTCCTTCTCAGGCAGATTGGCCGGATCAAGCCCGGCGGCCAGGATGCTTTTCTTCAGGTAGTTACCGTGCACCCCGGTGAAGTATGGGGTGTAGACGACATCGGCCGCCGCCGAATCAACGATGGCCTGCTTGTAGGCATCGCCTGCATTGGCTTCCGTCGTCGCGATGAAACGCGTCCCGATATAGGCGAGATCGGCGCCCATGGCCTGCGCCGAGAGAATCGCTGCGCCGTGGGTGATGGCTCCGGACAGAATGATCGGACCGTCGTAGAACTTGCGAACTTCACCGACCAGCGCAAAGGGGCTGAGCATGCCGGCATGACCACCGGCGCCCGCGCATACCAGGATCAGACCGTCAACGCCGGCTTCGAGCGCCTTTTCGGCATGACGGACGCTGATCACGTCATGAAAGACCTTGCCACCATAGGCATGGACGGGCGGCACGATGGCGGTGGGCGCTGACAGGCTGGTGATGATCAGCGGCACTTCGTGCTGGATGCACAGCGCCATGTCGTGGTCCAGCCGTTCATTGGAGGGGTGGATGATCTGATTAACGGCAAATGGCGCTGCATTGGGATCGGCGGCCAGTTCGCCCTTGATGCGGGTCAGCCATTCATCCAGCGCTTCCTTCGGCCGGGCATTCAGTGCCGGGAAGGAGCCAATCACGCCGCTCTTGCACTGGGCGATGACCAGATCGGGATGGGAGACGATGAACATTGGCGCACAGAGGACCGGCAGCGTCAGATTCTGCTTCAGTGAAACCGGTATGGCCATTACGCCCCCGCTTTCAAGGCGCGACGCAGGATCTTGCCGACGTTGGTGCGCGGCAGGTCATCGCGAAATTCAACATGTTTCGGAATCTTGTAGCCGGTCAGCAGGCCGCGGCAGTGGTCGATCAGCATGCGCTCGGTGACCTTCGGATCCTTGCGCACCACGAAAATTTTCACCGCCTCGCCGGAGTGCTCATCGGGCACGCCGATGGCCGCCACGTCCATGACACCCGGATGCATGGCTACAGCCTCTTCGACCTCGTTGGGATAGACGTTGAAGCCAGAGACAAGAATCATGTCCTTCTTGCGGTCAACCAGAAAAACGAAGCCTTTTTTGTCGACATAGCCCATGTCGCCCGTGCGCAGAAAGCGGTCCGGATAAAAAACCAGATCGGTTTCATCCTGCCGCTGCCAGTAACCTTTCATGACCTGCGGGCCACGAATACAGATTTCGCCGACTTGCGTGATTGGCACCTCGATCCCGTCATCGTCACGGATCGACACCTCCGTCGACGAAATCGGCAGGCCAATCGAACCATTGAACGCGCGCATGTCCAGCGGATTGATCGTCGCCGCCGGGGAGGTCTCGGTCAGGCCATAGGCCTGCAACAACGGGGTACCGGTCACCTGCAGCCATTTGTCGGCGACCGGTCCCTGTACCGCCATGCCACCGCCCAAGGTGACACGCATGGTTGAGAAATCCAGCTTGGCAAAATCGGGGTCGTTGAGCAGCGCGTTGAACAAGGTATTCACCCCCGTCACCACCGTGACCGGGTACTTGCCCCACTCTCTGACAAAGCCGGGGATGTCACGCGGATTGGCGATCAGCAGGTTGCGGGCACCAATCATCATGAAGGTCAGGCAGTTCGCGGTCAGCGCGAAGATGTGATACAGCGGCAAGGCCGTGATGATGAATTCCTCGCCGTCCCGCAGGACCGGCTTGATCCAGCTGTAGGCCTGAATCACATTCGAGGCGATGTTGGCATGCGTCAGCATGGCCCCCTTGGAAATCCCCGTGGTGCCGCCGGTATATTGCAGGAAGGCGATATCGTCCCGAGTCAGTGGCACCGGCGTCCAGCCATGGCGGCGGCCGGTGGCCAGCGCCTGCTTGAAGCCAATGACGCCGGGCAGCGTCCACGCCGGCACCAGTTTCTTGATATGGCGCACGACAAAATTGACGACCACCCCTTTGAGGCCCAGCATTTCACCCATCGGCGTGACGATGACATCCTTGATCGCCGTATTGCCCAGCACCTGCTGCAGCGTGTGGGCAAAATTTTCGACAATGACAATCGCCGTCGCGCCGGAATCCTTCAGCTGATGCTCCAGCTCGCGTGGCGTGTAAAGCGGATTGCAATTGACCACCACACAACCGGCGCGCAAGGTGCCAAACAGCGCCACCGGGTATTGCAGCAGGTTCGGCATCATCAGCGCGACGCGCTCACCCTTCTGGTAGCCCCGGGCCTGCAGCCAGCCGGCAAAGGCCTTGCTCTCCGCATCGAGTTGCCGATAGGTCATCTCCTTGCCCATGCTGATGTAGGCCACCTTGTCGGCGTACTGCGCGCACGCCGTTTCGAACAGCGCGACAAGTGACGAGATGTGATCGATATCGATCACCGCCGGCACGCCGTTCGGATAGCTTTGTAGCCAGATTTTTTCCATTTTTCGTCTCCTCCAGCGATGACCGCACTAACTACCGAGCAGTGCCTTCTTCAGCGAGGCATCTGCCGGCTTGTCGCCCAGCCAGACCTTGAGCAATGCTTTTGCAAAGCCCGGCCCGGCCACCTTGCCACGCGATTCCCCGTTCAGGCTGACGGCAATACCATCGGCAGAGAAATCAATGGCGATGGTATCGCCTTCCCTGGCTTTGCCGATAGCCTTCATGATGCCGGCCAACTGGTCAGCCTGAGGTTGCATCACCGCCAGTTCGGACGGCGTATGGTTGCTCTTCAAGCCATCGTCGAGTGCCTCATTCAGCGAATGCGCATCGAGATCACGCAGCAGACGCATCACGATGCGGCGCGGCTGAGGACTATCGTAAATTGCGTCCGGTGTCGTTGCCTTCTGCCCCACGTACAGGGCGCCGACATACACCTTGACGAAGAATTTGCTGCGCAGGCCAGCACCGTTGAGCACCAGCGCATGGCTGCCCACCTGAATCCTGTCGACCACTTTCACGCCAGCTACCTCGGCGGCGTACAGCCCTGGCGCCGCCAGCAAGGCAGCCAGCAGCGCCGCGCGCCGCACACTTGTCGAACGGATCATCATTTGTCTCCTCCACCGCTCTTTTGTCGGTAGTAATTTTTGTCGGCGATATATACCGTGCGCTCAACCACGGTATGTACCGTACCTTGCCCGTCTTTCAGTTCGACCAGATAGGTTCGTTCAAGCTCCTTGTTCTTTGCCAGTCCGGCCCTGATCTCGGCCAGCTCAGCATCATCGAGAACGAAATCGGCATACAGCGTTGAAAACCCGGGCTTGCGATAGCGAATGCTGGCCGCCTTGTCCCAGATAATGTAATCGTCACCCAGCGCCGCCATCAGCATCATCGGATGCGCCCCGTCAGTGATGGCAAACAGCGATCCACCATACAGCGAGCCGACGATGTTCCTGGTCTTCCAGGTCAGCGGCAGGCGAATCCGGATGTGACGCAAATCCTTCGCCACATGCGTCACCCGCCCACCCGTGCCGCGAAAGGCGGGATGAAAATTGAACCCCAAACGCACCATGCGCGCCCGCCAGGCGGGAGAAAGTTTGTTCAGCCAGGCGGGTTTCATGATTTCAATTTTGGCCGATTTTTCCGGTTGACCGCAGCATCCTCAAATTCGCTCGATGATGCCGGCAGCGCCCATGCCGGTGCCGATGCACATCGTCACCATGCCGTATTTGCCGCCGGTACGCTGCAAACCGTGCACCACGGTGGCCATGCGGATGGCGCCGGTGGCCCCGAGCGGGTGGCCGAGGGCAATGGCGCCACCCAGCGGATTCACCATATCCGGATTGATGCCGAGTTCCTGCATCACGGCCAGCGACTGGGCGGCAAAGGCTTCGTTGAGTTCGATCCAGTCCAGCTGATCCTGGGTGATGCCGACTTGCGCCAGCGCCTTGGGAATCGCCGCAATCGGGCCAATGCCCATGATCTCGGGCGCCACGCCGGCCACTGCGTACCCGGCGAAGCGGGCCAGCGGGGTGAGGTTGTGTTCCTTGAGCACCTTTTCCGAAACCAGCATGACTGCGGCGGCGCCGTCCGACATTTGCGATGAATTACCCGCCGTCACCGACCCACGGGCATGGAATACCGGTTTCAGTTTGGCCAGCTTGTCGAGGGCGGAATCGGGGCGCGGACCTTCATCGGTATCGGCACGATATTCGCGCAGACGAATCTCGCCGGAAGCCAGATCGGGCAGGCTTTCGCGCACGGTGTAAGGCGACATCTCGGCCTTGAAATGGCCGGCGGCAATGGCCGCACAAGCCCGGCGGTGGGACTCGACGGCAAAGGCATCCTGCGCCTCGCGGCTGATCTTCCACTGCTTGGCCACCTGCTCGGCGGTCAGGCCCATGCCGTAGGCGATGGCCACATTCTCGTCGGTGAAAAACGCCGGGTTCATCGCCATCTTGTTGCCCATCATCTGCGGCATCACGCTCATCGACTCGGTGCCGGCCGCGATCATCACGTCGGCCAGTCCCAGACGAATCTGGTTGGCTGCGTCGGCCACTGCCTGCACACCCGACGAACAGAAGCGATTGATGGTCATCCCCGGCACGGTATTCGGCAACCCGGCCAGCAGCAGGCCAATACGGGCCACATTCATGCCCTGCTCCGCCTCCGGCATGGCGCAACCGACGATGACATCGCCAATGCGGGCCGGATCGATGCCCGGCACCTGGCCGACGACCGAGCGGATCACGTGGGCCAGCATGTCATCCGGCCGTACGTTCTTGAACATGCCGTTCTTCTTGGCCACCGGCAGACGGGTGGCGGCGACGATGTAGGCGTCTTGAATCTGTTTGCTCATTTTTCTTTGTCTCCTGAACCCGATTAATTACGCAGAGGCTTGCCGGTATCGAGCATGTGCTTGATCCGGGCCTGGGTTTCGGGGGTTTTCAGCAACGCGACGAACAGCCGGCGCTCGACGGTGATCAGCCATTCTTCATCGACCAGACTCCCAGTCTCGACTTCGCCACCACACAGGGCGATGGCTGCCGCCCGGGCCACCTGGTAGTCGTGGGCGGAAATCATGCCGCCCTCCTTCATGTTGACCAGCATCATCTCGAAATTGGCGATACCGGTCTTGCCGGCGACCGGAATGCCGCGGGCCATGGTGGGCGGGGCATAGCCGGCTTCGGCCATGGCGCGGGCTTCGCGGATGGCCACGAAGAGCAGTTCGTTGGCGTTGAACAGGATGGTGTCCGTGGGTCTGGCGAAACCGAACTCGACAGCTTCCACCGCACTCTTGGCGACCTTGGCCATAGCAATGGTCTGGAACACCGGCTGCAGGAAATTGAACACTTCGCCCGGCGTCGCCGATTGCGCTGCCCAATCAGCCGCACGCACGGCAAATTCCTTGCAACCGCCACCGGCCGGGATCAGCCCGACACCCGCTTCGACCAGGCCGACATAACTTTCCAGCGCCATGACGCGTTTGCCGGCATGCATGACAAATTCACAGCCGCCACCCAGCGCCATGCCCTGCACCGCGGCCACCACCGGGACCTGCGCATACTTCAAGGTCTGCGATGCACGCTGGAATTTCTCGACGGTTTTTTCGAGCATCTCGAACTGGCCGGCAGTTATGGCTTCGGAAACCTGGGCCAGATTGGCGCCCACGGCGAACGGTGCTTCATGCCAGATCACCACGCCCTCAAGCGTCGCTTCCGCCTGACGGACGGCGGCAATGACCCCATCCAGCACTTCATCGCCGATGGTGTGCATCTTCGATTTGATGGAAATAATGCCAATTTTCCGGTCGACCGCGGGAAGCACCCACAGGCGCACACCATCGTTTTCGTACAGTGTTTCGCCGGATTTTTCCGGGGTGGCGCCACTCTCGCCCAGCACACGCTCGGGGAACAACTGGCGCTGATAGACCGGCAGCGTCGAACGGGCCACGTAAGCATTCTGGCGGGCAGAGTACGAGCCTTCGGCCGCATGCACGCCGGTGCGCCCGACATCCAGCGCCCAGACCGGCAGCGGCGTGGCACTCATGGCCTTGCCGGCAGCGATGTCGGCGGCAATCGCCTGGGCTATCTCGGCCCAGCCAGCGGCCTGCCAGGTTTCAAAAGGCCCTTGCGCCCAACCGAAGCCCCAGCGCATGGCGAAATCGAGGTCGCGGGCATTGTCGGCCACGCTCTCCAGCTGAACGGCGGCGTAATGGAAAATATCCCGGAAGATGGCCCACAGGAACTGCGCCTGCGGATGCGCCGACGCGCGCAGTGCGGCAAACTTCTCGGCCGGGTTCTTCATCTTGAGGATGGCACCGACGTCATCGGCAATTTCACCGGCCGAGGCCCGGTACGCTTGCGTGGCCAGATCCAGCACCTGGATTTCCTTGCCCTGCTTGCGGAAAATGCCGCAGCGCGTCTTCTGCCCCAGCGCACCCTGCGCAATCAGCGCCTGCAGCCAGGCCGGATTATTGAAATACGGATGCCAGGGATCATTTGGCAGTGTGTCCTTCATCGTATTCACGACGTGGGCCAGCGTATCCAGGCCGACCACATCGGCAGTGCGATACGTGGCGCTCTTCGGGCGGCCGATCTTCGGGCCGGTCAGCGCATCGACTTCATCGAAACCCAGGCCGAAGGCCTGGGTGTGGTGCATGACGGCGAGAATGGAAAACACGCCGATGCGGTTGGCGACGAAATTCGGGGTATCGAGGGCGCGGATAACGCCCTTGCCGAGACGCGAGGTCAGCCAGGTTTCCAGCGCATCCAGCGTGCTGGCGTCAGTGCTCTGGGTACCGATGATTTCAACCAGCTGCATGTAGCGCGGCGGATTGAAGAAGTGGATGCCGCAAAAGCGTGGGCGAACCTCGGCCGGCAAGCCCTGCGCCAGCGCATTCATCGACAGGCCGGACGTGTTGGACGCAACAATGGTCTGCGCGCCAAGATGCGGCGCAATCCTGGCGTAGAGATCGTTCTTCCAGTCCATGCGCTCGGCAATGGCCTCAATGACCAGATCGCACCCGGCCAGCAGCGGCAGGTGCTCGTCGTAATTGGCGGCGTCGATGAATTTCAGCTTGCCCTTGCCAGCGAGCGGGGCCGGGTCCAGTTTTTTCAGGCCGTCGAGCGCTTTCTTCACGATACCGTTCTTGTCGCCTTCTTTGGCCGGCAGGTCAAACAGCACGACCGGCACATTGGCGTTGGCGAGATGCGCCGCAATCTGCGCCCCCATCACGCCCGCGCCCAGAACCGCGGCCTTTTTCACGATCAGCTTGTTCAATTGCATCTCCTTTTTAGTCTGTTTTTTTCCGTTTCAAAAAACTAAAACGAACGTTTGAATTATAGACATGACTTGCGCTGGGTCAACTATTTTTTGTCATTCATTCGAGATTCGATAAAGTATCGGCCAACAGTCCAGCGAAGCAACATTTTGGCAAGCAACCACGACGACCTGCTGCGTGACGCCCTGATCCGCGAAGCCTTTCACCATGCCCGGGGCGGCATCCCGATGACCTTGATCGCCATTGCAGCTATCACGTGGACCCATTGGTTCAGCAAAGGTGCATTCATTCACCTTCCCTGGCTGCTCACTGCCGTCACGGTTGTTGTCAGTCGCGGCCTCATCATCGCCTACGTCCTCCGCCACACCGAGCGCCTGAGCATCCGACTGCGCGAGCAACTGTTCAACATCCCGCTGATTCTCAACGCACTGCTGTGGGCCGTTTTGCCTTATTTGATCTTTCCGGAGGCATCCGAACCGGAACAATTCGTGGTGATCTGCTGCATGGCGGGGCTGGCAGGGGGTGCTGCCACCGTCCTGTCGCCGGTCAACTGGCCAGCCCGTTTTTTTCTGTTCTGCGTGCTGGTCCCTGGCGCCATCCTGATCGAATCCAGTCTGGCCGGCCCGGTTATCCGTTCGCTGGGTTTCTGCTTTTTCGTGGTCATGCTGATCAGCCATGCCAACGCCAGAAGACTGCTGCTTGAAGCCAATCTGAAGCGTTTCGAAAACCAGCAGCTTCTCGAAAACGTTCAAACCAGGCGTAGCGAAGTCGAACAGCTCAATGTTGACTTGAAAAAGGCCGAAACGGCCCTGCGCGAACAGAATGCCCACCTTGAGCACGAAGTTGCGCTTCGGACGGAGCGCAATCGTCTTGCCTACTCGGTCATCCAGAATACCGCCGAAGGCATCATGGTGACCGACCCGAACGGCATCATCATCGAAGTCAATCCGGCATTCTCCCGAATCACCGGCTATGCCGTTGCCGATGTGATCGGGCAACCGGCCAGTCTGCTGTTGTCCGAGAAGCAGGACCGCCAGCATTACGAGCACCTCAAGCAGCAGTTGCTCAGCGACGGCAAATGGGAGGGCGAAATGTGGAGCCGGCGGCAGGATGGCGGCGTCTTTCTCGAACGGCGCAGTATCGATGCGGTGCGTGATGCCGACGGGACGACCACCCACTACGTCTCCGTATTCAACGACATCACGGAAGATTTTCACAAGGATGAGCAACTCAGGTTCATGGCCTGCCATGACCCGCTCACCGGGCTGGCCAATCGCAGCCTGCTGCATGAGCATTTGCGGATGGCGATTACCCGTGCCCTGCGCAACACGACGCTGGTGGGCGTTCTTTTCCTCGATCTGGATCAGTTCAAATCCATCAACGACACCTTGGGTCATGCAGTCGGTGACCTGCTGCTCAAGGAGGTCGCCAACCGCCTTCTGGCCTGTATTCGCGCCAGTGATACGCTGGCCAGACTGGGGGGTGACGAATTCGTCGTCCTGATGAATGTCATCGCTGAGCAGGGCGACTGTGCCCTGCTCGCCGGAAAGTTGCGGCGGGCGCTTGAAAAGCCCATCGAGATTGCCGGGGCCAGTCTTTACGTCAACACGTCGATCGGCATTTCGATTTATCCGAAGGACGGGACCACCATCGACGAATTGATGAAAAATGCCGACATGGCGCTTTATGCGGCCAAGGCGGCCGGCAAAAATCGGTTCAATTACTTTCATGCAGCCATGTCGGAACAAGCCAATGCCCGCCGTGAGCTGGAAACCGCCTTGCGCACGGCGCTGGCGAACCATGAACTGACCCTGCACTACCAACCCAAGATCGATGCCGTGAGCGGGTCACACACCGGCTTCGAAGGGCTCGTCCGCTGGGAACGATCTGGCCATGGGTTTGTGCGCCCGGACCTCTTGATTTCGGTCGCCGAGGAGTCCGGCCTGATTGAAGCACTCGGCCAGTCGGTGATCGACCAGGCTTGCCGGCAAATGGCCGAATGGCATGCGGCGGGTTACGGATGGCAGAACATTGCGGTCAATGTCTCTGCCCGACAACTGATCCATCAGGACCTGGCCGGCAAGATCCGCAACGCTATCGAGCGTTATGCCCTGCCGCGGGGCTTTCTGGAAATCGAGGTGACCGAAAGCGTGCTCATGTCCATGCCGGAAAAAACCCTGCCCCTGCTCAGCGAGATTCGAAACATGGGTATCCGCATCGCCATCGACGATTTCGGTACCGGGCACTCCAGCCTGGCCTATTTGCGGCACATGCCGATCGACATCATGAAGATTGACCGCGCCTTTGTTCACGAAGCCGAGAAGAATCCGACCTCACAAGCCATCATCCAGACCATCGTATCGCTCAGTCGTCTGCTCAACCTGAGCGTGGTCGCCGAAGGCGTCGAATCGCGCGAGCAGGCCGACATGTTGCGCGAGGCGGGATGTGATCAATTGCAGGGCTATTACTTTGCCCGACCCGTGGCTGCCGCGGATATCGCCCACCGCTGGCTGAGCCCGGCCGGATAAACCAGCATTCGCGGTTCGTTACAAGGGAAATTACGCAAGCATCTCGTCGTTCGAGTCGCGTCAATTGCTGCGCGGCGAAACAGACGCCTTGCTGCGGTCAACCGGAAATTCTGCCTGATTTCAAAAAAATCCCCGGACCAGCCGGGGATTGGGATGTCGCCAAGGACAGGGCTCAGAAGGACATCGACGCCTGCGCACCAAAGATCCAGGCGCTGTCCTGATAGGTGCCGACCACACGGCCGCGGGCTGGCAACTGGTTGTTGTCAATGGTCGTATCCTTGACATACAGGTAGGTGCCCCCCACATCCAGCGTCAGTGCTTTGGACGGTTTCCACTGCGCGCCCAGGCTGAACCAGGTGCGATCATTGTCCGGCAGCGATACCAGTCGCGTGGTCGGGCCCTTGACCGGCGTCTGGTCGTAGGCCACCCCGCCCTTCAGCATCCATTCGTTGTTCAGTTTGTAATTGGCGCCGAGGGCCACACGCCAGGTGTCGCGGAAGTCCGT
>DAOLIO010000054.1:0-15227 GCA_035328505.1 Azonexus sp.
CAATGATTGAAAACCGCCTGACCACCGAACTCGCCGCGCAACTGCAGGAGATCGAAGCTGCCGGCCTGACCCGCCGCCGCCGCGTGCTGGCGGCAGCTTGTGGCCGTGTTGCCACGGTCGACGGCAAAAATGTGCTGAATTTTGCCAGTAACGATTACCTCGGTCTGGCCGGCAATGCCGGGATTGCCCGGGCGCTGGCCGACGGCGCGATTGAATGGGGTGCTGGCGCCGGGGCCTCGCATCTGGTCAGCGGCCACCTGGCGCCGCACGAGGCGCTGGAAAAGGAAATCGCCGCCTTCACCGGTTTTCCGCGTGCCCTGACCTTCTCTACCGGCTATCTGGCCAACCTCGCCGTCACACCCACACTGGCCGGCCGCGGCGACGCGGTGTTTGCCGACAAGCTGAACCATGCTTCGCTGATCGATGCCATGCAACTGGCCAAGGCCAACGGGGCCGATGTCCAGCGTTATCCGCACAACGATGTCGCGACGCTGGAAAAGCTGCTGGCCGCCAGCAGCGCGGCACACAAGATCATCGTCACCGATGCGGTGTTCAGCATGGATGGCGACCTCGCGCCGCTGCCGCTGATCTTCGCGCTGGCCGAGCGTTACGATGCCTGGCTGGTGATCGACGACGCGCACGGCTTCGGGGTCCTCGGCCCGCATGGCAGGGGCAGCCTTGGCCATTTCAACCTGCCGGCGTCGCCGCGCATCTTGCTCATGGGCACGCTGGGCAAGGCGGCTGGTGTCGGCGGTGCTTTCGTCGCCGGCGCCGAAACGGCCATCGAATACCTGCTGCAAAAGGGCCGCAGCTACATCTTCACCACTGCCCAGCCGCCGGCCATCGCCTGCGCGCTGTCGACGAGCCTGCATTTGATCGAGCAGGGTGACGCGCTGCGCGCCAGTCTGATGGCCCGCATCGGCCAATTGCGCGATGGCTTGGCGGCGCTGCCGATGACACTGTTGCCATCGCTGACCGCAATTCAGCCGCTGATCGTCGGTGACAATGAAGCCGCCGTTGCACTCTCCAGCGCATTGTGGGAACGTGGCCTGTGGGTCCCCGCCATTCGCCCGCCAACCGTGCCAAAGGGCACGGCGCGGCTGCGCATTTCGGTGTCCGCCGCGCATACCGAGGCCGACATCGCACAACTCATAACCGCCTTGAAGGAACTGGCATGAATGCTCCCCTCGTTTTTTTACCAGGCTGGTGCCTGGGCCGCACACCGCTAACCGCGACGGTCAACGCGTTAAATGGCCAGATCATTGATTTGCCGGGCTACGGCAACACACCGTTGATCACCGATTTTTACACCGCCGCCGATGACCTTGCCGCCCGCCTGCAACCCGGGACCACGCTGGCTGGCTGGTCGCTCGGTGCCCAACTGGCGCTGGCCGTCGCTGCCCGTCATCCGGACAAGGTCGGCAAATTGATTCTCGTGGCCGGTACAACCTCCTTCGTCCAACGCGATGGCTGGCCGCACGCCATGCCGCCTGACATGCTGGCCGAGTTCACCGCCGGCATTGCAGCCGATGTCGAAGCCATGCTGCCCCGGTTTGTCGGCGGCTTCAATCGGGGCGACGCCAACGCCAAGACGGTGACACAAGCGTTGCTCAACCTGGCGGATCCACGCCCCTCGGGTGACGTGCTCGGTACCGGCCTCAGCTGGCTGCGCGATATTGACCTGCGCGACAGCGCACCCAAGGTCAAGGCCCCCACCCTGCTTATCCACGGCGGCGCCGACCCGCTGATGCCGCTGGGTGCAGCCGAAGCCCTCGCGGCGCTGATTCCCGGTGCGAGACTGGCTGTCTTCAACGACTGCGCCCACGCTCCGTTCATGTCTCGTCCGGATGATTTCCTGGCCACGGTTCGCGATTTCCTGAATGAATAAGCCGTCCAAGGCGCGCATCCGGCAATCATTCGAGCGGGCCGCCCCGACCTATGACGGCGCGGCCGACATCCAGCGCCGCATTTGCACGCAGCTCGCGGCAGGCTTGCCGGATATCACCCCTGCCCGCATCCTCGATGCCGGGTGCGGCACCGGTTTTGCCCAGGCGGACCTGCAGGCGCGCTTTCCGGACGCCCATGCCATCGGGCTTGACCTGTCGCCCGCCATGCTCCACCGGATCGCGACTCCCTGCTGCCGCATCGCCGGCGACCTGGAGCATCTGCCGCTCGCCGACGCCTGTCTGGATTTTTACTGGTCCAGCCTCGCCGTCCAGTGGTGCGATCTGCCCACGGCCCTGCGCGAAGCCCACCGCACGCTGCGTCCGGATGGCCTGGTCGCGCTGGCCAGCCTGGGGCCGGCAACCTTCCATGAAATGCGCCATGCCTTTGCCGACGTTGACGAGCACCGACACACGCTCAGTTTCCATAGCGACAATGAAATCCGGAAAATCGCGCTCAATCTGGGGTTTGCTACGGTCAACACCAAAAAAGGCACAAAAATCGCACATTATCCGGACTTCAAGACACTGCTCCGCGCCGTCAAGGCCATCGGCGCCAACCAGCTTGGCGATGGCCGGCGCACCAGCCTGATGAGCCGCAACAGCTTCCAGCGTGCCGAAACCGCATACGAACAACTACGCACATCGTCCGGCCTGCCGCTCAGCTACGACGTGATTTATCTCTACGCAAAAAAATGACCCACGCTTACTTCCTGACCGGCACCGACACCGAAATTGGCAAAACGTACATCACCTGCGCCCTGCTGCACCGTGCCAGGCTCGATGGTCTCAACGCCATTGGCCTCAAGCCGGTCGCAGCCGGCACCAATGCCGCCGGACTGAATGACGATGTCGAAGCCATCCGTGCGGCCAGCACCCTTGAATTACCGCGTGAGACCATCAACCCGTATTGCTTTCAGGCCGCCATCGCACCACATATTGCTGCGGCGGAAGCAGGCGTCTGCATCGAGTTTGGCCCGATCAAGGCAAGTTGCGCGCTAGCCCGACAGCAAGCCGATCTGGTCATCGTCGAAGGCGTTGGCGGGTTTTGCGTACCGCTCGCGGTTGACCGGAGTGCTGCCGATCTGGCCGTCGAACTGGGCATGCCGGTCATACTGGTCATTGGTATGCGACTGGGTTGTATCAATCATGCGCTGCTGACAGCGGCGTCCATCGCCGCGCGCGGTTTGACATTGGCGGGCTGGGTGGCCAATCGTATCGATCCGGCCATGTCACGATTCGATGAAAACCTGGCAACGCTGAAGTCACTGTTGCCAGCGCCATTGCTCGGTGTCGTGCCTTACGAACCCGCTGGTGGCACCGACGGTGCCGCCAGGTATCTGCAATTACCGGACGCTCAGGGCTGACGCGACATCACGCAGTCGTTGCTGCAGGCTAGCAACCAATTCAGCCAAACCATCAATGTTGCCCTGCTTGGCCTGCGCTTCCAGGTGCATGGCATCGGCCGCACCCGCATCATCCGAAAAAGTCGCCAGCAATCCCTTGATCGTGTGCGCTTCGCGCTGCAAAACCGCGGCATCGCCCGATTCGAACGCGGCGACCAATGCCGCACAGTTGTTGCCGACATCGTCGAGATACATGTCGACCATCATTGAATAAATATCCTCATCGTCGCCCAAGCGCTCAAGGATTGATGCCCGGTCAAGGACAAATGCTTCTGCCATTTGATGCTCCATCGAGATTTCCAGCGCCAGCCCTGATGCGCCGGGAACCGGTTAAATCATGGGTACTTCCTCGTCGCGGAAGCGCTGACGAACATCGAGAACATGTTCCCAGCCGGCAAGAAAGGCCTCGACACACAATGGATCAAAGTGCTTGCCGCGACCATCTTCAAGAAACCGGCAGGCATCTTCCATCGGCCACGCCCGTTTGTAGGGGCGTTCGGACGTCAACGCATCAAAGACATCGGCCACCGCCACGATACGGCCAAACAAGGGAATGTGATTGCCTTTCAAGCCATGCGGATAACCGGTTCCGTCAAATTTCTCATGATGTGAAATAGCCACCTCTGCCCCGGCGCGCATGATTTCTGATCGGCTATCCTTGAGCAATTCATAGCCAATCTTCGAATGCCCTTTCATGACCTCGAATTCTTCCGGGGTCAGTTTGCCCGGCTTGAGCAGAATGTAATCAGGAATGCCGATCTTGCCGACATCATGCATGGGCGCCACTTCAAGAATCAGCTTCTGTTGCTGCAGACTGAGGTCCAGTCCCAGCGCAATAATCTGCGAGTAATGCGCCATCCGCTGAATGTGCGCGCCGGTTTCCGGGTCACGGAATTCCGCAGCCCGCGAAATGCGGAAAATCAGCTCCTTCTCACGCTCACGGATTTCAGCAGTCCGCTCTTCGACCAGCGAAGCGAGGTGCTGTGCGCGATCCGCCAGAAATTTCTGGCCGCTACGCAGCGACAGCATATTGCGGGCACGAGCCGAAAACTCGATCCGATCGATCGGCTTGGTCAGGAAGTCGTTGGCCCCGCCCAGCAGTGCATCGTAGCGGATGTCCTTCTGGTCGTTGGCGGTAATCATCAGGACCGGGATTTCATTGCGTCCGTGCAAGGCGCGGAAGGCGCTGATGAATTTGAGACCATCCATGTCCGGCATCATGTAATCCACGATGACCAGATCAGGCACGTTCTCACGGCACCATTCCAGCGCCGCCAGCGGCTTGTCGAAAATTACCGGGCTACAGTCACCCAGTTTGATCACCAGCGCCTTGATCAGTGTCAGATTGATGTCGCTGTCATCAATAATCAGGACGTTATGCATAGACTCTCATGAGAACAGGACGTTTGGTTGCAGCAGTATATAATGCTCCGCCATGAAACTGCTCTTCGACCTCTTCCCTGTCATACTCTTTTTCGCCACTTTCAAGTACACGGAAAAGAATCCCGAACTCGCGTCCAGCTGGATGGGCTCGCTACTTGGTTTTGTCCCCGACGACATCAAGCTGGCGCCGATTCTGCTCGCTACCGTAGTCGTCATTGCCGCCACGGTGGCGCAAATTATCTGGGTACACTTTCGTCACGGCAAGGTCGACAAGATGCTCTGGGTCAGCCTGGTGCTGGTCGTTGTCTTTGGCGGCCTGACGCTGGCCTTCCAGAACGAAGCATTCATCAAGTGGAAGCCGACCATTCTTTACTGGGTTTTCGCCGGCAGCATGGCGTTCAGCGCCCTGATCCTCAAAAAGAACCCGATCAAGGCCATGCTTGGTGAACAGTTGACCTTGCCCGAAGCCATCTGGGGCAAACTCAATCTGGCCTGGATTGCTTTTTTCCTGATAATGGGCGTTCTGAACCTGGTCATCGCCTTCAATTTCTCGACCGATACCTGGGTCAATTTCAAACTCTTCGGCGGCATGGGCCTGATGCTTGTTTTCGTGCTTGGTCAAGGCATGCTGCTATCCAAATATGTTGAGGAAGAAAAATAATGCTGTATGCCATCGTTGCCGAAGACAAGGCCGGCACACTTGAACAGCGCATGGCTGCACGCCCGGCACACCTCGAGCGCCTGCAGGCTCTGCAAGCCGAAGCCAGGCTGATCCTGGCCGGGCCCTGCCCGGCAATTGACTCGCCCGATCCTGGCCCGGCGGGCTTTTCAGGCAGCATCATCATCGCCGAATTCGCGTCACTTGCTGCGGCGCAGGCCTGGGCTGATGCCGACCCCTACATCGCCGCAGGAGTCTATGAAAAAGTCGTCATCAAACCCTTCAAGAAAGTCCTGCCGGCGTGAGCGCTGAAACCATCGAGCTGTTGCGCCAGCGACTGGCCCTGCTGCAACCGGCGTCAGTCGTCATTATCGATGATTCGCACCGCCACGCCGGCCATGCCGGTGCGCGCGATGGCGGCCACTACCAGTTACAAATTGTTGCACAGGCATTTGCCGGTAAAAGTACCATTGCCCGTCATCGCATGATTTATGATGTCGCCGGTGATTTGATGCGCGGGCGGATTCATGCGCTCAGCATCCGAGCCGAAGTACCCGGCGAAGTTTAATTTTTGTTATTCCCTTTTCCCAAGGATAGATACATGCTCAAGCTCTCCCGTCTGGCCGCTCTGCTGATCGCCGGCGCCATTGTTTCCGCCCCGGCCTTTGCCGCCGACAAGGGCAAGGCCTTCGCCACCGTTAACGGCCAGCCGATTCCGCAATCCGTCTATAACGCCTTCGTTGCCGAACAGAAGGCCCAGGGTGCCCCGGATTCCCCGGAATTGCAAAACGCCGTCAAGGAAGAACTCGTCCGTCGCGAGATCCTTGCGCAGGAAGCCAAGAAGAAAGGTCTCGACAAGAGCGCCAACATCCAGGGGCAGATCGAACTGGCCAAGCAGGCCGTTTTGATCCGTGCCTACCTGTCCGACTACGTCAAGGCCCACCCCATCAGCGACGCCCAGCTCAAGTCCGAGTATGAACTGATCAAGAGCAACCTCGGCAGCACTGAATACAAGGCCCGCCACGTGCTGGTCGAGAAGGAAGAGGATGCCAAGGCCATCATCGCCAAACTGGACAAGGGCGAGAAGTTTTCCGAACTGGCCAAGCAGTCCAAGGACCCCGGTTCCAAGGACAAGGGCGGCGAACTCGGCTGGAGCTCGTCGAAGGCCTACGTCAAGCCGTTTGGCGATGCACTGACCCAACTGAAGAAGGGTGAATACACCAAGACACCGGTCAAATCCGACTTCGGTTATCACGTCATTCAGCTTGATGACTCCCGCCCGATGACCCCGCCCCCGTTTGATCAGGTCAAACCACAACTGCAACAGCGCGCCGGCCAACAGCAGGTTGAGAATCTGGTCAAGGAATTGCGCAGCAAGGCCAAAGTCGACTAATTCGTCGCCCACCATGCGAAAATGCCCACCAAACGGTGGGCATTCTTGTTTTTGGGGAGACGTATTTTGTTAGGTATCCTGAAAAAACTCTTTGTAGGAAAATCAGTCCAGACTGACGCCTTGCCACCGGCTGACGAATTGACTTCAATGCCAATCGAGCTTGGCAAGACCGGCCAGTTCCTGCGTCGGGAAGCCGTTTTCGATCGCAACAACCGATTGTCCGGCCACATCTTCTACCTGCAACAATCCTCCCTGCTGGCCAATGCTGACGATGCGCAGCAGCGCAATTTCGACAAACTCCTCATCGAAAACCTCAATGCCAGTCCGGAAGCCTGGAACACCAGCCTCGCGTTCATCCCGCTCAGTTCAGCCAGCCTCGACCTTGATGGCCTTGAGCGATTGAAAACGTCGAACATCGTCTTGCTGGTCCAGTTGGCGGCCGATGCCGAGGCGGAAATCGTTTGTGATGCCATTGATCAACTTTTCCTGCGTGGCTTCCATGTCGGCATCTTCCGTCAGCCAAAAAATCCGGCATTTACGAAGGCCATTCATCGCGCCGACTACGCTGTCATTGACGTCAATGCCAACGAAGCGGAAACCGCCCGTGGCTTTTCGGCGGCCATTCGTACCGGCGGAATCGAACGCCCCATTCACCTGCTGGCACTAAACGTTGAAACTCTGGATGACCACCACTTCTGCCACCAACTGAACTTCCACAATTTCCATGGAAAATTTGCCAGCGCGCCAGCGGAATCGGTTGGCGAGGCTCCCGGCGACCCGCAAAAGGGCCAGCTGCTGAATTTACTGCGTCTTGTCCAGGGTGATGCAGAAATCCCCGACATTGCTGCCGCCATGAAACAGGATCCGGTCCTCAGCTTCCGCATTCTGCGCTATCTGAATTCGCCTGCCCTCGCCCTGACCCATCACATCGAGTCGCTGGAGCAGGCCTTGATCATTCTCGGCAGACAGCGCCTGAGCCGCTGGCTGGCAGTGCTGCTGTTTTCTGTACGCAACTCGAATTTCGGCGACTGGCTGATGATTGAAAATGCCTTGACCCGTGGTCGGCTGATGGAAGTTCTGGCTGAACAGACGATGCCTGGCCAGTCCCACGAACCCCTGTTCCTGACGGGCATTTTTTCCTGCTTGAGCAATCTCCTGCATCGGCCCCTAGCCGACATATTGAACGACATGTTGCTGGCCGAGGACATTCGAAAGGCCTTACTCGAACACAGCGGTCCCTATGCACCGCTGCTGGCACTGGCCAAAGCGAGCGAAAGTGCAGATCCACAGAAAATTGAAAATGCGGCCCAGGCGGCTGGAGTTGATCCGGACAGCGTCAATCATGCCCTGCTGGTAGCCACAGCCTGGGCCAGTGAAGTAACCGAATACTGGGACTGAGCGAGTAATCCCGACAAAATCGATGATGCCGTATGCAATCAGCGGCGCGACGTTACAACTGATATTCATCGCCACCGCCCCGGATGGCCATTTCGACCACACTTTTTGACAGATGCGGGGCAAACAGGGAAATGAAATCGTAGTCATAGCGGCGCAGGTAGGTGCCGCGACGCAGTGCCAGCCGGGTGGTATTGGATTCGAACAAATGAGCCGCATCCAGTGCAGCCAATCCGGTGTCGCGTTGCGGATCGAAGGCCAGGGCTGAAATGATGCCGAGACCCAGGCCAAGGCTGACGTAGGTCTTGATCACGTCGGCATCCAGCGCAGTCAGCGCAACATTGGGCTCAACACCGATTCGCTCGAATGCGCGATTGATGCGCGATCGACCTGTAAACGCCGTATCGTAGGTAATCAACGGCCACTTGGCCAGTTCGTTCAGCGACAATGGCTGCGATTTAAGGATAGCGTGCCCTTCCGGTGCAATCACACAATGCGTCCATTGGCGCACCGGCAGCGTGATCAATTGCGGATACTGGTCGAGCGATTCGGTAGCGATCCCGATATCCGCTTCGCCGGCAACGACCCATTCGGCAATCTGGATCGGGTTGCCTTGATGCATCTCCAGTTTGACGTTGGGGTGCTGCGCGACGAAATCGCGAACCACGACCGGCAGCGCATAACGCGCCTGCGTGTGCGTCGCCGCCAGTACCAGTCGGCCGGAATCGCCCGTGGCAAATTCACTGCTCGCCCGCTTCAGGTTTTCGGCCTCACGCAAGATGCGCTCGGCAATCGCCAGCACTACCTTGCCCGGCTCGGTGACGCCGGTAAATCGTTTGCCGCTGCGCTCGAAAATGGAAATCCCGAGTTCGTCTTCGAGTAGCTTGACCTGCTTTGAGATGCCAGGCTGCGAGGTATACAGGGATTCAGCTGCCTCGGAGACATTCAGTCCCTGGCGCTGGATTTCGACAATATAGCGAAGCTGCTGGAGTTTCATGGACGCTTAATAACAGAACGATATAACAATCTAACCCAATATTCTTTTTGATTCAAATCCTCGCTGTTAGCATGCCGTCCATGGATTATCTTTACACCCTTTCCGGCTTTGGCGTCGGGGCCATTGTCGGCCTGACCGGCGTTGGTGGCGGCTCGCTGATGACGCCGCTGCTGGTGCTGCTCTTCGGCGTGCCGCCGGCTACCGCTGTCGGTACGGACCTGCTCTACGCGGCGATCACCAAGGCAGGCGGCACGGTAGCGCACGGCAGGAAAGGCCACATTGACTGGGCAATCACTGGCCGGCTGGCCATGGGAAGCATTCCAGCGGCTGCCATCACGGTCTGGATCCTCGCCCAGATGCCGAAGGGCAGCAATGTCATCGGCCAAGTCATCTCGAACGGCCTCGGATTCGCGCTGCTGCTGACGTCGGTGGCCATCCTTTTCGGCCGCAAGCTGCGCGAATACGCAGGCAAGCACGAAGATTCCGCACTTCGTCGCTGCTGCCTGGGCAAGATCACGGTCGCCGTGGGTGCCATTCTCGGCGTACTGGTCACCATCTCTTCCGTTGGCGCCGGCGCACTCGGCGTTGCGGTGCTGTTTTTCCTCTATCCCAAACTTTCGCCCGTCCGCATTGTCGGATCAGATGTCGCCCATGCCGTGCCGCTGACGCTGGTCGCCGGGCTGGGTCACTGGATGCTGGGCGGGGTTGACTGGCCGCTGCTCGGCAGCCTGCTACTCGGTTCGCTGCCCGGCATCTGGCTGGGTACCCAAGTTTCCGCCAAAGTGCCGGAGCACATCCTGCGCCGCATTCTGGCCTCCATGCTGGTGCTGATCGGCACCAAGCTGGTTTTTGCCTAAGGACGTTTCATGTACAAATACGATGCTATCGACCGCCAGCTGATCAATGAGCGTGTCGACCAGTTCCGCGATCAGGTCCGCCGCTGGAAAGCTGGAGAACTGGCCGACGACGAGTTTCGCCCGCTGCGCCTGCAGAATGGCCTGTATATCCAGCGCCATGCGCCGATGTTCCGCATCGCCGTGCCTTACGGGATGATGAGTTCCGCCCAGTTGCGCAAACTTGGCCACGTAGCACGCAAGTATGACCGCGGCTACGGCCATTTCACGACGCGCCACAACCTGCAACTGAACTGGCCCAAGGTCGAGGATGTGCCCGAGATTCTGGCCGAGCTGGCTGACGTCGAGATGCATGCCATCCAGACGTCCGGCAACTGCATGCGCAACATCACGACCGACCAGTTCGCCGGTGTCGCTGCCGATGAAGTGATCGACCCGCGCCCACTGGCCGAAATCCTCCGCCAGTGGACCACCTTCCACCCGGAATTCGCCTTCCTGCCGCGCAAGTTCAAAATCGCCATTTCCGGCACCAGGGAAGACCGCGCGGTCACCTGGTTCCACGACATTGGCCTGCATCTGCAGGAACAGAACGGCGAAGTCGGATTCCGCGTCATCGTCGGGGGTGGCCTCGGCCGGACACCGATCCGCGGCCAGATCGTCCGCGAATTCCTGCCCTGGCAGCACATCCTGACCTATTGCGAAGCCATCCTCCGCGTCTATAACCGTCAGGGCCGCCGCGACAACGCCTACAAGGCACGTATCAAGATTCTCGTCCAGGCACTAGGCGTCGAGGCTTTTGCCCAGTTGGTCGAAGAAGAATGGGCGCATATCAAGGACGGCCCGGCCACCCTCACGCAGGCCGAATTCGACCGCGTGGCCGCGCATTTCACCGCCCCGGCCTACGAATCCCTGAGCGCCAGCAATGCTGATCTGACCGAGAAGCTGGCCCTTGAAAAATCGTTCAAAAACTGGGTTGACCGCAGCACTCACCCACACCAGGTGCCGGGCTATACCGCCGTCACCCTGTCACTGAAAAAACCAGGCATCGCACCCGGCGACATCACCTCCGAGCAGATGGAAGCGGTCGCCGACCTCGCCGACCAGTACAGCTTTGGCGAACTGCGCATCAGCCACGAGCAGAACATCATCCTGGCCGACGTCAAGCTGGCCGATCTGCATGAAGTCTGGCTCAAGGCCAAGGACGCCGGCGTTGCCACGCCGAACACCGGCTTGCTGACCGGTATCATCTGCTGCCCGGGCGGCGATTTCTGTGATTTGGCCAATGCCAAGTCCATCCCCATCGCCAACGCCATTCAGGCGCGCTTTGACGACCTCGACTACCTGTTCGACATCGGTGAGATCGACCTCAACATCTCCGGCTGCATGAACGCCTGCGGTCACCACCACGTCGGCCACATTGGCGTGCTCGGCGTCGACAAGAACGATTCCGAGTTCTACCAGGTCACGCTGGGCGGCCGCCAGGGCAACGATGCCAAGCTCGGCAAAGTCATCGGCCCCTCGTTCGCCGCCGACGAGATGCCCGATGTCGTCGACAAGATCATCAAGGTTTACGTTGAAAGCCGTCACCCCGACGAGCGTTTCCTCGACACCTTCGATCGCATCGGTATCGACCCGTTCAAGAACCGCGTTTACGAAGGCCGCGCCCATGGCAAAGCCAAGTCTGTACAAAAGGAGGCCGCATAATGGCGCAACTGATCAAGCACCGCGCCGTCGCGGTCGATAGCTGGACGACGCTCGACATCGCCGAAGGTGAAACACCGGAAACGGTTGCCCTGCCGGCAGGCGATGTCATCTTTCCGCTTGCCGTCTGGCAGGCGCGCAAGGCCGAGATCATCTCCTGTCACAAGCGCATTGGCCTGTTGCTGCAACCGGATGAGCGGGTTGAGGACGTGGCTGCCGATCTCGAGTATTTCGTCGTGATCGCCGTCGCCTTCCCGAAATTCGTCGATGGTCGTGGCTACTCGACGGCCAGCCTGCTTCGCCAGCGCTACCAGTACCAAGGCGAGTTGCGCGCCGTCGGCGATGTGCTGCACGACCAGCTTTTCTTCATGCAGCGTGTCGGCTTCGACAGTTACGCCCTGAAGGATGACAAGAATGCGCTGTACGCCATCGAAGCCGGCTTCAGTCCGTTCAGCGATGCCTATCAGACCTCGACCACCGAGCCCCAACCCTATTTCCGCCGTCGCGCCTAGGACGCTGAATGTCACCAAGCCTGCTCAATATCACCCCCGAACTCACCGCTAGCGTCGCGACCAAGACCCAAGCGGTCAGCGCGCTGCTCGCCGACATTGCCGCCAACTGGTCACCGGCCACCTTCGCCAACAGCCTCGGTGCCGAAGACATGGTGCTCACCGACCTGATCGTCAAAGCCAAGCTGCCCATCGAAATCTTCAGTCTGGACACCGGTCGCCTGCCGCTCGAAACCTACGACCTGATTGCCGCGGTCGACAAGGAATATGGGCTGAAATTGAAAATTTACTTCCCGCAGGCGGAAGCCGTTGAATCCTTCGTGCGTAACCACGGCATCAACGGCTTCTACGACTCCGTCACGCTGCGCAAGGCCTGCTGCCACGCCCGCAAGGTCGAGCCACTCAAACGCGCCCTTGCCGGCAAACGTGCCTGGATCACCGGCCTGCGCGCCCAGCAAGCCACCACGCGCAGCGGCCTGCCGTTCCGCGAGTACGATGACGGCAACGGCCTGGAAAAATTCAACCCGCTGTCGGACTGGACCGAGAAGGAAGTCTGGACCTACATCAAGCAGAACGGCGTCCCCTACAACGCCCTGCACGACAAGTTCTACCCCAGCATCGGCTGCGCCCCTTGCACCCGAGCCATCTCGCCGGGCGAAGACGTCCGCGCCGGACGCTGGTGGTGGGAAAACCCCGACACCAAGGAATGCGGGCTGCACGTCAAGGGCTGACCCCGTTCAAGACCATCAAAACCCGGTTTCGTACCGGGTTTTTTTTGGCTTTTGCTTTTAAAGACGTGGCGCGTCAACTGGCACTAATTTTTCGCCCACTCAATTCCCGCACAAGCCGTGACTACAAGCTAACGGGTTCAGCTTTGCATGCGTGTTGGCGAAGCCATGTTCCCCTGGTCAATATTCCAATCGCAACCTGTCATCGGCTTCAGCCCATCAGGATTCCGCAGCAGATCGGCCAGCGTGTAACCGTCGAGAACCAGGAACATGGCCTTCAAGGCTTCATTGAGAATCGCTGGCAGGCAGCAGGCGCCCTGAATCCGGCAGGTGGAATTGTCGGCAAAGCATTCGGCCAGCGTGAAATCGCTTTCAGTGTGGCGAATGACTGTCCCGATGATGATCTCTTTCGGTTCGCGCGCTAGCCGCATTCCGCCGCCCTTGCCGCGCACGGTGTCGATATAGCCGCTGCGGCCTAGTTGATGCACCACCTTCATCAAGTGGCTCTTTGAAATATCGTGAGCGGCGGCTATCTCGGCGATTGTTATCAGACGGTCTTTTTGCACACCCAGGTACATCAGGACACGGAGGCTGAAATCAGAAAAAGCGCTTAGTCGCATGATCGTCTAATTGATATATTCAAAATATTGCTTATCGCGTGTTGGCTTGGTAGCATCCAGATTCATTTAATTTATATCTTATGCCAGTCTGCGGTGCAATCTGCATGGCTGTTCATAGACAGAATGGTCATGGCCAAACAGCCCGCAAGAAAGACCTTTGAAATCAAACCGGTGGTCGATCCGGATGCCAAGGTTTATCCACGTTCGATCAGCGGCCCATTCACCCGCTGGCGCTGGATATTTGTCTGGCTGACCCAGATAATTTTCTACGGCCTGTGCTGGCTGCCGTGGCATGGCCGTCAAGCGATCCTGTTCGACATTGAAACACGGAAGTTCTATTTTTTCGATCTGGTGCTTTGGCCGCAGGACACGATTTATCTCGTGCTGCTGATGATTCTCGGGGCCTTCACCCTTTTCCTGTTTACGGCCGTCGCCGGACGATTGTGGTGCGGCTATACATGCCCGCAAACGGTCTATACGGAAATCTTCCTGTGGTTTGAGAAGGTCATCGAGGGCGAACGACCGCAGCGCATCAAGCTCGATGCCGCCCCATGGTCGGCACGCAAACTGGCGATCAAGAGCGCCAAGCACGCAACCTGGCTCGTCTTTTCACTGTGGACCGGGATCACCTTCGTGGGCTATTTCATGCCGATTCGCGATCTGGTCAATGACCTTGTTTCACTGTCGCCCGGCGCCTGGTCATCCTTCTGGGTCGTCTTTTACGCCTTTGCCACCTACGGCAACGCCGGCTTCCTGCGCGACCAGATGTGTCGCCAGATCTGCCCCTACGCTCGTTTCCAGTTCGTGATGTTCGACCCCGACACGCTGATCATCGCCTACGACACGGAACGAGGCGATGCCCGCGGCCCGCGAGCCAAGGGGGCCGATCCGAAGGCGCTGGGCCTGGGCGATTGCGTCGATTGCGGCATCTGCGTCCAGGTTTGCCCAACCGGCATCGACATTCGAAACGGATTGCAGAATGAATGTATTGGCTGCGCCGCCTGCATCGATGCCTGCGATCAGGTCATGGACAAGATGAATTACCCGCGCGGACTGATCCGTTATTCAACGGAAAACGCAGTGACCATGCGTTATTCATCGCTGGAAATCATCAAACGGGCGGCCCGGCCACGGGTCATCATCTACACGACGATCCTCTTGCTGCTCACGGGCGCAACAGCGTGGTCGCTGGCTACCCGCGTACCACTCAAGGTCAATGTCCTCAAGGACCGCAACGTACTGTCGCGGGAAGCGGATGATGGCTCAATCGAGAACACCTATCGCCTGCAGATCATGAATACCGGCGACCAGACGCGAAAGTTTCGGATCAGCATTGCCGGCGTCGAAGGCGCCCGCTTGAAAGGAGACAACGAAATCACTGTCCCCGGCGGTGAGATCGGCAGTCAGACCGCTGTTATCAGCGCAGAACCCGGCGCGACCCGTTCCGGCGCAGCACCGATCCATTTCAATGTTACCGACGTCGCAGACGAAAAGGTCTCCGTCACCGAGAGCTCCAAGTTCTGGATGCCCTGAAACCGGGATTGCTGCGGTCAACCGGAAAAAACAGCCAAAAATGAAATGTTCGGGCGCCGAATGACCGCCCGTACAGTCAAAAAATGCGTCGCATGAACGGCTGGCAG
>DAOLIO010000055.1:0-14441 GCA_035328505.1 Azonexus sp.
AAGCAGAAGCAGAAGCAGAAGCAGAAGCAGAAGCAGAAGCAGAAGCAGAAGCAGAAGCAGAAGCAGAAGCAGAAGCAGAAGCAGAAGCAGAAGCAGAAGCAGAAGCAGAAGCAGACGTCTCAGCGGATGACGTGCCGGAAATCTATTCCCCCGAGGTTCTTGTTGAGAACATGCAAGCCGGTGAAGTGCTTGCAGAGGGCTTTTCGGCTGCGCCGGTTATTGCCGAGTCAGAGAGTGTTGAAGCGTTGGTTTCCGGGACAGAGGAATCTGCTCAGTCGCATGTGGAGACCGCTCAGGAGTCTCCTGATGAGCCAACGCAGGCTGCCCGCCAGGCCGGGTTGGTCGCTGCGCGCGAGTTAAGTGATACGCCCGCTTTCGATCGCTGGGCTGCGGGTACTTTGACGGGAGATGGATCGGGCGGATTTGTGGGTGAGTCGAATCAGCGCGCGATCTGGCCGTTTATGCTCGTTTCCGTGGTCCTGCTGGTTGGTTTGCTGGGCCAGTTGTTGTATCACTTCAGAACTGAAATCACCTTGCGTCTGCCCGAGACATGGGGGTTGTATTCCCTGGCCGGGATTGACGTTCCATTGCCGCGAAATGCGGCGCTGGTGTCCATTGAAACGTCAGACCTGCAGTCCGACAACGTGCGTGGCCTTTTTGTCCTTCAGGCCACGCTCAAAAATCGTGCTGGTTATGCACAGGCCTGGCCAGCGCTTGAACTGAGCCTGACCGATACCAACGATAAAGTAGTCTCGCGGCGCATCATGGTCGCAACCGATTATCTGCCGCCGGGCATCAACTCAGATGCTTTTCCAGCCAACGGTGATGTGGCCGTCAAGCTTTGGATCGAGGCCAAGGATATCGGTGCCTCCGGTTATCGCCTTTACATCTTCTATCCCTGACCTCCTATGACCACTTTAATTTGCGGTTCGCTCGCCTTCGACAACATCATGGTCTTCCCGGATCGCTTCAAGAATCACATCTTGCCTGAGCAAATCCATATTCTGAACGTTGCGTTTCTGGTGCCGGAGATGCGTCGTGAATTCGGTGGCTGCGCTGGGAATATTGCCTATAACCTGATGTTGTTGGGTGGAGAGCCGATGATCATGGCGACGGTCGGTGACGATGCGGCACCGTATCTTGATCGCCTCGACAAGCTGGGCTTGCCACGAACACATGTTCGCCAGGTTAACGGCAGCTTTACGGCGCAGGCATTCATTACAACGGATCTGGACGACAATCAGATCACTGCCTTTCATCCAGGTGCCATGAGCTTTTCTCATCTAAACAAGGTCGAGAGTGCCAATGCCAAGCTCGGGATCGTTGCACCCGATGGCCGCGAGGGCATGATGCAGCACGCCCGTGACTTTGCTGACGCCAGCGTACCGTTCATCTTCGATCCCGGTCAGGGGCTACCGATGTTTAATGGTGACGAATTGCTCGATTTCATCCAGTTGGCGGATTACGCGTGCTTTAACGACTACGAGGCCAAGCTGCTGTGCGACCGTACTGGTCGAAGCCTTGAGCAGCTTGCCGGCAGTTTGAAGGCGCTGATTGTGACGCGCGGTGGCGAAGGCTCTGAAATTTACGCTGATGGTGTTCGCCATGATATCCCCTGTGTTGCGGCCGATCAGATTCTCGATCCGACGGGCTGTGGCGATGCCTACCGTTCCGGTTTGCTGTACGGGATTGCGAATGGCTTTGACTGGCTGACCACGGGGCGTCTTGCCGCCGTGATGGGTTCGATCAAGATTGCTCATCGTGGCGGCCAGAATCATCAGCCGAGTCGTGAAGAAATCGCCGAGCGTTATCGCAAGGCATTTGGGGTATTGCCCTGGTAAGCATTTGTGACGTGAAATATCGCTGTCATCTTCGGGCAAAGCGCTTGTAACAACCTTGATCCAGACTTGTTCTCCACGAATACAAGGAGAACGAAGATGGAAAATGTCCATAAGACTGCGGGTCGAAGCCGTCCCGAAAAGAAGAGTCTGGCCGTGGGTTTTGCCCGCAGCCAGAGTGATATTCTCGAAGCACAGCGTCTGCGCTACCGTGTGTTTGCCGGTGAAATGGGGGCCAATCTGCCGAGTCGTACCCCCGGGGTAGATCACGATATTTATGACCCGTACTGCCAGCATCTGGTCGTACGCGACACCCAAAGCAGCGAAATTGTCGGTACATACCGTATTCTGACCCCTGAAAATGCCCGCCAGGTTGGTTACTACTCCGAAAATGAGTTCGATCTGACTCGTCTGCAGCATCTGCGCTCCCGTTTGGTGGAAATCGGTCGTTCCTGCGTGCATCCTGACTACCGCACTGGCGCAACGATTACCCTGCTATGGTCTGGCCTTGCTCAGTTCATGGTCGAGAACAGCTATGATTATCTGATGGGCTGCGCCTCGATCAGCATGGCTGATGGCGGGCACGCCGCGGCCAGCTTGTATAATCGTTTGGCTGTCGATCATCTTGGTCCGCAGGAATACCGCGTCTTCCCGCGGTGTCCGCTACCATTGGCTGCCTTGCAGCAGGATCATCCGGCTGAGACGCCGCCATTGATCAAAGGTTACCTGCGGGCTGGGGCGTGGATTTGCGGTGAGCCGGCATGGGATCCTGATTTCAATACCGCTGACCTGCCGATTCTGATGCCGATGGCCAAGGTTTCGGGCCGTTATGCCAAGCATTACCTGGGGTAAGAAGACTGAGCCAGACGAATATAGCCATTCGCGCTTTCCGGATTTTTCGTATTGCCCTGCTGGTCATCAGCGGCGTACTTTTTTCACTGTGCGTGTTTCCACTGTGCAGTGAGCGACAGCGGCTCGCCCTGAAAGCCACTTGGTCGGCGGCGTTGCTGGATGCGCTTGGCGTTGAGGTCGAGGCCGATCTGACGCATGCCGTTCCCGGCGCACTGATTGTTGCCAATCATATTTCGTGGATCGACATCTACGTGATCAATGCAGCCTTGCCGGCTGCTTTTGTGTCCAAGGAAGAAGTACGTCACTGGCCGTTGATCGGATGGCTGGCTGCGAAGAACGATACTGTCTTTCTACGGCGAGGTAGTCGCGGCCACGCCAAGGTGATCAACGAGCAGGTTGCCCGGATTCTCGACAAAGGGAAGCATGTGGCTGTTTTCCCCGAAGGCACCACCACCGATGGCCGAAGCCTGCTGCATTTTCATGCAGCGCTGATTCAACCGGCGTTGGCGGCCGGGCGGCCGGTATTGCCGGTAGCGATTTCCTACTGGGAGCTGGATGGTCAGCGCAGCTTGGCGCCGCGTTACGATGGTGATATTTCGATGGGTCAATGTACGGCGGCGATTCTGGGGCGAAAACGCCTGATTGCCCGACTAGTGACGACGCCCTTGCGGGGGTTGAATGGTGAGGACCGCAAGCAGGTGGCAGTCGAAGCACGTGAAGCTATCGCTTTGGCGGCAGGGCTTCCGTTGGTGAGCAATCCACCTGAAAAATTTGGCGGTCTTCCAGGCGAACGGCCGTCAGATGGCCTCCCCACAGACATCCGGAATCCAGCGCCAGCAAGTTTGGTGTAATTTTCAGGCCCAGCGCCGACCAGTGGCCGGTGACCAGGACGGAATCGGTGCTTTTCCGGCCTGGCAGATCGAACCAGGGTAGATGGCCCTTGGGGGCATTGGCGATTTTACCTTTGACCTTGAATTCCATGATGCCTTTGGGGGTGCAGAAGCGCATCCGGGTCATGGCATTGACGATGACGCGCAACCGTGGCCAGCCTTTCAGATCGTCCGACCAGCCGGCAGGTTCGCTCCCCCACAGGTTCTGGATGAACTTGCGGAAGTCCTTGCCTTGCAGGGCGGCCTCGACTTCGCGAGCCAGTTCCCGGGCGCGGCTTGCGGTCCATTGCGGGAGCAGGCCGGCGTGCACCAGGCAGTATTCGCCTTCGGTGTGGCAAATGGGTTGATGGCGTAGCCAGTCGAGCAATTCTGCGCAGTCCGGCGCATCGAAAATTTCCTGCAGCGTATCGTCCTTGCCGCGGAACTTGGCGCCGCCCTCCGCAACCATCAGCAGGTAGAGATCATGGTTGCCCAGGACGGTGATCGCCGAGGATCCCAAGGATTTGATCAGGCGCAGTGTTGCCAGCGATTTCGGCCCGCGATTGACCAGGTCACCGACCAGCCACAGGCGATCGGTGCTCGGATCAAAGGCGCAGACCTCAAGCAGTCGCTGCAGCGAGTCATAGCAGCCCTGGATGTCGCCAATGGCGTACGTGGCCATGGCCGCGGTCAACCGGAAAAAACGGACGAAATCAAAATATTTCCCCGGCTGCGCTATTCGACCGTGACCGATTTGGCCAGATTGCGTGGCTTGTCCACATCGGTGCCCTTGACGAGTGCAACATGGTACGAGAGCAGCTGAAGCGGAATGACGTGCAGGATTGGTGACAGCTCGCCGTAATGTTCCGGCAGGCGCAGGATATGCACGCCTTCCGATTCCTGAATTTCCGAGTCGGCATCGGCAAAGACGTAGAGTTCGCCGCCACGCGCCTGAACTTCCTTGAGATTCGATTTCAGTTTGTCGAGCAACAGGTCGTTCGGCGCGACGGAAATCACGGGCATCTTTGCATCGACCAGTGCCAGTGGGCCGTGCTTGAGCTCGCCGGCGGGGTAGGCTTCGGCGTGAATGTAGGAAATTTCCTTGAGTTTGAGCGCGCCTTCCATGGCGATCGGGTAGTGACGACCGCGACCGAGGAAGAGCGCGTGATGCTTGTCGGCAAATCGCTGGGCCCAGACCTTGATTTCGTCTTCGAGCTCGAGCACTTTGTTGACCGCAACTGGCAGGTGGCGCAACTGGTGAATATAAGTTGCTTCCTGTTCATTGCTGAGGCGACCCTTGACCTTGGCGGCGACCAGGGTCAGCAGAAATAGCGCAGCAAGCTGGGTGGTAAAGGCCTTGGTTGAGGCAACCCCGATTTCCGGCCCGGCGCGGGTGATGAAGCGCAGCGCGCATTCGCGGACGATGGCCGATTCCGGTACGTTGCAGATGGCCAGGGTTTTCATCTGGCCGAGCGACTTGGCATGGCGCAGTGCCGCCAGCGTGTCGGCGGTTTCGCCGGATTGGGAGATGGCAACGATCAGCTGGCGCGGATTGGGCACCGAGGTGCGATAGCGGTATTCGCTGGCGATTTCCACATTGCATGGCACGCCGGCAATCGATTCAAGCCAGTAGCGGGCGGTAAAGCCGGAGTGGCTGCTGGTGCCGCAGGCAAGTATGAGGATCGAGTCTATATCGGCCAGCAGATTGGCAGCGTCGGCGCCGAATATGCCGGGCTGGATGGTCTTGCTGCCACCGACGATTTCAAGCGTGTTGGCCAGTGCCTCCGGCTGCTCGAAGATTTCCTTCTGCATGTAGTGCTGATAATTACCGAGTTCTACGGCGGCAGCCGAGAGCTGGGAAACATGCACAGGACGGTCAACCGGGGTGCCGTCGAGACGGGTGATCCTGACCTTGCTGGCGGTCAATTCGGCAATGTCGCCGTTTTCCAGATAAACCATGTTGCGGGTGACTTGCAACAGGGCCGAGGCATCGGATGCTGCGTAGTTGCCGGTGTCAGAGACGCCCAGCAATAGTGGCGAGCCTTCGCGGGCGACGATGACCTTGCCTGGCTGAGTGTGGTCGACGACGGCAATGGCGTAGGCGCCGACTAGGCGCTGGCAGGCGAGTTGTACGGCCCTGAAGAGGTCAGGCTCAATTTTTAGCGTAGCCTGGATCAGGTGGGCGATGCTTTCGGTATCAGTATCCGAGGTGAAAACATAACCTTGCGCGGTCAGTTCGCTGCGCAGCGACTCGTAGTTTTCGATAATGCCATTGTGGACGACGGCAATGGTGCCGGAAACATGTGGGTGTGCGTTACGTTCGGATGGCACACCATGGGTCGCCCAGCGGGTGTGGGCAATGCCGGTGACGGATTGTGTGTGGGCAGACGCGGCTTCCAGTTCTGCAACACGACCGACCGAGCGCACGCGTGCAATGCTGCCGGCTTCAATGACGGCCAGACCGGCTGAGTCGTAGCCTCGATACTCAAGCTTCTTCAAGCCCTCGACAAGAACGGGAACAATGTTGTTGCCGGCTGCTGCCGCGACGATGCCGCACATAACGAATCCTTAAACCTTGTAATAATCACGGTACCAGGCAATGAATCGGCTGACGCCTTCCTGGATAGGGGTGCCTGGGACGAAACCGACCCAGTCGTTCAGTAGATCGGTGTTGGCGTAGGTGGCGGGTACATCGCCATCCTGCAGGGGCAACAGGCGCTTTTCTGCGGTCATGCCGAGCGCCTTTTCGATGGCACCGATGAAATCGAGCAATGGAACCGGATTGTTGTTGCCGATGTTGAACACTCGGTACGGCGCATTGCTGGTCGCCGGATCTGCGGAAATTGGATCATATTCCCGGTTGACCGCAGCGTTCTTGTCCAGCACGCGAATGACGCCTTCGACGATGTCGTCGACGTAGGTGAAATCGCGCTGCATGTTGCCGTAGTTGAAAACGTCGATCGCCCGGCCTTCAAGGATGGCCTTGGTGAACAGGAATAGCGCCATGTCCGGACGACCCCACGGGCCATAGACGGTAAAGAAGCGCAGGCCCGTCGTCGGCAGGCCGAACAGGTGGCTATAGGTGTGTGCCATCAGTTCGTTGGCCTTTTTGCTTGCCGCATAGAGGCTGACCGGGTGATCCACGCTGTCGTGTTCGGAGAACGGCATCTTGGTGTTGCCGCCATAAACGCTCGAACTGGAGGCGTAGACCAGATGCTGCACCTTGTTGTGGCGGCAACCTTCGAGAATGTTGGTGAAGCCGACAATATTACTCTCGATGTAGGCGTGTGGATTTTGCAGCGAATAACGGACGCCGGCCTGCGCGGCAAGGTGGATGACCTTGTCGAATTTCTCGTCGGCAAAAAGCTTGTCCATGCCGGCACGATCGGCCACGTCGAGCTTGACGAAGCGGAAGCCGGGCAAGGCGGTGAGGCGCTTGAGGCGGTTTTCCTTGAGCGAGACTTCGTAATAATCGTTCAGGTTGTCCAATCCAACCACTTCGTCACCACGGGCCAGCAGGCGCAGCGTGGCAGTCGAGCCGATGAAGCCGGCAGCGCCGGTAACAAGAATTTTCACAGGACTACCTCAGATGAAATGACGGAGATTTTATCGTAGCGCAGCATCATGTTTATGACATTCGTTGATCTTGGTGTGATTCATGGCGCGGCAAGCGGCTGACGGCATTGCAGATGGGCGTACCGGCGGTGCCTGATCGGCGCAGCAGAGCGGACGATGATCGCATCAGACAGCAGCTTAGACGAGGCTGGCATTTATAATGAGTGTTTCGAAAGTGCTAATTTTATCCGCCGATGCGTATTTTGATCGTGAAAACTTCCTCGCTCGGCGATGTTATCCATAACTTGCCGGTAGTCAGTGACATCAAAAGTCACTTTCCGGATGCCGTCATTGACTGGTGTGCCGAAGAAAGCTTCGCGGCCATACCGCGTTTGCATCCGGGCGTTCAGGAAATCATCCCGGTGGCTGTCCGGCGTTGGCGCAAGCATTTACTGAAGGCGGCTACCTGGCGGGATCTGGCTGATGCCCGCCGCCGACTGCAGGCATCGTCCTACGATGCGATCATTGATACCCAGGGCTTGCTGAAGAGTGCCCTGCTCGCTTGCCAGGCACGCGGACCGGTGCTGGGCTACGCGGCGGAATCGGCGCGCGAGCCTGCCGCCGCCCGCTTCTATGACCGGCGTTTCAGGGTTGCTCGCGACTTGCATGCGGTAGTACGCAATCGTCAATTGGCGGCGGCCGCGCTGGGATATACGTTGCAGGGCGACGCGGACTACGGCATTCAGGTGGCCGACACGAAATTCGACTGGTTGCCGCACCGACCCTACGTTGTCTTTCTGACGGCCACAAGCCGCGACGACAAACTGTGGCCGGAGCCAAACTGGCTGGCTTTGGGGCTGCAACTCAATTCGCTTGGCTATGGTGTGGTATTGCCCGGTGGCAGCAGCGTTGAACGCGAACGGGCCAGTCGCATCGCGGCCGGCATCCCGGGCGGCATTTCGGCACCGCCGATGACTATTCCGGCGCTTGCCTCCCTGCTGGCGGGGGGGCGTGCAGCCGTCGGGGTCGATACCGGGTTGACGCATCTGGCCGTTGCGCTCAAGGTCCCGACCATTGCCCTTTATACCGCGACGGATCCCGGCCTGACCGGGGTTCTCGGTGCCGGGTTTTATCGCAATTTGGGTGGCAAGAACCAGATTCCGTCAGCGGCGGCGGTACTGGCCGACTTGCAGTTGGCACTGAGCTGATGGCGCGGTTTGCGTATTCGCTGTTGCTGTATCTGATTACCCCGCTGATCTGGGTTCGGCTGCTTTGGCGTGGCCGAAAGCAGCCGGAATACCTGCAGAATATTGGTGAGCGTTATGGTTTCTACCGCCAATCGACCCACCCAAAGCTGATTTGGGTGCATGCCGTTTCCGTGGGCGAAACCCGAGCCGCCCAACCCTTGATCGAAGGCTTGCTGACCGGCTGGCCGGATCATCGCATCCTGCTGACCGGCATGACGCCGACCGGCCGTGAGGCAGGGCGGCAGGTTTATGGCGACAAGGTGATTCAGGCCTATCTTCCCTATGATTATCCGGATGCGGTCGACCGGTTTCTTCGCCATTTTTCCCCGGATGTCGGTGTGTTGATGGAAACAGAAATCTGGCCAAATCTTCTGGCCGGCGCCAAGCGCCGCCATGTGCCGATGGTCCTTGCCAATGCCCGGCTATCGGCGCGTTCGGCCCGCGGTTACGGTCGCTTTTCGGCGCTGGTGCGACCGGCGTTTTCCGCATTGGCCGGTGTTGCCGCGCAGACCCCTGGCGACGCCGAACGCTTGGCCGGCCTTGGGGCAAGCCCGGTCGAGGTGTGTGGCAATCTGAAATTTGATGTCACGCCGTCTGCTGACAAAATTGCGCTGGGCGGTGATTGGAAAAAGGTCGTGGGCAACCGGCCGGTCTGGCTCGCGGCCAGTACACGTGAGGGCGAAGAGCCGTTGCTGCTCGAGGCATGGCGTTGCGTGACGGTCCCTGATGCCTTGCTCGTACTGGTGCCGCGCCATCCGCAGCGTTTCGACGAGGTGGCCGCTTTGTTGCAAAGCGAGGGACTGCGATTTGCCCGTCGCAGCGTGACGATGCCCACTGCTGACACGCAGATCTGGCTGGGGGACAGCATGGGTGAAATGGTCGCCTACTACGCGCTGGCTGATCTGGCTTTCATCGGTGGCAGTTTGCTGCCATTGGGCGGGCAGAATCTGATTGAAGCAGCAGCTTGCGGTTGTCCGGTGCTGATCGGGCCGCATACCTTCAATTTCAAGCAGGCGACGGAGGATGCGATTGCTGCCGGTGCGGCACAGCGCGTCGATAGCCCGGCCATGCTGGCGTCCACGGTCAACCAGATTTTTAGCCAAAAAACGGAATTATCGACCATGCGTTCCGTCGCCAGAACATTTGCCCGCACCCATCAGGGTGCGACCCAGCGCATCTTGGCGCTTATTGCGCGGTGGACGGGTCGAGCAGGGCGTTGATCTGGGCGACATCTTCTTCGCCCAGAGCGCCGGTCGATGCCTTCAGGCGCAGCTGTGCCATCAGCGTGTCTAAAGTCGCTTTGGCCAGATCGCGGCGGGTGACATAGACCTGGTTTTCGGCATTCAGTACGTCGATGTTGATGCGCACGCCCACTTCGTAACCCAGCTTGTTCGATTCGAGGGCTGATTGCGATGAAACCAGCGCCGCCTTCAATGCCCTGACCTGGGCCAGGCCATTGGCCACGCCGAGATAATACTGGCGAGCCGACAGCGCCGCGCCGCGTCGTGCGGCATCGAGGCCGGATTGCGCGGCCATTCGATTGGCCGCCGCCTCGCGTTCGCGAGAAACGGTGAGTCCGCCCTGATAAAGCGGAATATTTACCTGAATGCCAATGTTTTGGTAATCGGTGTCATAAAGACCGTAGGTCGAGGCGAACGATTTGGAGTGTCCCTGATTGGCCACCAGGTCCACCGTCGGATAGTGGCCGGCGCGCTGCTTGTCGACTTCGCTGGCGGCAATGTCCGCGATGGCTTGCTGGATTTGAACGCTGATGCTGTCTTTTTCAGCGGCAGCAACCCATTGGTTCATGTCATTCGGTTGCGGGGTGGTCAGCTCTGCATCCTTGCGCGTGCTGGCGAGTGGGCCCGGGACCTTGCCGATGATCGCTTGCAGCGCATGCTGCCTGATCTCGACATCGCTTTCGGCGGCAATTTCCTGCGCAACCGCCAGATCGTAGCGCGCCTGTGCTTCATGCGTATCGGTGATGGTCGCCGTGCCGACCTCGAAATTCTTCTTGGCAGATTCCAGTTGCTGGGTGATCGCGATCTTGTTCGCCTGCACCGCCTTGAGATTTTCGACCGCATAGATGGCGTCAAAATAAGCCTGCGACACGCGCAGGATCAGATCCTGTCGGGCCTGGACGAAGTTCGCTTCAGCTTGCGCCACCTGCAGTTTTGACTGGCCGTATGAAACCCAGTTCTGCCAGCGAAACAGCGGTTGGGTCAGTGTCAGCTGGTAGCCGTTGGCGTTGTAATTCGGTTTGGCAATGGTCGGACCATTGTGCGTGCTGATTTCGTTCTTGTTCCAGACGGTATTGCCCGAGAGCGTCAGACTGGGCAACAGGCCAGCCCGGGCCTGTGGCATTTTTTCCTGGCCGGCGTCCAGTGTTGCGCGGGCCGCTGCAAATGTGGGGTCGTTGTCCTGGGCATCACGATAGACCTGCATCAGATCTGCCGCGAAGAGCGGCGAAGCCAGCAAGGGAGAAACGATCAGCCAGGCGATTTTTTTCATGCCATCCTCAGTAACGACGCATGCCTGGGTCGACTTCGCCGGCCCAGGCCTCGACGCCGCCCATCAGGTTATAGACGGCATCAAAGCCGTTTCGCTCGAGAAACATGGCGACCTGCATGCTGCGCCCGCCATGATGACAAATAACGACCACATCACGCGCCGCGTCAATTTCAGCGCAACGCATCGGAATCAGGTGCATGGGAATATGCTGTGAGCCTTCGATTTGGCAGATTTCCAGCTCGGCCAACTCCCGCACATCAAGCAGCACCGGATCTGGCCGGCTTTCATCCGCTAGCCATTCCGCAAGCTGTCTGGCTCTGACCTGTTGCATCAGAAGGTGAAGCTTCCCTTGACCTCGACGCCGTCGAGTGCGGGAATCACTGTTTCAAAGAGGTTGACCGTGTTGTAGATGCCGTCGGCCGTACAGGTAATCAACTGGGCTTCCATGACCGGTGCTTCGCCAACCACAACGGCCAGTTTGCCACCGACACGCAACTGCTTGAGCAAGGCATCCGGAACAGCCGGAAGTGAGCCGGAAACGACAATGGCGTCGTAAGGGCCGCGTTGCGCCCAGCCCTTGGCGCCATCGCCACGTTCAACGGTGATATTGGTAATGCCGGCGCGTTCGAAATTTTGCTTGGCCATTTCGATCAATTCCGGGCGGGTTTCGACGGTTACTACGTGGTCGGCACGGGCGGCCAACAGGGCCGCCATGTAGCCACTGCCGGTGCCGATTTCAAGAACCTTGTCGGTTTTCTTGAGGCCAAGTTCCTGCAGCATTTTGGCTTCGATCTTCGGGGCCAGCATTTGCTGACCGCCACCGAGAGGAATTTCCATGTCGGCAAAAGCCAGGTTGCGATAGGCGGGCGGCACGAAATCTTCGCGCTTGACGACGAATAGGAGGTCGAGAACCTGCGGATCCAGAACATCCCATGGACGGATCTGCTGTTCGATCATGTTGAAACGTGCTTGCTCGATGTTCATGTGTGTCTCCGCAGGCTAAATATTAGCACAGGCTAATATATTGATTCCGACAAAACAAAATTATACCTGAGTCTCATTTTCCGTCTTGCGCAAACCCTGCCGCAAAAGATCCATGTGGATACGCAAATATAGCTGCGGATCGCTCTCGCTGTTCTGGCAGCAACTCATGGAATAGCGCCAGATCAACAGCATCAGGATGGGGGCAATGATGACGTCGATGGTGGTTTCGACATCCATCGAACGAAATTCACCACTCTCCATGCCGCGCCGCAAAGCGAAACCCACCAGTCCCCGTCCCCGACTGATGACATTTTCGTAATAAAAGCGTGCCAGATCCGGAAAATTTCTAGCCTCGGCAACCATCAGTTTGGGGATGCCCGCAAAAGCGGTCTGGCCGATTTTTGACCACCAGTTGTCGAGCAGTATCTCCAGCAACGCGAAGCTGCATCCGGTATGCCGGGCCGCAATCGCCTCATTTTCGGCGATGACGGGAATGATCCCTTCCTGAATTACCGCCTTGAACAGTGCATCCTTGTTTTCAAAGTAGAGATACAGCGTGCCCTTCGAAACGCCGGCGCGGGCCGCAACATCTTCAAGACGGGTGGCGGTAAAGCCTTTTTCGACGAACAAGCCAAGCGCTGCTTCAAGCAGTTCGGCGGGGCGGGCTTCCTTGCGGCGTTTCCGGGGGGCGAGCATTGCTGGTGGCTAACTTAATGACTTGTCGGTCATTAAGTTACCATCGCCCCGGCTTTTCGGTCAACGACCTTCCTTGATCAGTCGGCCGCCGGCTGGCTGGATCGGGCGGGCGTTGTTTCTGTAGAGTCGGCTGAAGATGTTGATCTGGTCAGGGGATACCTGAACCGGCTGTTTCATGACCAGCCACAGTACGCCTTCGGAGCAAGGCGGTGTGGTCAGCGAGCCCATGTAGGTGTAGTAGTTACGGGCCGCCGGCAGCAGGGTATTGAGATCAATCAGGGTGGTCGGCGGAGCAACCGGCAGGTTTTTCTCCAGTGGCAGGTTGTTCCATAGCGTCTGGATGAACGGATTTTCGTTCCCGCGTTCGAGTAACACGGCGACCACGGCCAACTGCCCATCATCCGATTTGTGTACCAGATGGACGACCATGTCGAAACGCTGGCCATTGACCTTTTCCTCGGATGGGCGGTGGAAATGGAACTGGACGAGTTCATAAGTCTTGCCCGTCAGCGATATCGAATTCTCACCAACCTCGACCTGAACGGTATGGCCGTTATCGATGATGCGGAACGTCGACGGACGATAGTTGAACTTGATCGGCTCCAGATCGACCTTGATGCCGTCCTTGATGTCGATTGGTGATTGGCGCTGGCCGATGGCGCAGGACTTGTTGTTCGGGCTGAGATTGGACCAGTTGTCAGGCCCGCCGGGACCTTCGTAATCCCAGTGAATATTGGCATGCTGTACGGCTGGCTCGGTCTGGGCCAGTTCCAGCATGTAGCCTTCTGATTTCGGCGTTTTTCTCGCTTTGCGAACCGGTGCATGGCTAGTGGTATGCACAACGACGGTCGATGGTTTTGCTGGCGCGATTTCGCGGGTGGCTGGCGGTGGCGCCGGCGCTTTGGGCTCTTTGGCTGCTTCGGCGACGGCCTTGAGGTTGGGTCGAATGGAAGGAATGGCCGCGTGTTCGGTATCCTTCTCCTCCTTGGCCGCTGCGGCGCCATGTCCGGCTTCGGCCACCTTGATGCTTTTCGGCTTTTCGGCCTTGGCCAATTCCTTCTTCAGCAACGCATCGTTGGCGGCTTTGAGTTCCCCGGCGGCTTCATTGGCCTTCTTGGCCAACTCGACCTGTGTGTCCTTGGGCGGGCGACATACTTCGCGCAGGACTTTGTCGTCCAGTGTGCCGGTCCGCACCGGGAGTTCGATGCCCTTCGGCTCTTCTTCGCGAACGATATCGTTTTCGTTTTTCTTGAGCGTGCGCTTGATCGTATTGGCGCTACGGGTGGCGCAATCGTATCGAGTCGTCGCTTCAATGACGCGATAAGGCGCACCAGAGCGTCCGTCGATCAACTCCTTATCCAGCACTACGCGGCCCAGCGCTTGAACGACGCTGCCTTCCCGCTTCAAATTGGTGCGGTCAATTTCAATGCGCTTGCCGGGTTCTGAAGAAATGGTTTGCCAGGTTGGCGCCGCCAAGGCTGCCCCCCACGGCAGCGCGGCGAGCATGCCGATGATCATCAGTAAGCGCATCTTGGTTCCCTCGTTTTCTTTTTGGATTCTGCAGCTTGTCGACAATATTTCGGCCGAAATCTGAAAACCTTGAGTGAATTTTGCCATTCCTTGCATTTTGCCTGTATTTCCAGTAACTTGCAGCCTCTCGTTAGGGGTGTCGGCCGTGTCGGGCGACTGAGAAATACCCTTCGAACCTGACCGGGTCATGCCGTCGTAGGGAAACGAACTCTGCCGTTGGAACCAGATCGCTCCCTGCCCGTCTTACCCGTTGCAACTACGCACGGAGCCACCATGAACGCCAAAGAACAATTCCTCGCCGCCAACGCCCATGTCGACGAGGCCGCAGTCCAGCCGTTGCCCAATTCCCGCAAGGTTTA
>DAOLIO010000056.1:0-14336 GCA_035328505.1 Azonexus sp.
GCCGCCTTGCTGGCCGAGTAGGGGCTGTTCGGTTCGTACTGGTGTTTTTCAGTAAAGGCCGGGGCATCCTTGTCCAGCGATCCGTAGACTTCGTCTGTGGAGACGTGGAGGAAACGGAATTCGTTTTTGGCCGTTTTTTCGAGTTGACCGTAGTAGGCACGTACGGCCTCAAGCAGGCGGAAGGTACCGACGATATTGGTCTGGATGAAGTCTTCCGGCCCGTGAATGCTACGGTCAACATGCGATTCAGCCGCAAAATTGACGACGGCACGCGGCTGGTGCTCGGCCAGCAGTCGGGCGACGAGGTCAAAGTCGCCAATGCTGCCTTTGACGAACACATGCCTTGCATCGCCGTCGAGCGAGGCGAGGTTCTCCAGATTGCCGGCGTAGGTCAGGTCATCGAGGTTGATGACGGGTTCGTCGGACTGGGCCAGCCAGTCGAGGACAAAATTGCTGCCAATGAAACCAGCGGCGCCGGTCACTAAAATCATGGGGACTCCTTAATGGCTACCTGTACAAGACGCGGGATTTCGGTAGCTTGTCATAAAACGATATGGTTGCAAGGCTTGAATTGGATTTTTTGCACCAACAAACAGTCAATTTATCCTCTCGCATCGCCCCAGCGCAAATTGCAACGGTCGTCACCGACATACGTGGTGTCACCGCAGCGGTCTACGCAATATCGAGGGGAAACAATCATCTCCGAAAACACCATCCCTTCGCCAATCCGCGTGTACTCAAACAAAATGCTGCGGATGACCTTGGCGCCTCGGCGCAAATGGCTCCCGTGGCCAATCCAGGCCGGGCCAATTACCGAACAACCCGGCTCAATCTTGACGCTGGAACCAATATAGACGGGGCCGACGATCTTGGCGCTATCCCAATTAATGGACGTATTGGGCCCGACCCAGACACCCGGCTGGATTTCCTTGCCCGGCATATCCATCTGGGCAATTTCACCTTTCAATATGCGTTGCAAAACAGACCAGTAATCCGTCAAGCGGCCAATGTCGATCCAGTTGAAAAATCGACTTTGCGCGTAGAACGGCAAGCCTTTTTCAGCCAGCAAGGGAAAGAGTTGACTACCGATGTCAAAGTCGACGCCGGACGGCACCAGATCTAGCACCTGTGGTTCAAAAATATAGATGCCGGTGCTGGCCAGATTGGATTTGGCATTTTTCGGCGACGGCTTTTCCTGGAATGACTCCACCTTGCCATCGCTGTCGGTCACCACAATGCCGTAATTCTGAACCTGGTCATTGGCAACCTCCAGTGCAACGACGCTCGCCAAAGCGCCTTTGCTCCGGTGCTCGAACAAGGCTGCACCGATATCAAGATCGATAATTGCATCGCCGCACATGACCAGCGTCGTCTCATCAAAGAACCCGCTGAAATCCTGGATGGCCTTCATGCCACCGGCCGAGCCCTTGGGCTTGGGCAGGATATCGCCATGATCGTAAACACCCTCGAACGAATATCCGATATTGACCCCCCAACGCCGGCCGTCACCGAAATACTCTTCAATCTTTCGATGGTGATACGCCACATTGACCATGATCTCGGTGATCCCGTAGCGGGCAAGGTGCTCGATCAGGTATTCCATCACCGGCTTGCCGAGAATCGGCACCATCGGCTTTGGCCAATCCTTGGTGAGCGGGCGAACACGTGTTCCCTGGCCGGCGGCCAGAATCATGCCTTTAGCCATGGTTACCTCACCGCCCGATCGCAAAATATTCGATGCCTTGTTCGCGAACGAACTTCGGATCGTACAGATTGCGCCCGTCAAAAATCACCGGAGCCTTGAGCGCCTGTTTGATTTCCGTAAAGTCCGGGCTACGGAATTCCTTCCATTCCGTGACGATGACCAGGGCATCGGCGCCCTTGAGCGCATTCATCGGTGTCTCGGCATACTGCAGCCGCTGATCGTCACCAAAAATCCGCTGAGTCTCATGCATGGCCACTGGGTCATATGCCGTCACCGTGGCACCCGCCGCGAAAAGATCGGCTATCAATTCGCGACTCGGTGCTTCGCGCATATCGTCTGTATTGGGCTTGAAGGCAAGGCCCCACAGCGCAAAATGCTTGCCACGCAAATCACCAAAACGTGCTTTGATTTTGCGGCCCAGAATATGTTTTTGTCCGTCGTTTGCTTCCTCGACGGCGCTCAGCACCTTCAAGGTAATGCCGGCATCGTCCTTGGCCGTCTGGATCAGCGCTTTGACATCCTTCGGAAAGCAGGAGCCACCATAGCCGCAGCCCGGATACAAAAAATGGTAGCCAATTCGCGGATCGGAGCCGATGCCCTGGCGGACCATCTCAATGTCGGCACCCAGAACCTCCGCCAGATTGGCCAGTTCGTTCATGAAACTGATGCGCGTCGCCAGCATCGCGTTCGCCGCATACTTGGTCAGCTCGGCACTTTTCACATCCGTAATGATCAAGCGTTCATGATTGCGCTGAAAGGGCGCATACAGCGCGCGCATCAGGTGAATGGCGCGTTCATCCTCGGCACCCACCACAATACGATCCGGCCGCATGAAATCTTCCACCGCGGCACCTTCCTTCAGAAACTCCGGATTGGAAACCACGCTGTAGGGAATGTCGACGCCGCGTCGCAGCAGTTCGTCAGCAATCGCTGCCTTCACTTTGTCCGCAGTACCCACCGGCACCGTGCTCTTGTCCACGACCACCTTGTAATCCGTCATGAACCGGCCGATATTGCGCGCAGCCGCCGTCACATACTGCATATCGGCCGAACCATCTTCATCCGGCGGTGTACCCACGGCGATGAACTGAATCGTCCCGAAATGCGCCGCCTTCTCCACATCCGTCGTGAAGTGCAAGCGACCGGCCGCCACGTTGCGCCGAACCATCTCCTGCAAGCCCGGCTCAAAAATCGGAATCCCGCCGTCTTGAAGAATCTTGATCTTCGCCGGGTCAACATCCAGGCACAACACGTCATTGCCCACTTCGGCCAGACAGGTGCCACTCACCAGCCCAACGTAGCCGGTGCCGATAACAGTAATCTTCATTTCACGTCCTTAAACATTCCATAATCTTCAGCGGGCACGATGCAAGACCAACTGCTTGACCGCGCCAATCACAAACAAGGTATTGGTCACCAGATAGCGCTTCCACAACCGTCCCGGCTCCGATGCCAGGCGGTGCAGCCACTCCAGCCCGTTACGCTGCATCCACAGGGGCGCCCGCTGAATCGTGCCGGCGTGGTAGTCAAATGCTGCACCCACACCAATCATCACCGCATTGACCCGGCCCCGATGCGCCGCCATCCATTTTTCCTGCTTCGGGCAACCCAGGCTCACCCAGACCGTGCCCGCACCGGAGGCATTCATGCGCGCCACATCCGCAGCATCCTCTTCCACGGTCAACGCCCGAAAAGGCGGCGAAATCGAACCCGCAATCGTCAACCCCGGAAAGGCAGCCAGCAATTTAGGCTGCAAAATCGCCAAAGTTTCATCCGTACCGCCGTACAGAAAAATAGACTCGCCGCGCTGGCTCGCCTGCGCGCAATACTTCCACATCAAATCCGGGCCATTGATGCGCTGCTGATCGGCAAACCCGAGCTTGCGCAACATCCAGGCAACCGGCGCCCCGTCGGGCGTGGCCATATCGGCCTCGCAAACAACTTTCCCAAAGGCAGTATCCTGCGTCGCCGTTACCACTGAATGAACATTGGTAATGCACACATATCGGCTGTCGCCAGCCTGAGCCCACGCGTGAATGCGGCCAATAGCCTCGTCCCAGTCGATCACATCAATATCGGCGGCCAGTACCCGACCGGTCCTTCTCAGCGTTACCCCGGTCATGACGTACTACCTTTGATCTCGGCAATTGCCCCCTCATAAATGGTCATCAATTGCCGGTAATTTTGTTCAGCGGTGAAATTCGCTTCGTACTTCGCTCTTGCTGCCATGCCCATCGCGGCCATTTCCGCCGGATGTTCAAGCGCCCAGCGCATTGCCTCTGCCAGAGAATGAGGGTCTCCTGGTTCAAACAGAAGCCCGGTCACTCGATCCTCAATCAGTACAGCCAAGGCACCAAGACGACTGGCAATAACAGGCAGACCCGCTGCAAATGCTTCAATCGCCACCATCCCAAAGGTCTCATACCAAATGCTGGGCATTACCAGAGCAATCGCGTGGCACATCAGTGCTCTCACCTCATCGTGCGACCTTGCTCCCAACGCATTTATATTCGAGGCAGCGTCAAGCAGGCCAGCCTCCGGCCCCGAACCCGCCACATGGACTTTGGCACTATGAACCATGCTGGCAGCTGCAACTAGGGTATCGATACCCTTCTCAGCCGATAGGCGGCCTACGAACAGGAAATCGCTGCGGTCAACGGCAATTGGAGGCAAAAAATCAACAAAATTTGGCTTGATGAGAATGCGCTCAGCAGGCAAACCACCCTCGATAAATTTGTTTCTACAAAATTCATTCAAGGCGATGTAACGGGTCACCTTGTTCTGCCAGGTTCCCAGACCGCGATGGAGCGATACCATGCTCGCCAGAACTGTGCTTTGTAACCTGGAGTCCCGGTAGCAGCCGCGCAAAGCGCCGCGCCAGGGCAATTTTCCCAGGCAATCTTCACAGACTTTGCCTTCCCGCAAAAACATCGCCTGGGGGCACATCAGCCGGAAGTTATGCAGGGTTTGGACAATTGGAACACCGAGCTTGGCAGCCACCCAATAGACTGCTGGCGAAATGCGCGGAAAAGTATTGTGCACATGCACCACATCCGGCTTGAAGGAGCGAAGCCGAGCCTCGAAGTCCCTGGCGACTGGAGATGACCAAAACGTTTGCATGGCCACACTGACTCGAGATAGTTGGGATATCTCGTCGTTTTGGCGCGTGAAATATTCAACGGCGTGGCCGCGATTGGAAAGCAAGCTCCCTTCGGCTTCCAGCACGGAATCTTCTCCACCCTTATGCTGATAGGCGTTGTGAACAAAGAGTACTTTCACCAGCCAACCCGCCCACGGTAAAAGGGTGCTTCCAGGCAGCGTACGACGCCATCGGCAAAATTGCTGGCCATATTTTCGATGGTGTATTTTCTCGCGCTGGCTTCGCAACCGGCCCTGAGCCGGGCAACGGCCTCATCATCTGCTAACAGGCCGACCACTGCGGCCACATAGGCATCGATGGTGTTAGCGGTCATCAGGCCATTTTCACCATCATTTAGATAGGCAATTTCGGGGCCGTGTAAGCCACAATCTGTAGTTAACATTGGCACGCCGCAAACAAACGAATCGAGAACAGTTAACCCTACCGCACCAGGGTTCAACATGACGTTTGCCAGTGCCATGGCATCCACTTTTGCCTGCCCCTTACGAACACCGAGATACTTGGCCCAAGTATTGTTCTCACAAAACCGCTCAACCAATGCTTGCTGTGGCCCGGAACCCAAAATAAGGAATTCGAAGCTGGGCAATGTATCGTGAATTTTGAGCACGGCATCCAGCATGAACTCGATGCGCTTCTCGGCATAAATTGACCCAACATAAACGCCAACATGTTGGCCCGCCAGACCAAGATCATGTTTCAGTCGTTCCGTTGCCTCCGGGCTCACGCGTTGACGCATTGCAGCCAATTCGGCCGTATCAACCGAGTTGTTCAGTACCGTCACGCGTTCATTCGGAAAACCGGTGCGCTCAATGAGTGGCAAACTCATATCGGTGTAGGCAAACCACCAATCAGCCCTGGTGGCAACGCGACGCTTGAACCGTTCTCGGAGGCTCGATGGGTTTCCTTGCAAATTCGCACCGTGTCCCCAAAGCCCCAATTTGTAGCTGTGATGCCAATACTGAGCGGCGAGGTTGTAAATCATTTTGTTTTCTGACGTAACGACAAGCAGATCAACGCCAGTCAGTATTTTCTGAAAAGGCTGCCAGCAAAGCTTGCCACCCAAGAAATAACGGGTCGGCAGACGGGTCGCCCAGTCCAACAAGCCACCATCATTCTTCCCCCGTTCTTCGGCGGTGGCATCGCCATGCGCGAGGATCAACTCGCAATTCCGATTCGAGAGCTCATACCGGAGCGCTTCAAAAAAGGGAACGCGATAGTGCGTGAGGCGTCGTTGAATCACGGCAATCTTACGCATAGGACGCACCTGGCTGTTTCAAGACCGAAAATGCCAGCGCGCTAACACGCGCGATTTGGCTGTCGTAGCTCATTTCCGATGCCCGAAGCCAGGCTGCGTTCGAAAAATCATAAAGACCGTTTGAGCCATCGAGAGTAGGGGAACGCAGAATATCCGGATGACGACATAGTTCGAAAACTCCTGTTTGTAAAATGAATTTTGTTACGTAACAGACAGGCATACATTGTCTTTCAGGCACATCACCAACGAAAATTAATAGGTTCAGACCGTTATCAATTATTGGGGATTGGCCAGCTAATCTGATCACTATGGCCGTCTTGTCGAACAAACGTACAACGCCACATTTGACTAATCTGCGTGCATTGCAACTGACTGGCATTTTGCAGACGCTCGACGGTTTGTCGCCAGGTATCAACCATGGGCTTGGGTGTCTTGGAGGTTGCCTCAATCATCCCCAGACTTCCATTGTCCCAGGCATACCAATAGAAGCGGTCGACACCGGCGGCTCTGGCTAGGATTAGGGCGTGCTGCAGGTAGTCGCCTGCTTCCGGCGCGAGCGCCAGTTTTTTCCAACCGCCTTTGGCTACCATGGGCTGATCTGGCGTCCCATCGCCATTTTCAATCCACCAGCCGGTTTCGGTGTTCCATAAAGGCATGTTGGCAATGCCGTTTTTTTTCATGACGGCTTTGACCTGCCGAATTAGTGGAAGCATGGCCTCCGGCGAATAGCGGAATACATAGAAGTGGTGACCGATAACATCGACACAGTCTTTCCCCCCCGCAGCCAGAAAGCGATCCAGATATTCAATGTGTCGCCCGCCCCCGGCTGAAGCGGGGGAGACAATGATATTGGCTGGGTCGATTTTCTTGAGGATACGGTGCGCCTCGCAGGTCAGTTCGACGAGCTTGGCGATGTCGCCGGTGTAATGACTGCGATCGCTTGGCTCGTTCCAGATTTCATATTGGTGAATCTTCCCTTTGTAGCGCTGACCCACTGTGGCGACATAGTTCTGCCAGTCTTCGATGTTGGCGGGTTCCGCAGAGTTGCCAGGGCGATAGGCGCTGGCTTCGTTGGGGCGGGCAGAGGCCCAGTTTGGCGTCATTGCCAGCGGTAGTAGAAGCTCGACGTGGGTTAGTTTCGCCATGCCAACGTAGCGGTCCAGTTTCGAGAAATTCCATTTGCCCTGCGTCGGTTCCAGCTGTGCCCAGCCGACATACGCATCCCATAAACGCCAGCTGCCGAATGTTACATTTGGCCAAGCGGTGCCTGCGTCGGCGCGATGGATATGCAGACCAAAATATTGCAGCGGAATTTTTTCTGGGTTGGTTTCCTGTAAAGGGGCTGCATGGGTGCAGGTGACAAGGAAGGCGCCAAGTAGTAGAGCAATCAGTTTGTTCATGATGTTTCCTTCATGCGCCAGTTGATGAAGCCTTCGGTTCTGCCGAGTGAGACAAAACATCCACGGATGGCGTTACGAATGTCGCCTTTTGTGAGAGGGGTGATGACGGGAGCAATCAGGCCGCGAATGACCACCCAGGGGGCGAGGCGATGTTTGGCATAGAGGCCGCCAGTTCCCCGTGCACGCTTCCGGGTATTTCCGCAGTCTTCAAGCAGCCTGGTGGCAGAGGTGGTCGAAAAGCGATGGTGAACGCGGATATCGGGGCGGCTGATCAGCGTGGCACCACTTGATAGCGCGCGAAGGATGAAGTCAGTTTCTTCTCCGGCGCCGTACCAGCGCCCGACACCAAATCGCTCGTCAAAGCCACCAAGTCTGACGAGTAGTGCTCGCTTGATGAACAGGGTTATGGAGCTGGCATTGCCGCCGCGAAAACGTCGCCATGCCTGACTGGAGAGTTGTTCGGGACTGGGGCGATGGTTCTGTGCCAGCGCTTGTTCGACCCATTGGCCGATGATGCCGTCGCATGTACTGTCTTCGCTGAAGGCTTGCAGCATGGCTTTGATGGTGTCTTTTTCATACCAGCAGTCGTCGTCTGGGAATGCGACGACGTCACCCGTGGCGTGGGCCAGTCCGAGGTTGCGGGCGCCGGAAAGGCTGGGTCGATCAAGGCGAAGGTGCGTGATGTCGAGCCCGCTGGCTTGACCTTCGTGAATAAATCTAAGCAGGCGGTCATCGGTGTTCTGGTCCACCACCAACAATTCGAAGCGCCGGTCCGATTGGGTGACCAGACTGCGGATCAGGATACCTACATCGTCGGTTCGACCCAGAGTGGCAAGGATGAGCGAGGCTTTCATGGCCGGAGGGTGGTCTTGAGTCCAGCGCTGGCAACAGCCAGGAGGGTACGCACGAAATAGAAGGGATTTCCGAGAGTCCTGCGGTCAACCAGAAAATTGATCGATTTTTGAAAGAATCCCATCTGCAGATTCGCCCGGACAATATTGAGAATATGGCTGGCCAGCAAGCGTCGGGCGCCCTTTCGCAGACGAGGGGGGACGGAACCATTCGCCAGTCGTTCACCAAGCCGGGCATAGCAGGGCAGAATGTCGAGAACCGTCTGATTTTGTGTGGCGCTGCCCTGAACATCCATGCGGTAATCGACCAGCGGTGTATTCAGGTAGGCCACCGGTGTTTTTTCGGCGATTCGGAACCAGAGGTCTTGATCCTCCCCAAGCTTTTCACCTTGCGGGAAGCGCAGGGTGGCATTCTCAAACAGTTTTCGGGATACGACTATCGCACTGGTGTAGGTAAAGGCAGATTTTGACCAGGCCGCGTAGAAGTCTGGTACGCAGAGAGCTGTATCTGCCGCTGCCTTAGTGAGACCGCGGTCACGTCGGGTGTCATCGGACCAGAAGCAGGTGTAGGCGCTGCAGAACATCCCGGCTTGCGGGAAATTCTGGATCAGCTTGGTGATTCCAGCCAGAAAGCCCGGCTGGTAGCGATCATCGGCGTCAAGGAAGGCGATGTAGTCGCCGGTGGCAGCGGAAATCCCATTGTTTCTGGCGACGGATACGCCCGCATTCGGCTGGGTAATGAGTCGGATTCGTGGGTCAGGGATACTCGCGACAACTGCCGGACCTGTGTCGGTGGAGCCATCGTCAATGACAATGATTTCGGTTACGGGGATATCTTGATTCAGGGCAGACCGTATGGCTTCAGCGACATAAAGAGCCTTGTTGTAGAGCGGCATGACGACCGAGATGCGGGGTGGCATGATCATGGATACACCGCTTTTTCGAGCTTGAGATTCGTTCTCTGTAGATTGGCTTCTTGTTGCTTGGGGGACGTGCTGCTGTGCAGGACGATGGCAAAAAGAATGAGGTGCGTCAGAAAATCTCCGTTCAGTATCGTTCCCAAGGTGAGGGGGGCTTCGGTCATGCAGCGAAAGAGAATGGTGGCAAAGAGCGCCAGTGAAATTCCGCGGGTGGTAGCAGCCGCACGGAATGAGCCGGCGCCGAGCAGTATGAGATAAACGATCAAAGTGACCCCGCCAATGGTGCCCGCCATACTAAGTGACTGCAGCAGCTGATTGTGGGCGCTGAAGGCAAAGGGGAGGGCGATATTGATCCGGTGCTCTAGCCCCCACGCGGATGGGCCGTACCCGAATATGGGGTTGGCTTTCCATGTGTCTATGGCTGTTGTCCAAATTTGGGCGCGCCCAGTAAGGGTGGCGATGTCAGCGCCAGCTTGCGTAAAAGTGATTTTGTGCCAGATGCGTTCGAGGTCAACAAAGGCAAGGCTGACTGTACCGACCAGCAGCAGGGCAATCAGTGCCAGTACCAGTCGCGGATCCATCCTGCCACTGGCTGTTCGGCCGCGCCGATACCAGAAAAGAATTGCCGCGGCGACCATGCCAGCCAGCCAGACTGTCTTTGATTGGGCCAGGGCAAATACGACGAATGCGGAAAGAATGGCAATCCACCGCAGCCAGGTACTTTTGGATGGCTGCATGTTTTCGAGCAAGAGGAATAACAGGGCAAGCGGTCCAATGCTATTTGGATTGGAGCCAACACCCCAGAGTCGAATCGATAGCCCGGGAATCCAGCCCTTGTAACTGGGTTGTATCGCCAACTGGGGTTTGATAATGGCTAAAGCGAGGCTGAGCAGCATCATGGCGAGCAGGGCCAGTTTTGCGAATTTGATGGTACCGGTCAGTGGCTCATGCCGGGCGACGTAAACTGCGGCGAATACGATAATGGAGTAAAAGGTATTGTGGATGAATTCGGGGTGGGCACCGAAGGCGCTGTTCAGTACAGCATTGGCGATAAAGAAGGAGACGAATGCGAGAAATAGGGGCTTGCCATCGGTTTCACCGCTTTTCGGACTGAGTAAAAAACCAACGATCTTTGCACCGCAGAGCCCCACAATGATAAAGCTGATGATTCTTAGAAATACACCGCCTCCGCTACCTTCTCCGCCGGCGTTGATGGTGTCGATACTGATCGACGCATAAGTCAGGTTGCGCCCTGAGGTCAGTGTTCCCAGTGCGATGCCCAGTGCAATCAGCGGAGCAAAAGTTGGAATGATCGCCCGGCCGAAACTGCGTTCGGCCTGCAAAAATAGACCAAATCCCAGCACTGCGCCGATAGCCAGCGTAACGGCTGCACCTAGGTAGATCGCGTAGAAAAATAGTTCGCCAAATGACATCAAATGCTCCCGGGGCGACTGAGAAAGGCCAGGTGACGCGCGATTTTTGGGGGGATGCGATCAAATATCCGATGGAGCAACTGTGCCAACTCGACGCCGATGAGATCGGGGAATAACCTCAAGAGAAGCATCAGGCCCACGCTACCAGCCAATCCATCCACGCCAAGCCGAAGAATGGCCGGAAAGCGACCGCATACAGACTCAAGGGCAAAGAGCATCAGCGCGAGGACCGGGGAGATGATCATTCCGCCGCGAACGGAGCGCCACAGGAGGGAGGCGTCCATTTTCAGTGTTCGCACTGCGCTGATGACCATCACGAGGCAACGTACGATGAAAAGGCCGAGTACGGTCCAGCAGACGGCTAGTACGGAGTATTGAGCAGCGAGCCAACAAGCGACGAGCCAGATTAAGGCTATGGGCAGCTGAACCCGAAATTCGCGACTGGCGTAACCACCAGTCCATAGCAGGGGGGTGGTAAAGCCCCAGATTAGAAACAGCGGCATGGCCAATGCCAGTGGGCGAAATAGTGGTGCAGCATCACTCCATTTCTCACCGTAGAGCGCCAGGACAAAGGTTTCGGAAACGGTGCCGAGACATACAAAGGCTGGCAGAATGAAGATGGCCACTGCCCCAATCAGCGCCCGATAACTGCCGGCGATGACGTCAGGCTGATGGGTGGCACGGGAGGCTGCCGAGAAAAAGACCGGCTGAATGATGCCGAGCAGGGACGTTGTGGGTGTATAGAGAATGTTATAGGTCGTTGCATACAAGCCTATCTCGCGGCTGGAGAAGATGCGCCCGATAATGACGCGATCCACGTTGTTAATGAGCCAATTAACCAGATTGGTCATCAAGACAGTGACCCCATAGGCAGAGAGGCTTCTAGAACCTTCGTACCGGAGAAGTGGTGCGATGGGATGCCGAGTAGCGGCATAGGCGAGAATGAGAAATAACGTCGCCTGAGCCAGCCAGGCGGCGACGAGGGCCCAGGCTTGCGTGCCATAGAGGGCCATGGGGATGCCGATTAGCATGTAACCGACCACAAAGCTGCTGATTTGAGCAATCTGGATGCGGCGAAAATCAAGTTTGCGTTTTAGTAAATTCAGTGACGGCGCTGCCAAGGCGTTGAGGAGACATACGATTGCCAGCGCCTGAACGATACCTGTGGCACGGACGTCCCCGAAAAACTCGGCGATTGCTGAAGCCGAGAAAGTGATGGCGATGGTTACTAAAGTGCCAAGAATAATCTGCCAAGTAAAAACGAAACGAATATCGCGGGGATTTACATCATTCTTCTGTATTAGCCCGTAGGCGATTCCAATATCTGAGAAAAAGTTGCTAAAGCTGATGACGATTGAACCAATTGCAAATAATCCATACTGTTCAGGCCCCAATATTCGAGCGAGTATGACTTGTGAGCCAAACTGCAGCAGCAGTCGAATGACCGCCCCGCCAGCGCCCCAAAAAACAGCTGTAAGGCTGCGCGACCCAATATCTTTCATCCGCAAAAACAAAAATACATTTAATTAGTGCCTTGTGAGCTTGTAAATGCTTCATACGCTCGAGTCAGGCCATCTAGAAACTTCGTTTCAGCTTTCCAGCCGACTTGTGTCAGAAGGTCTACATTCAATAGCTTTCTTGGGGCTCCATCTGGCCTGCTTGTGTCAAAAACTATATGGCCTTCAAAACCGACTGTTTGCTTCACCAATTCGGCTAAATCATTGATGCTGATATCATTTCCGGTTCCCACGTTAACCAGCGGCGGTTCGAACTTTCCACTCTTTGATTCATCGCTGCCAAGCAAGCTTTCGTACTTGTCATCTGGCAGATTGCTCAGAAAGACGCAGGCATCGGCCATGTCTTCGCTGTAGAGGAATTCCCGTTTGGGCGTTCCGGTTCCCCAGACGACGACTTCCTTTGCATTGGCGATCTTGGCTTCATGAAACTTGCGAATCAGCGCCGGAATAACGTGGCTGTTTTCTGGGTGGTAGTTGTCGCCGGGGCCGTAGAGATTGGTTGGCATCACAGCGAGGTATTTGGTGCCGTATTGGCGGTTGTAGCTCCAGCACATTTCGATGCCGGCGATCTTGGCTAGTGCATAGGGGCGGTTAGTGGGCTCCAGCGGGCCGGTGAGCAGGTATTCTTCGCTCATCGGCTGCGGTGCCAGGCGCGGGTAGATGCAACTGGAACCCAGGAACATCAGGCGCTTGGCGTTGTTCACGTAAGCGGCGTGGATGATGTTGGTCTGGATCGCCAGATTTTCACGGATGAACTGGGCTGGATAGGTATTGTTGGCAATGATGCCACCTACCTTGGCCGCTGCCAGAAAAACGTAATCTGGCGTTTCTTGCGCAAAAAAGCGGTCGACCGCAGCTTGATTGATCAGGTCGAGTTCCTGATGCGTGCGGGTAATAATGTTGGTGCATCCCTTGGCCAGCAGGTTGCGCACAATGGCGGAACCAACCATGCCCCGGTGCCCGGCAACGTAGATTTTGGCGTTCGTATCCATGCTTATTCGTGGTAATCAAATGCCTGAAAACCGGCCATCTTGACCAGTGCGTCGCGTTTGGCAGCGGTGTAGTCAGCCTGGACCATTTCCTGAACGAGTTCGGCCAGCGTGGTCTTGGGTACCCAGCCGAGTTTTTCCTTGGCCTTGGTGGGGTCACCGAGGAGCGTTTCAACTTCGGTTGGGCGGAAGTAGCGCGGGTCAATCTTGACGATGGTGTCGCCGACTTTGACCTTGGCGTCCTTGTTGGTGACGGCTGCTACGATGCCAACTTCATTCTCGCCTTCGCCTTCCCAGCGTAACTGGATACCCAGTTCAGCGGCTGCAAATTCAACGAACTGGCGAACACTGTATTGCACGCCGGTAGCAATAACGAAATCTTCAGGTTGTTCCTGCTGCAGCATCAGCCACTGCATTTCAACGTAGTCACGAGCATGGCCCCAGTCACGCAGGGAGGACAGATTGCCGAGGTAGAGACAGTCTTGCAGGCCGAGCGCCATGCGGGCAACGGCGCGGGTAATCTTGCGGGTGACGAAGGTTTCCCCTCGCAGCGGTGATTCGTGGTTGAACAGGATGCCGTTGCAGGCGTAAATGCCATAGGCCTCGCGGTAATTCACGGTGATCCAGTAAGCGTACATCTTGGCTACGGCATAGGGGCTGCGCGGGTAAAAGGGGGTTGTTTCCTTTTGCGGGATCTCCTGAACCAGTCCGTAGAGTTCGCTGGTGGAGGCCTGATAGAACTTGGTCTTTTTCTCCAGGCCAAGGATGCGGATGGCTTCGAGGATGCGCAGGGTGCCCATGCCATCAGCGTTGGCGGTGTACTCAGGCGACTCGAAGCTGACTGCAACGTGGCTCATGGCACCGAGGTTGTAGATTTCGTCGGGCTGGGTCTGCTGGATGATACGGATCAGATTGGTGGCGTCGGTGAGGTCGCCGTAGTGGAGGACGAAGTTCTTGTTTTCGACGTGCGGGTCCTGGTAGAGGTGGTCGATTCGGTCGGTATTGAACGACGATGCGCGACGCTTGATACCGTGGACTTCGTAGCCCTTTTTTAACAGGAATTCGGCCAGATAGGCGCCGTCTTGTCCGGTAATGCCGGTGATGAG
>DAOLIO010000057.1:0-13905 GCA_035328505.1 Azonexus sp.
CGGCGGCGACGGCAACGAAGGTGACGCCCATGATGGTGTCGGCGCGGGTGGTGAACACCCACAGCTTTTCATCGGCATTGTCGGCCAGCGGGAAGGCGAAGCGCACGCCGGTGCTCTTGCCGATCCAGTTCTTCTGCATCAGGCGGACCTGTTCCGGCCAGCCCGGCAGGTTGTCGAGTTCAGCCAGCAGTTCTTCGGCGTAGGCGGTGATCTTCATGTAGTACATGGGGATCTCGCGCTTTTCGATCAGCGCGCCGGAACGCCAGCCGCGACCGTCGATGACCTGCTCGTTGGCCAGCACGGTGTGGTCAACCGGGTCCCAGTTCACGGTGCCGAGCTTCTTGTAAACGAGGCCCTTTTCGTAGAGGCGGGTGAACAGCCACTGCTCCCAGCGGTAATACTCGGGCGTGCAGGTGGCGAATTCGCGTTCCCAGTCGATGGCGAAGCCGAGCGACTTGAGCTGCTGGCGCATGTAATCGATGTTGGAGTAGGTCCAGCCGGCCGGCGGCACGTTGTTTTGCAGCGCGGCGTTCTCGGCCGGCATGCCGAAGGCGTCCCAGCCCATCGGTTGCAGGACGTTGAAGCCCTGCATCTTGTGGAACCGTGACAGCACATCGCCGATGGTGTAGTTGCGGACGTGGCCCATGTGCAACTTGCCTGACGGGTACGGGAACATCGACAGGCAGTAGTACTTGGGTTTGGTGGCGTCTTCGACGGCACGGGCGGCGCCGGTCTTGTCCCAGTGAGCCTGGGCGGCGCGCTCGATGTCGGCCGGGGTGTATTTGTCCTGCATGGGCATGTGCTGAGTTCTATCGCTGAAAGTCGGAGATTAACCGCGAATTATACCGGTTGATCCCGACTCCTCGGCGACGCGGACGAAGCGGGTTGCATGCCTTTGGGTTTTCGGCTGATTTTCCGGTTGACCGCAGGCGTGGCCTTGGCGCTTCTCTGGCTGGAAAAGGCGTGGTCTACGCCAGGGTGCCGTGCCACACGCGGGTTAGTCTGGCCTCTATGGGCCGGTGGCGACTGGAACCGTGATGTGGCGTACTGGGTAATTGCAGGCGGAACGAGATCAGCGTGGCTGATGTCGCAGGCTTGAACTACTCGTGACCGGGGGACGCTGACGCGGAGCCTGCACGCTCCACGTCAGCAGGTATTACACTACTGTCGCCCGGTCACGCTGCTTTTTTTTGCGGATAGATGTTTTCGAAGGTGTTCTGCCAGTATCGGTATGCGTTCTGCGTCGCTGCCAGCGAGAGCAGAGACATCCGGGACTGGTGACGCCACATCCAGGAAAGCTGGGGGGCCGGGGTCAGATTGTAGGACTGGACTTTGCCAACTTCGTCTTCAACGATGGACAAGAAGCGATCTATCGCCAAGCCCCAGTAGGCAGAACCTTCGGTTTGGCCGGTCAGGTATTCGGCTTCGCTGACGGCGCGACGCCAAAGCTTGAGTGCGAGTTCGTCAGTGATGCCAGCCTTGCGGGCGATCCACGGGAGGATTTTCGGTGCGTTCATGTTATTCATGCTGTTTCTCCTTCTCTGTATTCGCTAAGCAGCGGTAGCTACTTATCGGGTAAGACAGCCTTGTGAGCTTAAAGTTTTGTGCACTGCAATATATTTGAGTTCACTATACGTGTGCAGCCGTCTCTTCTCTGTGAAAAAATGCTCACTTTTGTAGTGGGTGTTGTACAAACGCAACCAATTGGTCCGACCATTTCACCGGGGTCCCCCGGCTAACCTTGAGCATTCATGTCCGATCTCCTCGCTAATCTGAATACCCCGCAACTTCAAGCGGTTACGCTACCGCCTGTCCACGCCTTGATCTTGGCGGGGGCGGGCAGCGGCAAGACGCGCGTGCTGACGACACGTATCGCCTGGCTGATGTCGACCGGTCAGGTCGGACCACAGGGTGTGCTGGCCGTCACCTTTACCAACAAGGCGGCCAAAGAGATGACGGCGCGCCTGTCGTCACTGGTGCCCATCAACACGCGGGGCATGTGGATCGGGACTTTTCATGGCCTGTGCAACCGCCTGTTGCGGGCGCATTACCGAGAAGCCGGCTTGCCGCAAACCTTCCAAATACTTGATTCTGCAGACCAATTGGCCATGATCAAGCGTTTGCTGAAGAACCTGAATGTCGACGACGAAAAATACCCGCCTCGTGAATTGTGCCAGTTCATCAACGCGCACAAGGAGCAGGGCGTGCGGGCCGCGCAGGCCGAGGTTTACGATAGTTACACGCAAAAGCGTGTCGATCTTTACGTCGAGTACGAGAATCAGTGCAACCGCGAAGGGGTCGTAGACTTTGCTGAATTGCTGCTGCGTTGTTACGAATTGTTGCAGCGCAACGAACCTTTGCGAAAACACTATCAGGATCGTTTCCGTTACATCCTGGTTGATGAGGTGCAGGACACCAATAAACTGCAATATGCCTGGCTGCAATTGCTGGCCGGGGGCGGTGCCAAAGTCTTTGCGGTGGGTGATGATGACCAGTCGATTTACCGTTTCCGCGGCGCCGAGGTTGGCAACATGCGCGACTTCGAGCGTGAATACGCGGGCGAGAATGTGATTCGGCTGGAGCAGAACTACCGCTCACACGGCAATATCCTGACCGCCGCCAACGCCATCATTAAAAACAATCGTGAGCGGTTGGGCAAGAATTTGTGGACGGATGCCGGCGAGGGCGAGCCGATCCGCTGCTTCGAGGCCTATTCCGATCTCGATGAAGCGCGCTTCATCGTCGAGGAAATCCGCGAACTGGTGCGCGACGGCGTGTCGCCGACGCAGATGGCCTTGCTTTACCGCTCCAACGCCCAGTCGCGGGTACTGGAAAACGAACTATTTACGAAGAATGTGCCGTACAAGGTTTACGGCGGCCTGCGCTTCTTCGAGCGGCAGGAGGTCAAGCATGCACTGGCCTATTTGCGCCTGCTGGGCAATCCAGACGACGACACGGCGTTCCTGCGTGTCGTCAATTTTCCAACCCGCGGCATTGGCGCCCGTTCGCTGGAAAACCTGCAGGCCACGGCGCATCAGATGAATTCCAGCCTGTACAACGCGGCCGCCTCGCTGACCGGCAAGGCCGGGCAAACGGTGGGGGCGTTCATCCGGCTGATCGAACAGCTACGCATCGAAACCGATGGCTTGCCGTTGCCCGAAATGGTCGAACACATCATCGAAAAATCCGGCCTGGCCCAGCATTACCGCACCGACAAGGAAGGTCAGGATCGTCTGGAGAATCTGGACGAACTGATCAACGCCGCCGCCACCTTTATTGACGACGAAGGCGCCATCGGTGAAGGCGGCGCGCTGGTCTCCTTTCTGACGCTCGCGTCGCTGGAGGCGGGCGAGCATCAGGCCGGCGAGGGGCAGGAGGCGGTGCAGTTGATGTCCGTGCATTCCGCCAAGGGCTTGGAGTTCGACGTGGTGTTCATCACCGGGCTGGAGCAGGGGCTGTTCCCGCACGAAAACTCGGTCAATGAAGGCAAGGATGGGGTGGAGGAAGAGCGACGGCTGATGTATGTGGCCGTGACGCGTACCCGCCAGCGCCTTTACCTGACTTATGCGCAGACCCGCATGTTGCATGGCCAGACGCGTTATTGCATGCCGTCGAGTTTCCTCGATGAAATTCCTGAAAACCTGCTGCTCAAGCTGAACAAGAAGGCTGCGTCGGCGGCCGCTTTCCCGGCTTTCGGCTCGTTTGGCGGTGGCTATGCCGAGCCGGCCGCAGCGGGCGGTCTACGTGTCGGGCAAACGGTCGAACACGCCAAGTTCGGCATTGGCGTCATCGTGTCGACCGAGGGGCGTGGCGACGATGCGCGGCTGCAAATCAATTTCGGCGGCAGCGGCATGAAGTGGCTGGCGCTGGCGTATGCCAAGCTGACACCGGTCTAGCGGCCTGCCGGAATCCTTGGCAATATGAAGGTCGCCGTCGTGGCAGGGCACTGAAAGGGAGTGGCACCGTGAAGTTGCGTTTGATGGTCAACATGCTGCTGCTGGCGGTACTGTCGCTGGGCTTGCTCGTCGCGCGGGCAGAAGGGCCAGCAGCTCCTGTGACCCATGAGGGCGTGGCCAGCGATGTGCAGCGCGCCCGGGCGCTGCTGGCGCGCGCGGTCATCCGCTATCGTCAACAGGGCGACGAGGCGTTTGCAGCCTTCAATGGTTCCGACGAGTTTGTGGATGGCGAGCTGTATGTCTGGGTGCTGGGCACGGACGGCGTCATGCTGGCCAGCGGCGGATCGTCGTCGGCGCTGATTGGCCGCAAAGTGTCGAACATGCGCGATGCGTTTGGCACGCCATTTTTTTATGACATGCTCGAAAAGGCGAAAAAGAGTGACACCGGCGTGGTCGAATATCGCTGGCTGAATCGCCTTCATCACAAGCCGGAACGGAAAATCACGTTGTTTGCCAAGGTCGGTACGCGGCTGCTGGCCGTCGGGTATTACATTCCACGCGCCTCGGCCGAGCAGGCGTCGGCGATGCTGGCGCGAGCCGTGAGTGCGATGCAGGCCGATCCGGTTCAGGCGCTGGCTGCTTTCAATGACCTCAACGGGGGCTATATCGAAGACGATCTGTACGTATTTGTTGTCGGCATTGATGACGGAAAGTTTCGCGCCCACGGTGTCGCGTCGCGTCTGGTTGGGACGGATGGCCATGCGCTGACGGATCCGAACGGCAAGCCGATCATTCGTCAGATGCTCGACGCGTTAAAGGACAAGGATCGCGGCGAAATTGACTATGCCTGGCGCAATCCGGTGACGCGTCAGGTCGAAAACAAGCACACCATGTTCCGCAAGGTCGGCAATAACCTGGTTGGCGTGGGCTATTACACCCGCTAGGCAATCGCGCTGCGATGCCCACGGTCAACCGGGAAAAACCGACAAAATCGAAAGCGTGTTGCGGTAGATCGAAGACCGGCGTGGTGATAATCTCGTTGTCTCACTAAAACAATCAGAGATAGAGGAGATCGCCATGCCCAACGCCATTCGCATCCATCAAACCGGTGGCCCGGACGTGCTGCGCTGGGAGGCGGTCGACCTGCCGGCACCGGCGCCCGGCGAAGCCACGGTTCGTCATCATGCGGTCGGCCTCAATTACATCGATGTCTACCACCGCACCGGCCTTTATCCGCTCACCTTGCCGTCCGGTATCGGCCTGGAGGGCGCGGGCGTGGTCGAAGCGGTGGGCACGGGCGTGACCGAGGTCAAGGTTGGCGATCGCGTCGCCTATGCCGGCGGGCCGCTTGGCGCTTACGCCGACATCCGCAATCTTCCAGCGCATCGGCTGCTGGTTCTGCCGGAGGCCATTTCGTTCGAAACCGGTGCCGCCATGATGCTGCAAGGCCTGACGGCCGCCTACCTGCTGCGCAAGACCTATCGCGTGCAGCCGGGGGACGCCGTACTGATCCAGGCTGCCGCCGGCGGTGTCGGACTGATCGCCTGCCAGTGGGCACGGGCTTTGGGCGCGACGGTGATCGGTACGGTGGGTTCGCCGGCCAAGGCCGAGCTGGCCATGGCCCATGGCTGCCATCACGTGATCAACTACAGCACCGAGAATTTTCCGCAGCGTGTCCGCGAAATTACAGGCGGCGAAGGCGTGGCGGTGGTCTATGACGGCGTAGGCAAGGACACATTTGCCGGTTCGCTCGACTGCCTGCGGCCGTTGGGCATGATGGTGACTTTCGGCAACGCTTCCGGCCCGGTGCCGCCGCTCGATTTGATTCAGCTGTCGTTGAAGGGCTCGCTGTTCGTGACGCGGCCGACCATCGCGAGTTACACCGCGAAGCGTGACGATCTCGTCGCGCTGGGCGCCGAGCTGTTCGACATGGTGGTGTCCGGCCAGGTGCGCATTGAAGTCAACCAGACCTACCCCCTGAAGGATGCCGCTCAGGCCCATCGTGACCTGGAAGCGCGCAAGACCACGGGGTCCACCATCCTGCTGCCATGATGGCCAAAATCAAAGCGGGATTGGTGTCGCTGCGCGACCTGTTCGCGACGGCGTGGTGGATTGTTCTGATTGCGGGCATTGGTTTTGTCGTCGCCTATCAGTTCGTCGAACCGGCGCCGCCCAAGAAAATTGTCATCACGACGGGCGGCGAAAGCGGTGCCTACTACCAGTTTGCCCAGCGCTACGCGACGATTCTGGCCAGAAACGGCGTGACGCTGGAGGTCAAGGCGTCGGCCGGGTCGCTGGACAATCTGGCGCGCCTGCAAAGCAATGAAGCGCAGGTCGGCTTCGTTCAGGGCGGTGTCGTGCCGCCCAAGGACGATCCGGATGCCGAGGATGAATCCGGCCTGTTGTCGCTGGGCAGCATGTTCTACGAGCCGGTCTGGGTGTTCTATCGTGGCGACAAGGTGCTGACCCGTCTGACCGAGTTGCATGGCAAGCGCATCGCCATCGGTCAGGAAGGCTCGGGGGTTCGCCAGTTGGCCAAGCAGCTGCTGGATGCCAACGAGATTCCTGCCGACGATCATCTGGTGCCGCTGGCCGGCCTGAGCGCCGCCGAGGAACTTCAGCAGGGCCGTATCGATGCCGCCTTCATCATCGCGGCGGAAACCGCGCCGGTTGTCCAGGTGCTGATTCGCTCGCCGGGCGTCAAGCTGATGAGCTTCGCCCAGGATCGCGCCTATCAGCGTCGTTTTCCGTTCTTGACCAAGCTGACCTTTCCGCGGGGGGTCGTCGATCTGGTCCGCGATTTTCCGCCGGATGACATCAAGGTGCTGGCGCCGACGGCCAACCTGATCATCCGTGACGACCTGCATCCGGCCTTGCGGACGCTGCTGTTGCAGGCCGCCAGCGAAGTCCATGGCAAATCCGGTTTCTTCCAGGATGCCGGCGAGTTCCCGTCCTACAAGGACCAGATGCTGCCGCTGTCGCCCGAGGCCGCGCGTTATTTCAAGTCGGGTGCGCCTTTCCTGCAACGCTATCTGCCGTTCTGGCTGGCGGTACTGGTTGATCGGCTGATCGTGTTGCTGGTGCCGATTTTCGCCTTGCTCATCCCGCTGCTCAAGGTGGCGCCGGCGATCTACACCTGGCGTGTCCGACGCAAGGTTTTCCGGTGCTACGGCGAGCTGAAATTCCTCGAGGACGATCTCAACCATCATTTCGAGGTCGCCAAGCTGGACGACTATCGCGCCCGTCTCGACGCGCTCGATGAAGAGGCCAGCCAGTTGCACGTGCCGCTCGGTTTTACCGATCTGGTTTATACCCTCCGCGAGCACGTCAATCTGGTTCGGCAGATTCTCGCCAAGAAAGAGTCTCACGCATGAAAGCATTTCTCGTCGCCAATCCCAAGGGCGGCTCGGGTAAAAGCACATTGGCCACCAATCTGGCCGGCTATTTCGCCAACCAGGGCAACGACGTGATGCTGGGCGACATCGATCGCCAGCAGTCGTCGCGGGATTGGCTGGGCTTGCGCCCGTTCGCGCTACCCACCATCGACACCTGGGCCGTCGGCGAGGACAAGATTTCCCGGCCACCCAAGGGTACGACGCACGTGGTGCTCGATACGCCGGCCGGCCTGCATGGCAAATTGCTGGAGCGCGTGCTGAAGCTGTCCACGCGGGTCATCGTGCCGGTGCAGCCGTCGATGTTCGACATGCTGGCCACCCGTCAGTTTCTGGCCGAATTGCTCTCCGAGAAGGCGATTCGCAAGGGCCGGGCAGATGTCGCGGTGATCGGCATGCGGGTTGATGCGCGAACCCGCGCCGCGGGCGAACTGGAGCGCTTCTTCGCCGGTTTTGAGTTGCCGGTGCTGGCCTATCTGCGCGATACGCAGGTGTATGTGCAGGCCACGGCGGCCGGCATGACCATTTTCGATCTGCCGCCGTCGCGGGCCGAGCGCGACCTTGATCAATGGCAGGCAATTATCAAGTGGGTCGAGGCCGGGTAGCGCTTCCTGCGGTCAACCGGAAAAATCGGCAAAAAACGAAATATGCCGGATCAGGCTGATGCTGGCGGATTGTTTAGCCAGTGGTACAGCTTGGCGTCGAGCACTGCCGGATCGACCGGTTTGGCGATGAAGTCCGACATGCCCGCCTTGATGCAGCTTGCCCGGTCTTCGGCAAAGGCGTTGGCAGTCATCGCCACAATCGGCGTCAGGGCGTAACCGGGCAGCTGCCGGATGGCAAGGGTGGCGGCGATGCCATCCATTTTCGGCATTTGCATGTCCATCAGGATCAGGTCGTACTGCTTGCGGGTTGCCATGTCGACGGCCATGGTGCCATCGCAGGCAACCTCGACGTGGAGAGCGTCGACGTCGCGCAGCAGTTCCAGCGCCACGTCCTGATTGGTCGGATCGTCCTCCGCCAGCAATATTCATTTGTTTTGAAAGCCGGCTGATCCGGCCGATGGCGGGTGATCTGTCGCGGGCGGTTCAGCTATGGCGTTTTGTTGTGCTGGCGTAGCCTTGTCGAATTGCAGCGTTACCGTGAAGGTGCTGCCGGCGCCGGGGGGGCTGGTCAGGTCGAGCTTGCCGCCCATCAGGTGGATCAGTTGCCGGACGATGGCCAGTCCAAGGCCGGTGCCGCCATGTTGCCGGGTGGTGGAGCCATCGGCTTGTTCGAATGGCGAAAATATCCGCTCCTGTGCCTCAGGGGGAATGCCGACCCCCGTATCGGCCACCGCCAGGCTGACAGAGAGCGTCTTCTCGGTTTCGCCCAGCGTCGTTACCTGTATCGAGAGCTGGCCGTGTTCGGTGAATTTCACCGCATTGTCGGCCAGGTTGAGCACTATCTGTTGCAGGCGCATCGGGTCGCCCAGCAGCGCAGTGACGCTGGCGGGCGGGTCGAGACTGATCGATAGGGCCAGGCCTTTGGCGCTGACCTTGTCGCCGATCAGGCTTTCGACGTTGGCGATGATGCTGCCGAGGTGCAAGGGGATTCGTTCGAGCGTCATCCGCTCGGCGTCGATTTTCGACAGGTCCAGAATATCGTTGAGCAGGCGAAGCAGGTGGTCGGCCGCATTGCCGATCTTCAGCAGCTTGTCGCGCTGGTCGGGGTCCGTGTTTCGTCGGTTCAGAATATGGGTCAGCCCGATAATGGCATTCATCGGCGTGCGCAGTTCGTGGCTCATGTTGGCGAGGAAACTGCTCTTGGCCCGATTGGCCGCCTCCGCCGCTTCCTTGGCCAGCTGCAGGTCGGCTGTCCGCACGGCCACCAATTCTTCGAGATGGAAATGGTGGCGTCTCAATTCCGCCTCGGCTTGTTTGCGTTCGGAAATGTCGCGGCCCACCATGACCAGGGCGTGCCGGCTGCCATCGGCGCCAAACAGTGGCACCTTGGCAATGTCGAATATCCGTTCACTACCATCGGCGCCGGGTAGTGTCAGTTCATCGTGCAGACGCTGGCCATGCCGCCAGATCGATTCGTCGGAGGCGGCCAGTGCTAGCAGCGGTGCTGAATCGAAGTTTCCTGACGCGACCAGTTCGCCACTGGTGGCGCCATGAAAGTCGATGTCTTCCAGACCGAGCAGGTGAAGGAGGACCGTGTTGGCTTCTGTCCAGCGTCCGGCGCCGTCTTTCAGGCAGACAATGTCCGGCATGGTATTGATCAGCGTGCGCAGACGTTCCTCATTCTTGCGCAAGCGATCGGCATAGGCGCTGAGGTCCTGGTTGAAACGGTGTCGGCGGCGCATCCATAAAAAAACCATGCATGCGCACAACGTGCCGCCAATGAGGACGCCGAGCGGCAGATAAGTGTTGGTTGCCCGATCAAACTCGGGGCGGCTGCGGATATGCGCCTCCCAGCGGTGGCCACCAAATTCGACCGGGAGCAGGATTTGTTGACGGCCGATTTTGGAGGTGCTGGTAACAACGTAGGAGTCGAAAATGAGGTTTTCGGGGGCCATGACCTCGTCGTACAGCTCAATTTCGACATCCTGGTTATCCTCGGTGACCACATTGCGGAACAGGTCGTGGGCCCGGAAAGGCGCGAAGCTGAAGCCGACCAGCGCCGAACGACGTTCCGCGACAGTCCTATGGTTCTTGCCGTTGGCATAGACCGGCACGTAGATCAGAAAGCCGGGTTGAACATCGTGTTCATTTTCCTGGACCAGCTTCACACTACCCGACAGTGCGGCCTCGCCGCTGTCCCTGGCCCTCTCCATGGCTGCTCGGCGGACCGGGTTGGAAAACATGTCGTAACCGAAGGCCTTGCGGTTACGATCATTCGTCGGTTCCAGATAAATGATGCTGCTGTATTGCTCGCGCTCGCCGTCGGGAACGATACGGTAGTCGGCAAAGCCTTGAGCACGGATGGCTTTTTCATGGGCAGCCTTGTCCTGAGGGCGAATCATCAGCGCAAAGCCGATCCCCTGAATGCCGGGGAGCGTCTTGGCCAGTTGCAGGTTGCTGACATAGCGCATCCACTCATCACGGCTGACCACATCGCTGGCTTCGACAAAGGCGGCGCCACCCCGCAAGACCTGGGCATGTGCCTCCAGGCGGAAGAGAATCTTGCTGCGCTCCTGTTCGGCGCGATAAAGAAATCGCTCCTGAGTCTGCTGCACACTGAAGTGTTCAGCGACAAGGTAGAGGGCAACCGTTGCCAGCAGGGTGATTCCAAGCGCCAGCCAGGAGCCGCCTTGGCGGACCCTGAGTGGCGGCAACCCGCCGCTGCCGGCAGCGTGATTGGGCGCAGAGCGACTTGGATTTTCCATTATTGTGGTTTTTGTATTTTGTGCTGTAACAATATCACTTTAAGGGGCTGTCGGGGATCGCGGGGTGGGGACCTACAAACCCGCGCTGAGTGTCTCGATGACCTCGCTTCGGGCCAGTTGCTCGATAAACCAGGCTTGTGCCTTGCCGCTCTGCCGCGTCCGCCACGCCACATGAAGCGGCAGTTCGGTTCGCGGGTTGTCCAGCGGTTTTTCCAGCAGGCGGCCGGCAGCGATTTCCGGTGCGGCCAGCCAGCGCGGCAGGTGGCCAATACCCAGCCCGGCGACCTGGGCAGCGGCCTTGGCGCGAATGTCGGGCACGCGCAAGGTGTCCTGGCCGTCGATCAGGCCGATGGTGCGGGCGTCCAGTTCCTGCGAGGTATCGGCGATCACGATGGCGCGGTGGCGGCGCAGTTCGCTGCTTGGGATGGTTCCCGCCCAGGCTGCCAGCGGGTGATCGGGAGCAATGGCGAAGACGAAATCGCTGCGCATGCAGAGCAACTGGCTGGCAATGCCGCTGCGTGAAGGCACGTCGCCCGGTGCACCGATGGCCAGGTCGGCACGGCCGGTGGCCAATGCATCCCAGGTGCCGCCGAGCACTTCCCCCGATAGCTTGATCTGCGTGCTGTGGCCCGCCGCATAGAATGCCTTGAGCAGCGGGAAGAGGTTTTCGGCCGGGATGACGGCGTCGAGGGCAATCCGCAGCTCGGTTTCCCAGCCATCGGCGACGCGCTGGACGCGTCTTTCCAGTTCGCTGGCGGCACGCAGCAGGTGACGACCATCTTCCAGCAAGGTGCGCCCGGCTTCGTTGAGGGTCGCTCGTCGCCCTTCGCGCAGGAAGAGTGTGACGCCCAGTTCGCATTCCAGCTTGGCGATGGCGTGCGATAGCGCCGAGGGCACTCGGTGCAGTTTTTCGGCCGCTGCCGTAAAGCTGCCATGACGTTCGATCGCATCGAGTATCAGCAGGAGGTCGAGGGATATTTTCATGTGAAAAATATTAAACGATAAGCCAAAAATTATTCGCTATTTATGGATGAACGCTAGTCTTAATATGGCAACTAAGCAATACGAACAATTCACAAGGAGACTCTGATGATCCAGCTACGACCCTCTGCAGACCGCGGCTATGCCGACCATGGTTGGTTGAAAGCCCGTCACAGCTTTTCATTTGCCGATTATTACGATCCGGCCGAAATGGGCTGGGGCGTGTTGCGCGTGATCAACGAAGACCGCGTCGTGCCGGGGGCCGGCTTTGGTCGGCATGGCCATCGCGACATGGAAATCGTCACCTACATCTTGTCAGGCGCGCTGGAGCACAAGGACAGCCTGGGTAGTGGCGGCGTGATTTCGCGCGGTGAAGTCCAGCGCATGAGTGCCGGCCGGGGAATTCAGCACAGCGAATTCAACCCGTCGGTCAACGAAGAAACGCACCTGCTGCAAATCTGGATCGAGCCGGCCAGGCTGGGCACCACGCCCAGTTACGAGCAGCAGATGCTGCCGCTGGACGACATGCGTGGCCGCTGGCGGCTGGTGGCGTCTCCCGATGGCGCCGAGGGCAGTACGACCATCGGCCAGGATGCGCGCCTGTGGGCCACCGTGCTGGCGCCGGGGGAGCGCATCGATTACCGACTGGTCAGCGGTCGTCTGGCCTACGTGCAGCTTATCCGCGGTCAACTGGAAATAAATGGCAAAACGCTAAATATCGGCGATGGTGCCAAGATCGCCAACGAAACCGATCTGCAATTTCTGGCCGGCGAGGAATCGGAATTCCTGCTCTTTGATTTGCCGCCTGCCACCTGATTTTTTTAACTTTATAACGAAAAGGATATTTCTCATGAGCAAGATTGCTGTAGTTTTTCACTCCGGTTACGGTCATACCCGTCGTGTTGCTGAGTATGTCGCCGAAGGCGCCGGTGCCGAATTGCTGGCCATCGACGCCGAAGGCAACCTGCCGGATGGTGGCTGGGAAAAGCTGGCCGACGCCGACGCCATCATCTTCGGTACGCCAACCTATATGGGCGGTGCCAGCTGGCAGTTCAAGAAATTCGCCGATGCATCGTCCAAGCCCTGGTTCGGCCGCGTCTGGCAGGACAAGGTCTTCGGCGGCTTCACCAACAGTGCCAGCATGAACGGCGACAAAGGTGCCACCATGTTCGGCCTGCAAACCCTGGCCTCGCAACATGGCGGTATCTGGGTCAGCCTGGGCATGTTGCCGAGCAACGCCAAGGCAGCCGCTCGTACCGATCTCAATAACATGGGCGGCTCGGTCGGCCTGCTGGTGCAATCGCCGTCTGATGCCAGTGTTGACGAGATCCCTCAGGGCGATCTCGATACCGCCAAGGCCTACGGCGCGCGTGTTGCCGACGTGACGCGCAAACTGCGCGGATAATGCGCTGAAGAGCGGCCCCTGGCGGGCCGCTCGCTGCTATAGTGCGGTCATTCCCTTGCTTCGGAGCGATCGCATGGCGCTGACTACCTCTCTGGCCGATCTGTCGGTGCTGCTGGTCGAGCCGTCGCAAATGCAGTCTCATGTCGTGGGTCGCATGTTGCAACATCAAGGGGTCAAAAAGACCACCGTGGTTGAATCGGCCAGTGCAGCGCTGGCTGCCCTGAAGCTGGACAACAAGCACGTCATTGTCATCAGCAGCCTCTACCTGCCTGATCTGGCGGGCACCGAACTGGTTGCCGCCATGCGCGCCGATCGTGATCTTGAAACTGTTCCGTTCATTCTCGTCTCCAGCGAAACCCGTCCCCAGGTACTGGAGCCCGTTCGCCAGTCCGGCGCCTGCAGCATCGTGGCCAAGCCATTCAACGAGCAACAGTTGTCACGGGCGCTTTACGGCGCAGCCGATTATCTCAATCCGCCGGAAGATCTGGATGTGGCGGAAATCGAAAACCTGCGCGTCCTGCTGGTCGACGACAGCCTCTCGTCGCGTCGCCACTTGCGCCGCTTGCTGAGTGAACTCGGTATCGAACGCATCACCGAGGCGGTTAACGGCAAAGAGGCCGTAGCGATGCTCGAACAGGCGATGGTCGATCTGGTCATCACCGACTACAACATGCCGGAAATGGACGGCCGCGAGCTGACCGAATATATCCGTACGCAAAGCTGGCAGGCCGAGGTGCCCGTGTTGATGGTGACCAGCGAACAGAACATGGGCCGCCTGGCCGCGGTTGAGCGCGCCGGTGTTTCGGCGATCTGCGACAAACCTTTCGAGGCTGGCAGCATCCGCCGCCTGATCAGCGAGGC
>DAOLIO010000058.1:0-13704 GCA_035328505.1 Azonexus sp.
CTTGCGACCCCTGCGTCCCGAACGCAGTGCTCTACCAGGCTGAGCTACACTCCGACGACCATGCTGAGAGCATCAATGATTTCTCTCAACTGCAAAGAGCGTCAATTGTAGCAGAGCTTTTCTGTAATTTGAATCCCCCAGGCACTGAATTGCGTCTCTGGCCAATGCGGACTCGCGAACCGCACGGTCTCGCGCGTGATCGAGGGCGCCGCTTTCACGTATCGCATCGAGTACTGCCGGAAAATCTTCGCGCCCGCCTTCTTCAATGGCCTTCCGAACGCATGCGGCCTGCGCTGGCGTGCCATGCTGCATGACGTATATTAACGGCAGAGTAGGCTTGCCCTCAGCCAAATCATCCCCCAGATGCTTGCCGGTATCCACCTCTTGGCCGGAGTAATCGAGCACATCATCGATCAGTTGGAAAGCCGTTCCCAAATGCATACCGTAGGAGGTCAATGCGAGCTCGACTTCCAGCGTTGCACCGCCCAGGATTGCACCAAGCTGGGCGGCGGCCTCGAACAACTTGGCGGTTTTGTAGTGAATGACCTGCATGTAGCGCGCCTCGTCAACATCCGCATCATGGCAGTTCATCAGCTGCAGGACTTCACCTTCAGCGATGATGTTGGTTGCATCAGACAGCACCCGCATCACACGCATGTTGTTGACTTCGACCATCATCTGAAATGCACGCGAATAGAGAAAATCGCCGACCAGCACGCTCGCGGCGTTTCCAAACATGGCGTTCGCCGTGTCATGACCCCGCCGCAGCGCGGACTCATCGACGACATCGTCGTGAAGCAAGGTAGCCGTATGAATGAACTCTATGACGGCCGCCATTTCTTGATGCCGTGTCCCTTCGTACCCCAACGCCCCCGCCGCAAGCAAAACCAGTGCGGGCCGCATGCGTTTGCCGCCACTACCGATAATATATTCGGCAACCTGTCTGACCAGCACCACATCAGAGTGCAAGCGGTCGCGGATAACCGCATCGACGGCCTTCATGTCGGGCCCGATCAGGGCATAGAGATGTTCCAGAGTCACGTCAGGTAATTCCTTGATGAAGCGCGGAATCTTAGGTGGCCAAGATAGCTCAGTCAAGGCCAAACGCCGAAGGATGCCTCCGGTTGGTCGAACTGTTTGTTAAACTCCAACGATTAATTGCAACCACGGATTTAGGTATGGACATTAGTTCGATCATGGCGCCGACTATTCAGGATAGAGAAGCACTGGAAGAGTTTGCCGAAATTTTGATCGACCGAGCGCCGGAAATTGAAGGTGGCGTTGCCCGCTTGAGAAAAGCACCTGAAGACCGTGATATCACTGCAAGCCTCTTCCGGGCCATACACAACATCAAGGGAGATGCCTCGCTTTGCAAATTTGAACTGGGTATTGCCATTGCTCACCCGATCGAATCCATGCTGGGCCGTTTCCGCGCGGATGAAATTCCATTCTCGGAACAACTGGCGGAAATGATCCTTTTAGCGGTCGACCGCCTTGAATTGGCAACCAACGCGTTGCTTGCAAACAAGTCTGTGGAAAATCTCAATTTGGTCCACCTTGTGCAAGGCCTGGAAGCATTGGCACAGGCATCGAATGAGCAAATTGATGCCGCCTGTGCAGACCTCATTGAAGCAGTTACCGGTTTTCCGCCTGTCCTTCCACAGATCTCGAGCAGGGCGCCACGGTCTTCCGCACCCAAGCCCGAACAAAAAATTGCAGCCAGCGACCTCCAGTTTTTCCGTTCACTGGCACTTCAGTTTGAAAGCCGCTCCCCGCTATTCAAAGGGCGGACCATGCGCATCCTCAGGTTGGCGCAGGAAACCAACAAGGCTGGCAACTGCACAGTAGATTCCATGCAACTCGAAGCTGCTGTGTATCTGCACGATGTCGGCATGATGCTCTTGCCAGAATCCGCTTGGTTGAAAGTTGGGAAAATGGCTCCGGACGACAAAGTGGCCTTGCGCAATCACCCTGGATTTGCTGCCGGAATTTTGGAACGGATGCCGGGTTGGACTGCAGCAGCAGAGATGGTCGCACAGCACCATGAGATGCCGGATGGCGGAGGTTACCCCAACAAGCTACATGACAAGGACATCTGCGCCGGCGCCAAGATTCTCGCTATTGTCGATGCCTTTGAAGCAGTCATGCTCAAGCATATTCACCGAGGGAAAAACCGCTCGGTACTACGTGCCATTGCCGAAATCAACGCCTGCGACAACCAGTTCGCCCCGGAATGGATAGCGCCTTTCAACGCAGTAATTCGCAAGACGGTCGAAAATTGATGCCCTTTGATCGAGAACGGCGCTTTGGCGGCGTGAGCCGACTGTACGGCATCAATGGAGCCGAATCCCTCCGCCAGGCAGATGTCTGCATTGTTGGCATTGGCGGGGTTGGCTCGTGGAGCGCTGAGGCATTGGCCCGAACCGGGATCAACAAAATTACTGTGGTCGACCTTGATATGGTGGCTGAATCGAATACCAATAGGCAAATTCACGCCCTTGGCGACATCTATGGCACGGCCAAGGTTGATGCCATTGCAGAACGAATCCGCGCCATCAACCCGGATTGCGAAGTTTCATGCGTTGAAGACTTCGTCACCCCGGACAATGTCGCTCAAATTTTGGACCGAAATTATTCAGTCGTGATTGATGCAATCGATCAGGTACGAGCAAAGGCTGCGATGATCGCCTTTTGTCACCAACGCAAAATCCCCATCGTTACGGCAGGGGCTGCCGGTGGACAAATTGATCCAACACAAATACGCATAACGGACCTCAGCAAAACGGTACAAGACCCATTGTTAGCCAAGGTGCGCTCCACATTACGCCGCGAATATGGATTTCCGCGCGATACCAAGAAAAATTTCGGCATTCCCGCTATCTACTCGACCGAACCGCTTCGCTACCCAGATGCCAATCCGGTTTGCGAAAATGAGCAAGGTCCCGCCGGGCTCAGTTGCGCTGGATTTGGCTCATCGGTCTGTGTCACATCGACATTCGGCATGGCAGCCGCAGCGCGGGCTATTCGCTTTATTACCGAAACAAACTGATTGCAGAAACCCATCTGCTTTCGCGAGGCATGGATTGCTATCCATTCTTTGTTCGATTTGATTTTTCCAGCCACCCCAAAGCCAGGTGTTGATACAACTCAGGGCTCACGCGTGCACTCACCACCTTGGCCAGAAACGAAACAGCCATCAGACTGATCACCATTTCATGGCCATCGATCATTTCCATGACAATAATCGCAGCAGTAATCGGTGACTGAGTAACAGCAGCCAGGAAACCCGCCATAAATATCGCCATGATCGCCCCGTTTCCGGCGACGCCAAGCATTTCACCCATGGTTGCACCGAGCGCCCCGCCCACTGCCAGAGAAGGCGCAAAGATACCGCCGGGAATACCGGAGTAATAACTCAGGATAGTCGCCAGATAACGCGTAATAGGCGTATGCCAAGGGAGCGTGACCTCCCCCTTGGCAGCCATTTCCGTCACCGTATAGCCACTACCGAACGACAAGCCACCACCCAGCCAACCGATCATGGCAATCAGCAAGCCACAGATGCCTGCGAAGGCCACAGGATGATTTCGGCGCCAAACCCACACTGAAAAATTTGACTTGAAATGCGGCAATAGCATCAAGTAACTGAAGAGCCCCCCCAACAAACCGCAAATTATGCCGCCCGCAATGACGGGAAAAATGGCCGATCGATCCTGCGCCAGAACCTTCAGATTACCAAAATAGTTGTAGTTTCCGAGCAAGCCTATGGCCACCATCCCGGACAAGATGATGGTACTGATCAAAACGCCGCTGGTACGGGTTTCCAGACGCTTTCCAAGCTCCTCGATCGCGAACACAATCCCGGCCAGAGGCGTGTTGAAAGCTGCTGCAATACCGGCTGCGCCTCCGGCCAAAATCAGGTCAGAAGACCTCAGCGCCCGGGTATGCGGCAACCATCGATGTGCCGTGTACAAGATTGATGCGGCCACCTGCACAGATGGACCTTCTCGCCCGGAAGAAAACCCACCCAGCAGGGCAAGCGCGCCAACGAAGATTTTCCCGGATGCAATTCTGAGGGACAACAACCCCTTCACGTCATTACCGCCCGCAGCGATTCGTCGTGCCGCAATCACTTGCGGAATGCCACTACCCTGCGCTCCAGGAAAATACCGCTGGGTCAGCCACACACAGATCATGCCAATCACTGGTGTCAAAATGAATGGAAGCCAGGGTCTCCCAGCAGAAAAAAGAAAGAAAAGGCCCAGGGCAAGCTCTGCCAACTTGGCGAACCCCACCACAACCAACCCCGCAACCAATGCCGCCAACCAGAGAGTGAATCGCGTACGCCAACGGAAGCTGTTCAGCAGCGCATGCCAATCAATGAAATTTCTTATCATTCTCCTCAACCTCGATTTTGATGGCGTGCTAGTGCGTCAATGGCAATGATGATCGCAACGGGTCGGAAGGCAGCAAGTCTTGCGCAGGCAACGCCATATCCGGAAGGGTAGTGCGCATACCAACGGTGCCTTCTTGGGCGGGAAATTTTGTATGTGTTGCCTGCTCAAGCTGATTTTGGGCCCCATACAAGTTACTGCTGAATCCGAATACAAACGCAGGTTCAACCCCCTCGATACTCCGCCCGAACCCACCGTGACAGGAAGTCATTTTCCAGACCACGGGAACCTCGCGGGCGTTACTACAAATCACAGTTCCATTTCCGCCATCACGATCGCATTGATCTGCTTGGGCCAGTTCCAGAGGGATGGAAACCCGCAATTCGCAGGTGTATTTTTTATTCACCAGACTTAATCGAAACTCTCTGTCCATCGAATCCGGGATGGCAATACGCTTGAGGAAAAGTGCCGAATCATCGGTAAATCGCGCGATAAAAATGCCACGGACCTCGTCATCGCGGCAACCAAGCAATCCGGTTATTGAATAAACCAAAACGATCAACCTGCAAAGTACTGCTATTCCGCCCTTTTTATTCATGCTGATCGCCAGCGATTCGAGTGCTTAAAATTGGGGCAACGATGACAGAGCACGAGAAAGGCTCAGCCACCAGAATCCCGAATCTGAAATGGACAGGCCATACCAGTTAATGCAAACAGGAACGCCCTAGGTGCCCTATCATGGGTTGCAGATTCACCACAAATTCCTTCCCGTATCGAAACCAACCAAAATCGCGATGGCAAAAGCGCGTACAGGAACTACCATGTACGCGCTTTTTCAAAACATGACCGCCACTTCGCTTCTCGACTCTTTTTTTGCGGCCTCAAGCTTCATTGGCTAGCAATATAATGGGCCGTAATTATTTTCGCAACGAGTTATCCCATGAATCTAGATCCGCAATTGCTTCAACTGGACGTTCTGCAACAGTTTCGGGTGATCTACGGAAGCATGCGTCAATATTTCCGTGAACTCGAGGATAGCTGTGGCTTGCCTGGCGCCCAAACCTGGGTTCTCCAGGAAGTTGTTCGAAACCCCGAAATAGGCATTACCGAACTCGCTGGAAGGCTGGGGATTCACCAATCGACCTGCAGCATCATCGTCGAAAAGCTGACATCCAAGGGATACCTGATCAAACAGAAGATGAGTCAGGACCAACGCCGAATTGGCCTGCGCTTGACCCCCGCAGGAGAGCAACTGATTGCCGCACTCCCCGGCCCCGCGGAAGGGGTACTTCCTGAGGCCTTGGCAGCAATACCGTTGGTCTGCCTAAAAACATTGCACATCAATTTAGAGGAATTGATATTGCATATTCCCGGCAAAAAGGAAACCTTTGCCACAACGCTACTTTCCGAGATGGTTCAGGATCAATGAATCATGTCCAAGAACCCCGTATTTCAGTAGTCGGCATCGTCGCGGCGGACATCTCCTGAAGGCGAGGCCACGTCCGGCTTCAGTCACGCTTGCCGACGTCCGCTTGCCATTACGTGCCGCGCCTACTTGCCGCGCAGTGGCGTTAGCAACGCCGACAATCCGTTGTGATCAATTTCCTGCATCAAGGCCAGCAAGCGCCCAATGTCGCCGGGGGGAAAGCCCTCTCTGGCAAACCAGTTGAGGTAGTTCCCCGGGAGATCGGCAATCAATTTGCCTTTGTGCTTGCCAAAGGGCATGGTTCGCGTAACAAGAAGTAGCAGGTCATCGGGATTCATGGCGGAAAGCTTCAGTCTGGCAACGTAAATTGGCTCCAAAAGCAGGCGCAGGTATTGACGGCATGCTTACTGCGATTGTCTCGAGGCCCACAGCGGATAGAGTCCGATCAGTCCAAACAAGGGGCCGGGTAGCAACAGCCAGGCGATGCTCATGCCCCAGTCGGCGATCCAGGCGGTGCCAAGCTTGATTGAAAGCATGGTGATGGCGAATCCGATAGAGTTCTGAAAGGCCAGTGCACTGCCGACAATTTCCGGCGGGCAGGCACGGGCGGAAAGTGCCGAAAAATGGGGCGAGTCAGCAACCACCGTTGCCCCCCAGAGCAGCAGCAAGGTCACTTTGGCAGCCATCGGCCAAGCCCCGGAGAGCGGGAACAATGCGCAACAGATCGCCGAGCAGGCCAAGGCCGTTGCGGCCACCCGCGGGCTGCCGATGCGCTGGCTCCACCACCCACCCAGCAGGCAACCGACTGCACCGATGCCGATGATGGCAAAGGACAGCCCGGAGAGCTGCCGGCTCCCCGCTTCGGCGAGCCCGCTAAGGATGACCAGCGCGGGGGTTAATGTCCAGAACGCATAGAGTTCCCACTGGTGGCCGAAATAGCCAAAGGCGGAGGCACGAAACTCACGGACGGAAAACGCATAAAAAACGCGCCCGAGACGCAGCGGTGGCGCGCCATGGCGTCTTTTCAGATGCGGTCCATCGCCCAGCCGAAACATGAGCACTGCGGCGAGTAGTGCAAGCCCCGAGGAAACCAGGATGGTGGCTTGCCATGACCAGCCCGCCCCGGCCAGGCGGATGCCATGCGGCAAGGCGGTGCCCAGCGTCAGCATGCCTACCAGTTGGGCCAGCGCGGCACCTGCCCGCTCGGGCACCCAGCTGACAACCAGTTTCATGCCCAGCGGGTATACGCCAGCCAGGCAAAAGCCGACGGCAAAACGCAGGGGAACGGCGGAGGCCATGCCTTCGGCCAGCAGCGCGAAGGCGCCATTGAACAAGGCACCCAGCACCGCACATACCGCGAAAATACGGCTGGCAGGAAAGCGATCGGCCAGCCCGGAAATCGCGAAGGTCAGCGTACCGAGAATAAAACCGAGTTGCACGGCATTAGTCAGCGTTCCAATGTCGGCCGACGTAATGCCCCAGGCTCGGATCAAATCGTCCGCCGCGCTGTTGGCGGAGAACCAGAGCGAGGTACCAAAGAGTTGGGCGACAACGATCGCGAGAACGGGATTTTGCATGCTTCTGTCAGGAGACGTGATACCCGCAAGCTTATATCCGATTTGACGAGCGTAGACCGTAAAACCATCCCGATCATTGTCACGGCCTGCCTCGACATGCCAGCCTTCCAGTAAAATCGATCACCCTCCCATCCTCGGCCATGCATGCCCCAACCCACCTCGCCCAATTACCTTGCTGGTTATCCTGCCCATCTGACAGATTCCGTTTGGCTATTGATCGAACAGGGGCAGTTGGGAAAAGTGCTGCGCGAGAAGTACCCGGATACGCACGAGATTCGCACGGACACAGCGCTCTACGACTATGTTCAGGCGATCAAAGGCAGCCATATGCGCAATGCGCCGCAACCCAGCAAGGTGGCGTTTGACGGCAAGTTGCAGACGCTGCAAAACGCGCTGGGCATACACAGCAGGATTGCGCGCGTGCAAGGTGGCAAACTGAAAAGCAAACGCGAAATCCACGTCGCCAGCCTTTTTCGTGAAATGCCACCCGAGTTCCTGCGCATGATCGTGGTTCATGAAATCGCCCACCTCAAGGAGCCCGAACACAACAAGGCCTTCTACCAGTTATGCCTGCACATGGAGGCGGCATACTTTCAGCTGGAGTTCGACCTGCGCGCCTACCTCTGCTACCTTGCTTCCGGCGGCCAGCCGCTGTGGGTAGCAGAGGCTTTCGGGCGCCAGGAATGAACGCTGCGGTCAACCGGAAAAAAGCCTGAAATCTGAAAAATGTTCGCCGCTCACTGAGACAAACACCATGCCCTCATGCCTGACCCGATTACTTTCGATCACCCTCCTGCTGCTACTCGGTGGCTGCATGTCGCGCGGCATTCCGCTGGCGAGTGGAAGCGGCGAACAGCCGGCGGCACGGGCGTTATTGCAACAATCAGCCGAGGCCCATGGCCTGGCTGCCTTCCGGCAGATTGACGACATCAGCGTCGCTTACGCGGGGGAATGGTACGGATTGGTTACAAAGATCCAGCCGACCCTGATCGATGCCGATTTTCGCCAAGGCTCTCAGGAGCGGATCATCTTCAAGGGCGGGCCGCTGGTCGGCCAGCACCACCTCGGCCCCAAGGGCAGCAAACAGGTGATTCGCCGGGACCGCGACGTGCAGGTTTTCTACAACGACATCCCCACCAGCGACCACGATGGACTCGCCGCGGCCGCACTGGTTGCGGACGGCTATCGCATGTTTCTGACCGGGCCGTTCTATTTTCTGGACGGTAACCTGAGTCTGGCGCTGGGCGACGACGAGGTCGTCGACGGCCGCCCCTGCGCAACGCTGGTGGCAGTGCGCCGACCCGGCCACGGGCTGTCGGCGGAAGATGGCTATCGGCTGTTCATCGACCGCGACAACCACCTCCTGCGTCGCGTCCGTTTCACGATGGAAGGTTTGGCGTCAACCCAAGGGGCTATCGCGGAGGTCGACTTCTTCGATCATCAGAAAATTGCCGGTGTCACCTGGCCCACCCGATTTTACGAGCGCCTGCGCAAGCCGATCCCGAATTTGCCGGTGCACGACTGGCGGCTGATCGGGCTGGATGTCAATCGCGGTCTGACGGCGGCAGATATTTCCGGACCGGCGTTCTCCGCCAAGGCCGCACCACCGGCGCGACGCATTGACTAAGATCACATGAACCAACTGACGGAACTCCACGACGACATTGACCGCCGTGTACACAGCATTCGCGAAAACAACGCCGACTGGCTCTGCGGCAAGGGTTGTGACAATTGCTGCAAGCGACTGGCCGACGTACCGCAACTGACCGCTGCCGAATGGGCTTTACTGCGTGAAGGGCTGAGCAGGCTCCCGACGGAACGCCTGCAGGCCATCAGCAAAAAAATGACCGCCATCGCCTGCACAACGCAGCGGCCTGTCGTCTGTCCGCTGCTCGACCACGCCACCGGCGCCTGCACGGTTTACCAGTATCGGCCAGTTGCCTGCCGCACCTACGGATTTTACATGCAGCGCGATCTTGGGCTTTTTTGCCGCGACATTGAAAAACGGGTCGCCGATGGCGCACTGCCCAATGTGGTCTGGGGCAACCACGACGCCATCGATCACCGGCTGGCAAGCCTGGGCGACAGCCGCGCCCTGACAGCATGGTTCGCCGATTGGCAGCAAGAGGGTGGGAATATTGACCCGTGATGGCCATCACCGGGGTTGCCACGGTCAACCGGGAAAAACGTCCAAAATTGAAATACGCCCAACGACCGACGCGATGCCAAGTCCCGCTTAGTTGGTCAGAATCCGGATCTTGACGGTCTTGCCCTTGACCTTGCCAGCCGACAGTTTTCGCACCGTATCCTTGGCGACGCCTCGCGCCACCGCGACGTAGGTACTTTGGTCAGTCACCGTAATCTTGCCAACCTGCTCGCGAGTCAAGCCAGCTTCGCCGGCCAGCGCACCCATCACATCGCCAGGACGAATCTTGTCCTTGCGCCCACCAAGCATCAGCAGCGTGGACATCGGGGGCACCAGCGGCGAGTCGTCGGTAACCGCCACTGTTTTCAGGTCCAGCACATCGAGCTTGCATTTCATCATCTCGGCAATGGTCGCTACGCGGCGTCGGTCGCCCGAACTGCATAAACTCAACGCCCAACCCGCCTCGTCGCCCCGGCCGGTGCGGCCGATACGGTGAACGTGAATTTCCGGATCCGGCGTTACATCGACGTTGATCACTGCTTCAAGCTGGTCAATATCCAGGCCACGCGCCGCAACGTCCGTCGCCACCAATACCGAGCAACTGCGGTTGGCAAACTGGATCAGTACCTGATCCCGCTCGCGCTGCTCCAGATCGCCATTCAGGGTCAGCGCGTGGATTCCGGCATGGCGCAGGACATTGACCAGATCGCGGCACTGCTGCTTGGTGTTGCAGAAGGCCAGCGTGCTGACCGGGCGGTAATGCTTGAGCAGGCGCACGACCGCGTCGAGACGCTCGTCGTCCCTGACTTCGTAGAAGCGCTGGCGAATCTTCGTTTCTTCGTGCTGCTCAAGAAGTTTGACCTCCTTGGGCTGACGCAAAAACTGCTTGGCCAGCTGGGCGATGCCTTCCGGATAGGTCGCCGAGAACAGCAGCGTCTGGCGCTGCGCCGGGCAGCGCTTGGCGACGAAGGCTATGTCGTCATGAAAGCCCATGTCGAGCATGCGGTCGGCTTCATCGAGGACCAGCGTATTCAGCTCGTCCAGCTTCAGGTAGCCGCGTTCCATGTGATCCATGATGCGACCGGGCGTACCAACGACGATATGGACGCCGTTTTCAAGACTATTGGCCTGATTGCGCAGCGTCGAACCACCAACCAGCGAGAGCACCTTGATGTTCTCCTCGAAACGGGCCAGCCGACGGATTTCCTGCGTCACCTGATCGGCCAGCTCGCGCGTCGGGCAAAGGACCATGGCCTGCACGGCAAAGCGGCTGGTATTCAGGCGATTGAGCAGCGCCAAGCCGAAGGCGGCAGTCTTGCCGCTACCGGTCTTGGCCTGCGCGATCAGGTCATTTCCTGCCAGCGCCAACGGCAAGCTGGCGGCTTGAATCGGCGTCATTGCAATGTATTCGAGCTGCCCCAGATTGGCCAGCATGGCCGGCGACAGCGAAAGCTCACTAAATGGACGGTGGCCGGATTCTTCGGTCGATACGTTTTCGCTCATGCGCCGCTCAAACCTTGCGCTTGCGCGCCGGCATCGGCTTACGCTGGCGCTGCCCCGGTTTATGAACGTCCGCTTCGGGTTTCGGCTTGGGCACCAGCAGATTCTTGGCCGTCGTTTTTTCCGCCGCACGGTGCGCCAGGATGGCTGCTGTCACCGCGGCCGCATCCAGCGTAATGCCCGCGTGCTCGCCCTTGACGTTGTAGGCTGAAAGCCTGTCCTTGATGGCAAACAACCGTTCAGGCGTCTCCGCCTTGCGCGGCAGCCCGGTGATGATTTCCTGTGCAGGTGCTGTCAGCGCGATGCCCGCGCTTTCAGCTTTGATCAATCCATATTTGGCAAGCCGGTCAAACGCTTCAACCAGTTTTGCCTCATTAGGGATATTGTTCTGCAGCAGATCAGCCGCAGCCACGATTTCAAGTAGCTCAGCCGGTCGTCTTTTGGAAGACAGCGCAATGGCGAGAATGAGCAGGGAGTCTACGTCGTGAACTGGGTGCATCGAATTACCTTTGAATAGCAGTGGAATGAGAAACGGCGCGGGATTCAGCGGGTCGAAGGCAGCCCCAAGCAGGCAGACTGGAAACAGTTTCTCGCAATATCGGCAGTGTACTAGGTTTGTCCCGGCGGTCGTGGCAAAACCCGACAAGCACCGCCACGGTCAACGGCAAATTCATGGCAATTTCCACTCGCAAAAAAGGCCACCCAAGGGCGGCCTTCTTCAGCATGCCTTAACCGGATTGATTACTTCCCGGACAGCGCCATCATCAAATCGTTAATGCGCTTAACAAAACCGGCCGGATCGTCCAACTGCCCACCTTCGGCCAGGGTTGCCTGCTCAAAGAGCAGTGCCGCCCAGTCGTCGAAACGGCTTTCTTCATACTTCAAGCGCATGACCGCAGGGTGATGTGGATTGATTTCGAGAATGGGCTTGGAATTCGGCATCGGCTGGCCTGCCGCCTTCATCAGGCGGGCCAGATTGCCGGATGGATCGTGTTCATCCGACACCAGACAGGAGGGCGAATCGGTCAGGCGATAGGTCACGCGAACGTCTTTGACCTTGTCGCCGAGTGAAGTTTTCACCTTTTCCACCAGAGCCTTGTATTCATCGGCCGCCTTTTCGGCTTCCTGCTTTTCCGCTTCGTCTTCCAACTTGCCGAGATCCAGCCCCCCCTTGGCAACCGATTGCAGTTGCTTGCCGTCAAATTCGGTCAGATGACCCACCACCCACTCATCGACGCGATCAGAGAGCAGCAGCACTTCGATACCCTTCTTGCGGAAGATTTCGAGGTGCGGACTATTCTTGGCTGCGTTGAAAGTATCGGCGGTGACGAAGTAAATCTTCTCCTGACCTTCCTTCATGCGGGTGATGTAGTCGGCCAGCGAAACATTTTGCTCCGGGGTATCGTTGTGCGTCGAGGCAAAACGGATCAAGCCAGCGATCTTCTCCTTGTTGGTGTGGTCTTCCCCCACACCTTCCTTGAGCACAGAACCGAAGGCCTCCCAGAACTTGGCGTACTTTTCCTTGTCGTTCTCGGCCAGATCTTCCAGCATGCCCAGCACCTTGCGCGTACAACCGTTTCGGATACCGTCGATATCCTTGCTCTGCTGCAGGATTTCGCGCGAAACATTGAGCGGCAGATCGGACGAATCAACGACCCCGCGCACAAAGCGCATGTAAAGCGGCATCAACTGTTCAGCATCGTCCATGATAAACACGCGACGAACATAGAGCTTGATGCCATGGCGGGCATTGCGATCCCACAAGTCAAACGGGGCGCGTGCCGGGATGTAGAGCAGCTGCGTGTATTCCTGCTTGCCCTCGACACGGGCATGCGTCCATGCCAGCGGATCCTCGAAGTCATGCGCAACGTGCTTATAGAATTCCTTGTACTGCTCGTCGGTGATGTCCGACTTGGCGCGGACCCACAGCGCGTTAGCCTGATTGACCGTTTCGTCTTCGTCGGTCATGACCTGCTCGCCGTCCTTCCACTCCTCCTTCTTCATGACGATAGGCAAGGTGATATGGTCGGAATATTTGCGTATGATCGATTTCAGCTTCCAGGCGCCGAGGAATTCATCCTCACCTTCGCGCAGATGCAGAATCACATCGGTGCCACGGGTCGCTTTTTCAACCATCTCAACGGTGTAATCGCCCTCACCGCCAGACTCCCAGCAGACAGCCTGGTTCGCTTCGACGCCAGCGCGACGGGAAACGACCGTCACCTTGTCGGCTATGATGAAGGACGAGTAGAAACCAACCCCGAACTGGCCAATCAGGTGCGCATCCTTGGCCTGGTCGCCGGTCAACGCCGAGAAAAACTCCTTGGTGCCAGACTTCGCGATAGTGCCGAGATGTTCGACCGCTTCGTCACGCGAAAGGCCGATACCATTGTCGGAAATGGTAATCGTGCGGGCAGCCTTGTCGAAGGCGATACGAATCTTCAGGTCGCCATCATCGCCGTACAGCGCACTGTTGTTCAGCGCTTCAAAACGCAGCTTATCGCAGGCGTCGGAGGCATTCGAAACCAGCTCGCGTAGAAAGATTTCCTTGTTGCTGTACAAGGAGTGAATCATCAGTTGCAGCAGTTGCTTTACTTCAGCCTGGAAACCCAGGGTTTCGCGATTTGTGTTCGCGGTTGCAGACTCGGACATGCTTGAAAC
>DAOLIO010000059.1:0-1647 GCA_035328505.1 Azonexus sp.
TCCGACGTCAGCGGCGGCACGACCAGCCGGAAAGCCATCGGCAGCATCACGAAGCGGTAGGTCTGCGGCAGGGTCAGGCCGAGCGCCAGCCCGGCGTTTTTTTGGCCCTTGGGCAAAGAATTGATCCCGGCACGCACCTGCTCGGCAACGCGGGCACTGGTGAACAATCCGAGGCACACCATCGAGGCAAGGAATTGCTGCAACACCGGATTGGATTGCTTGTAGGCATCGCCGAGGCTGGCCGGCAACAGTTCCGGTAACACGAAATACCAGATGAACAACTGGACCAGCAGGGGCACGTTGCGGAACAACTCGACCCAGGCGGTGGCAATACCGGCCAGCATCCGATTGGGCACAGTGCGCAGGACGCCGATCAGCGCCCCCAGCAGCAGCGCCACCAGCCAGGCCGTCAGGGACAACGCGATGGTCATTTTGAAGCCGGCGAACATCCAGCCCAGATAGGTGTCGTCGCCACTTGCACTCGGCTGAAGGAAAACCCCCCAATTCCATTGATAATTCACGATCGCCTCCTCGACAAGGTTTTGACGCCCCCACCGACCAACCGGCAGGGGCAAGGAGCGTAGGCCCTGTTATTCGAAAGCCTTGTCGTTCGGCGCCTTGAAGGCCGCCTTCATGTCATCCGAGAGCGGCATGTTGAGATTCAACCCCTTGGGTGGAATCGGGTTCAGGAACCATTTGTTGTATATTTTCTCGGCCTCGCCCGAGGTCAGTGCCTTGGTCAGGGCTGCATCCACCACTTTCTTGAAACCCGGGTCGTCCTTGCGCAACATGCACCCGTAGGCTTCTTTCGACTGAGCGGTACCCGTCACGACCCAGTCGGCCGGCTTCCTGGCCTTCGCCATCTCGCCATAGAGCAGCGCATCGTCCATCATGAACGCTACAGCGCGCCCCGTTTCCAGGGTCAGGAATGCTTCGCCATGGTCCTTGGCAGAAATAACATTCATGCCCATTTTCTTGTCTTCATTCATCTTGCGCAGCAAGCGCTCTGACGTCGTTCCGGCCGTGGTTACGACGTTCTTGCCGACAAGGTCCGGAAAGTCTTTGACCGGGGAAGTCTTTTTGGTCATCAGGCGTGTGCCAATGACAAAAATGGTGGTCGAGAAACCCACCTGCTTTTGGCGTTCAAGGTTGTTGGTGGTCGAGCCGCATTCGATATCGACGGTGCCGTTCTGAATCAGCGTAATGCGATTGGCCGAGGTCACCGGCATCAGACGGATGTCAATTTTTGCCAACTTCAATTCATTCTTGATGCCATCGACCACCTTGAGCATCAGTTCATGGGAATAGCCAATGACCTGCTGCTTGTCGTCGTAATACGAAAATGGAATCGACGATTCGCGATGACCCAGGGTAATGCTGCCCGTGTCCTTGATCTTTTTAAGCGTAGCGGATTCCTCAGCCTGGGCCGGTACAGTGGCGATTGCGCCCAACACAGCGGTAAGGGCTGCTGCAAATGCAAAGCGGTTCATGTCATCTCCTGGATCGAAAGAAGCCATTCCACGGCTCCGATGACGTTCACTATGCAGCTAACGTGCCAGAAAAGCGAGACAGCCCGAATATCTCAGATGCCTGATCTATCAACCATTTTTTCGTACCAGCACCGAGACGCTGCCGGACTTCCGTCAC
>DAOLIO010000059.1:1747-3195 GCA_035328505.1 Azonexus sp.
TGCTGGTTCTTGACCACGGCGGTACGGATGGCGATGGCCAGATCCATGTCGCCCTGAAAGCCCAAATAGCCGACGGCGCCGGCGTAGATGCCCCGCTTGAGTGGCTCCAGTTCGTCAATGATTTCCATCGCCCGAACCTTGGGGGCGCCGGAGACGGTGCCCGCCGGGAAGGTGGCCTTCAAGACATCCAGCGCATCCAGCCCGTCCTGCAATTTGCCTTCGACGTTGGACACAATATGCATCACATGCGAGTAACGCTCGACGATCATGTTTTCGGTGAGCTTGACGGTACCCACCTTGGCGACGCGGCCGCAGTCGTTGCGACCGAGGTCAAGCAACTGCGTATGTTCGGCGCGCTCTTTTTGATCGGCCAGCAACTCAGCCGCCAGTGCGGCATCCTCTTCCGGCGAGGCGCCGCGTTTGCGGGTGCCGGCGATCGGCCGGACGGTAACGCGATCGCCTTCCAGTCGCACGAGAATTTCCGGCGAAGCGCCGACGACATGAAAGTCTTCGAAATCGAAGTAAAACATGTAGGGTGAAGGGTTCAGGCTGCGCAGGGTGCGATAGAGCGCCATCGGACTGGCCTTGAACGGCTTGGTCATGCGCTGCGAGAGCACGACCTGCATCACATCGCCTTCAGTGATGTAGTCCTTGGCCCTGAGCACGGCGTTCTTGAATGCCGCTTCGCCGACCAGCGAAACCGCCGGTTCTGACAGCACGGGCTTTTCCGCGGGTAACACCACCGGCGTACGCAGCTTGCCCAGCAATTCCTTGAGGCGTGCTTGAGCCTTCTGGTAGGCACCGGGAAAGCCAGGCTCGGCATAGACGATCAGCGTCAGCTTGCCGGAGAGGTTGTCGACCACCGCGATTTCTTCGGAAAGCAGCAGGCCGATATCCGGCGTGCCGATGTCGTCTTGCTTGTCCGTTCGGCTCAGTTTTGACTCGACATAGCGAATGGTATCGTAGCCGAAGCAACCGACCAGTCCGCCGCAGAAGCGCGGCAGGCCAGAACTGGGCGGCGCACGGAAGCGATCCATGAATTGGCCGATGAAATCGAGCGGATTGGTGTGCTCATCGCGCTCGGCAATGCGGTTGCCAGTCAGCACCAGCACTTGATTGCCATTGACGACAATGCGGGTCTGGGCTGCCAGGCCAATGATGGAATAGCGGCCAAACCGCTCGCCCCCCTGCACGGATTCGAGCAGGTAGGTGTAGGGCGCGTTGGCGAGTTTGAGGTAGATCGACAGCGGCGTGTCGAGATCGGCAAACGTTTCCAGCGTTACGGGAATACGGTTGTAGCCTTGCGCGGCAAGCGCGTTGAATTCGATTTCAGTCATGGGGAAGCCTCGAAAATGACAGGGTGTTGCGTTCTGGTGCGTTGCGCCGCAAGGGCGCACGAAGGGAGATCAGGGGCGCCAGCGACGCCAACCTTGCCATTCGTTCCAGAT
>DAOLIO010000059.1:3295-13518 GCA_035328505.1 Azonexus sp.
ATAGTGTCGTTTGAAGGATTCAATGGCTTGGTGCAGCTTTTCGGCGGTCGGTGGCTGCTCATGGGTCAGACAGCGCTCAACGAGCACCGCCATGCCTTTGCCGACGAAACTGTGCACCTCGGCTTGAGCGCGCGCCGGGGCACCGATTTCGTCCAACATCAAACGGCACCCTTCGGCGAGATCGGCAATGGTGTCGAGCAGCGTTCCGTCTAAATCGAAGGTTACGGATTCGAAGTACATCAGACGTTGGCCAGCTCGGCACGCAGCGCACCAATGATCGAATCGTAACGATGGGGATCGCTGTCCTTGCCGGCGCCATAGACCGCTGAGCCTGCGACAAACGCATCGACGCCGGCACGGGCGATGTCGGCGATGTTGGCGGCATTGACGCCACCATCGATCTCCAGGCGAATGCGCCGGCCGCTTTCTTTTTCGTAGGCATCGAGCTTGGCCCGGGCTTGTTTCGCCTTGGCCAGCGTACCGGGAATGAACTTCTGGCCGCCGAAACCCGGATTGACGCTCATCAGCAAGATCACGTCGATCTTGTCGAGCACATAATCCATGTAGTCCAGCGGCGTCGCCGGGTTGAAGACCAGCCCGCCCTGGCAGCCGGCATCGCGGATCAGCGACAGGCTGCGGTCGACATGATCCGAGGCTTCGGGATGAAACGTGATGATATTGGCCCCGGCCTTGGCAAAATCGGGGATGATGCGATCTACCGGCTTGACCATCAGATGCACGTCAATCGGCGCCGTGGTACATGGGCGTATCGCCTCGCAGACCAGCGGCCCGATGGTCAGGTTGGGAACGTAATGATTGTCCATCACGTCAAAGTGAATCCAGTCAGCCCCCGAGGCGATGACGTTGGCCACCTCTTCGCCCAGTTTGGCGAAATTGGCGGACAGAATGCTCGGCGCGATGACGTAATCTTTGACTGACATGATGTTTCCCTGAACAAAACAGATAAACGAAATTATCCCATGCCCGACACAGACAAATACCAAATTGAGATTCAACCGATGCCGCAGTTCATTCCGGAGCAGTCCGATCCGGACAACGACCGCTATATTTTCGCCTACACCATCAGCATCAAAAATATCGGCAGCGTCCCGGCACAACTCGTTTCGCGGCACTGGATCATCACTGATGGCCATAACGACGTGCAGGAAGTCCGCGGCCTCGGCGTGGTCGGCAAGCAGCCGCTGCTGCAACCCGGCGAGACCTTTCAATACACCAGCGGCTCGTCACTGACGACACCAATCGGGACGATGAAAGGCACCTACCAGATGGTGGCTGAAGACGGCACGCACTTCGAGGCGGTCATTCCGGAATTCGTTCTGGCCAGCCCGCGCGCCCTGCATTGAGCCTCAAGCACACTTACACGCTGATCGCGCCATTCTATGACGCGGCCATCGACCGAGCCACCCGGGTATCGCGACAACGAAGCCTCGCGGCGCTTGGCCAGACGCCCGGCCGCGTCCTGCTGGCTGGCGTTGGCACAGGTCTGGACCTGCCGCACTTGCCCCGTCACCACCATTACGTCGGACTGGATCTGAACCAATCCATGCTGCGCCGCGCGCTGCCGCGAGTCGGCAATATCGACTTTCTGCCGATTCAGGGCGACGCACAAAGACTGCCACTGGCAGACCACAGTTTCGATGCGGCCGTCCTGCATCTGATACTGGCCGTGGTACCCGACCCCGCCCGCTGCTTTTCGGAAATCGCACGAGTCGTCAAACCCGGCGGCCAAGTGCTGGTTTTCGACAAATTCCTGCGGCGCGGCCAGCCGGCCTTGCTGCGGAGACTAGCCAACCCGCTGGTCCGCCGCGTCGCAACGCGGCTGGATGTCGTATTTGAAGATCTGCTGGCCGAGACACCAGGCTTGTCGCTTGAAAATGACCAGCCGGCAATGGCCGGTGGCTGGTTCAGAATGATCCGCCTGACGAAGCGCTAGGCGTCGGTATCCTTGCCCAGTGCATCCTCGATCCATGCCAAGGTCAGCGTGTAAGTCACGGCCAGCACAACCGGGCCGACAAAAATACCGATCAGGCCAAAGCTCAGCATGCCGCCGATAACGCCGGAAAATATGAGCAGGAGTGGCAAATCAGCGCCGCGCTTGATCAGTATCGGTCTCAGGAAGCTATCCAGGCTGCCAACAATAACGCTCCAGACCAGCAAGACCGTGGCCCATACGCTGTCGCCAGTCCAGTACATCCAGCCCACAGCTGGTAACAAAATGAGCATGGGGCCAATCTGCGCGATGCACAACATCAGCATCACCGCTGACAGCAATGAGGCAAACGGCACGCCGGCAGCGGCCAGCCCAAGTCCCCCAAGCACTGTCTGGACCATGGCGGTGACGCCAACCCCCAGCGCGACGCCACGGATCGCCTGACCCGCCAGAATAATGCTGTTTTCACCGCGATCCCCGGCCAGCCGACGGCCAAAACGTCGGGCCAGGCGGGCACCGCGCTCACCACTGGCGTAAAGAATGGCGGCGATGGTCACAACCAGCAGAAACTGAATCACCATCCCGCCGAAGCCACCCACCTGGCCAAGCACCCACTTACCGGTGTCAGCGGCATATGGCGTGACCTTGGCAAAGATGCCTGTCGCACCTGCAGCATCCAGCTGCGCCCAAAGCGCCGCCAGTCGCTCGCCGACCAGCGGCAGCGTTTTTACCCAGTCCGGCGCTGGGGGCAAACCGTCGACTGCGAAAGATTTGCCGGCCGCGGCCAACTGGCCAGAATGTTCGAAAATGGTATCGATCGCCAGCCACAAAGGCAGCACCAAGAGCAGGAGCATGGCCACCGACATGATCGTCACGGCCATGACACGTCGATTCCCCAAACGCACCTCAAGGGATTTGAACAATGGCCAGGTGGCCACCACGATCATTGTGGCCCACACGGTCGCCGCCAGAAAAGGCAGCAACACCCAGACCGACAGGCCAATCAACCCGACGATGCAAAAAATGGCCAGCGTCGTGCGGGCCAGATCATGGCGAATGTCCATCAAGACCGATAGTCTGCGTTGATCTTCACGTAATCGTAGGAGAAGTCACAAGTGTATACGCAGGCTTGGGCTGCTCCGCGGGCAAGATCGACCCGCACGGTAATTTCAGCCTGAGCCATCACGCGGGCCCCATCTTCTTCCTTGTAGGCGGCAGCACGACCACCCTTTTCTGCCACCAGTACGTCATCCAGCCAGACCTTGACGCCATCGACATCCAGATCGCCAATGCCGGCGTAGCCCACCGCAGCCAGAATACGTCCCAGATTGGGGTCAGAAGCGAAGAACGCCGTCTTTACCAATGGCGAGTGGCCGATGGCATAACCGACCTGGCGGCACTCTTCAATGGTTTTGCCCCCCTCCACGGCCACCGTGATGAACTTGGTGGCTCCCTCGCCATCACGGACGATGGCCTGCGCCAATTCCACGGAAACAGCGATGATGGCAGCCTTGACGTCGGTCCACCCCGCGTCGGATTCGTTGGCAAAGGATGCCCCGGACTGGCCGGAGGCAATCATCACGTAGGAATCGTTGGTGGAGGTATCGCCATCGACGGTGATGCAGTTGAAGGATGCATCGGCCGCCTCCCTGACCAGTTTGTCGAGCAGCGGCTGGGCAATACCGGCGTCGGTGGCAAGAAAACCCAGCATGGTCGCCATATTGGGCCGGATCATGCCGGCGCCTTTGGAAACGCCCGAAATAGTCACTTTTTTGCCGTTGACCGCAACAATGCGCGATGCGGCCTTGGCAACGGTATCGGTGGTCATGATGCCGTGCGCAGCAGCATGCCAGTTGTCAGCCTTGAGGTCAGCCTTCACCGCTGGCAAGCCGGCCTTGATGCGGTCGACCGGCAAAAGCTCAAGAATGACACCGGTTGAAAATGGCAGCACCTGCCCGGCAGCAACGCCCAGCAATTCGCCAACGGCTTCGCAGGTAGCCTGCGCTGCCTGACGGCCCGGCTCTCCGGTGCCCGCATTGGCAATGCCAGTATTGATAATCAGGGCACGGATTTCCTGGCCTGTAGCCAAATGCTTGCGACAAATCTGGACCGGCGCGGCGCAAAAACGGTTCTGGGTGAATACACCCGCGACCGTGCAGCCGGCATCGAGCGCCACCAAGGTCAGGTCACGACGATTTTTCTTGCGGATTTCCGCCTCGGCCACGCCGAGACGGACACCTGCCACCGGAAATAGTTGGTCGGCAGCGGGGGTTGCGTAATTGACAGGCATTCACATGGCTCCAAAAGCATCAAGGCACCTCGCGGGTGCCTTGGGGTGTCAGGAAAGTTTTCCGTGGCAGTGTTTGTATTTCTTGCCTGACCCGCAAGGACAAGGGTCATTACGCCCCACTTTGGGACCGGCATCGGCAGGCAGTTTCGGCTGAGACGCTTCATCATCATCCAGCACTTCGTCAATACCGGCATGCTGATATTGCACATTCTGGACATCCGCGTGAGGTGCTGTTTCCTCGACGTCTTCCGGCGTACGGATTTGCACGGTGAAGACAATACGCGTCACCTCCTTGCGGATCTGGTCGAGCAAGCCCTCAAACAACTCGAATGCTTCGCGCTTGTATTCCTGTTTCGGATTTTTCTGGGCGTAGCCGCGCAAATGGATGCCTTGGCGCAGGTGATCGAGCGCTGCCAGGTGTTCGCGCCAGTGCGAATCAAGGCTTTGCAGCATGACGTTACGTTCGAACTGCTGGAAGGACTCGGCACCGACCAGCTCAATCTTGGCCTGGTAGGCCGCATCGGCTTCCTTGGTGATGCGTTCGAGAATTTCCTCGTCAGACAGCGTTGGCTCGTTCTTGAACCACTGGGCGACCGGCGCATTGATCTGCAATTCGGTGGCCAATGCCCGCTCAAGCCCTTCCATGTCCCACTGCTCCTCGACCGATTCTGCCGGGACGTAGGTACGGAAAATGTCAGCGATGACGCTCTGACGCATGGCAGTGATGGTTTCGGAAATATCATCCGTCTCCAACAGTTCATTGCGCTGCTGGTAGATCACCTTGCGCTGGTCGTTCGAAACGTCGTCGTACTCCAGCAACTGCTTGCGGATATCGAAGTTCCGAGCCTCAACCTTGCGCTGCGCGGACTCCAGCGAGCGAGTCACGAGCGGGTGCTCGATCGCTTCGCCTTCCGGCATTTTCAGTTTGTCCATGATGGCGCGCAGACGCTCACCAGCAAAGATGCGCAGAAGCGGATCGTCCAGCGACAAATAAAAACGAGACGAACCCGCATCCCCCTGACGGCCGGCACGACCACGCAACTGGTTGTCGATACGGCGGGATTCGTGACGTTCGGAGCCAATGATGTGCAGGCCGCCGGAGGCAAGAACCTGGTCATGCGCCTTTTGCCATTCAGCACGCATTTCAGCGACTTTCGCCGCGCGCTCGGCTTCCGGCAGCGATTCGTCGTATTTGATGGCCGATGACGCCTTCTCAATACTGCCACCAAGAACGATATCGGTCCCGCGACCTGCCATATTGGTGGCAATCGTGATCACGCCCGGGCGCCCGGCCTCAATGACAATTTCTGCCTCTCGGGCATGCTGCTTGGCATTGAGCACATTGTGCGCCAAGCCCTCCTTATCAAGCAGGCCGGACAAAAGTTCGGAGGCCTCGATGGAGGTAGTACCGACCAGCACCGGCTGCCCACGTTTGGAACACTCCTTGATATCGGCAATGATCGCCGTATGTTTTTCATCTGCCGTTTTGTAGACCAGATCGTTCAAGTCCTTGCGAACCATCGGGCGATGGGTCGGAATGACCACGGTTTCAAGCCCGTAGATCTGCTGGAATTCGTAGGCTTCGGTATCGGCCGTTCCAGTCATGCCGGCCAGCTTGTTGTACATGCGGAAGTAATTCTGGAAAGTGATCGAGGCCAGTGTCTGATTTTCGGCCTGGATCTGCACGCCTTCCTTGGCTTCCACCGCCTGATGCAGGCCATCGGACCAGCGACGCCCCGTCATCAATCGACCGGTGAATTCGTCAACAATAACCACTTCGCCGTTCTGGACAACGTAATGCTGATCCTTGTGAAACAGCGTCATGCCGCGCAGCGCGGCATTCAGGTGGTGCATCAGCGTAATATTGGCGGCATCGTAAAGACTGGTCCCTTCCTTGAGGAGACCATACTCGGCAAGCAGTTGCTCGGCGTGTTCATAGCCAGCTTCGGACAGGTGAACCTGATGCCCCTTCTCGTCGACCCAGTAATCTCCTTCGTCCGTTTCTTCCATCGCACGAGACAGGTTGGGGACGACATCTTTCATGCGCAGATACAGATCGGTATGGTCTTCGGCCTGACCGGAGATGATCAGCGGCGTACGCGCCTCGTCGATCAGGATCGAGTCCACTTCATCCACAATGGCGAAGTTCAGTGTGCGCTGTACGCGCTCGCCGGCCGTGTAGACCATGTTGTCACGAAGGTAGTCGAAACCGAACTCGTTGTTGGTGCCGTAGGTGATATCTGCCGCGTAGGCAGCCTGCTTGGCCTCGTGATCCATCTGCGACAAGTTGACGCCGACCGTCAGACCAAGGAACCGATGCAGACGGCCCATCCATTCCGAGTCGCGGGTCGCGAGGTAATCGTTGACCGTAATGACATGGACGCCCTGGCCGGAAATGGCATTGAGGTAGGCCGGCAGCGTACCAACCAGCGTCTTTCCCTCACCGGTCCGCATTTCGGCGATCTTGCCGTCATGCAGGACCATGCCGCCTATCATCTGGACGTCAAAGTGCCGCATGCCCAGTGCTCGCACGCCAGCTTCACGGACGACAGCGAAAGCTTCCGGCAACAAGGCATCCAGAGATTCGCCCTTGGCGAAGCGCTGACGGAATTCATCAGTCTTGCCACGCAAGGCCTCATCGCTCAAAGCCTGCATGGACGGCTCAAGCACGTTGATGCGCTTGACTGCCTGAGTATATTGTTTGATCAGCCGGTCGTTGCGGCTGCCGAAAATCTTTTTGAGTAGGCCGGAAATCATCGCGTTGGAGTGTAAGGTGCGCAGTGCAGCAAAGCGCCGATTCTAACACGCCACCATGACCCGATGATGACGACCCAAATCAAGGACCGGATCAGAACCCTCAGCGATGTTTTACCGAGGCGTATTCGTCACCCCGCTTCAGAAAATGCGCCGGATTTTGAGCGACCCCCAGCATCCGCACCTCAAAATGCAGATGCGGTCCGGTAGACCTTCCAGTACTGCCTACCGCGCCGATTGTCTCGCCTCGTTTCACCAGTGCACCGGGCGTCACGTCAATGCGTGACATATGCGCATAGCGGGAGGTCAACCCACCACCATGGTCAACATCAACGACATTGCCATAGTCAGGATGGTGCGTGGCTGAGAGCACGACGCCGTCCGCTGCTGCCACGATTGGCGTACCGGTCTCAGCGGCAAAATCCAGCCCTTCATGCATGGCACGCAATCCGGCTATTGGGTCAGCCCGATAGCCAAATGCAGACCCCAGAACAGCATCCTTGACAGGCAAGGTCGTCGGCAACAGTCGCTCCTTGACTCTCTTTTCAAGCAGCTTGAATTCCATGAAAGCAAAATCGTCACTTCTCTGCTCAACCTGGGCTGAAAGGCGGTCGATTTCGCGTTGCAACTCATCGGTTGACATTGGGGCCGCCAAATAGGGCCCACCTTGACCCGGCGCACCGATCTCTGGGGCTCGCTCACGTTTCACACCTGCCAACCCGGATACGCGCTCACCCAACGTGTCCAATTGCATGAGGCGTCCCTGCAATTCGCCAAGTCTCGTAGCCATCAATTGCAGATTGTTGTTCAGATGATTCTGCGCCTTCGTCGCCTCCTGCTGCTGAAGGGAAACGATGAGATCCTCGACCAGCGGCAGACGAAGATGAACCGAGAGCCAAGAGAAAAGTGCGGACGTTGAAAATATCAGCGCCAGAAGGACAACAAGCGCCGCCGCCAAATGACGAGGCATAATGGTGATCGTTTTCGCTGCCTTCAAATGGCGCGAAACCAGAATAATCTGCATGGAACCTCCTATGTACAACGGGCCTGAGCACTATCTCGACAAGGACGCCGCCGCCGGCAGGGTCATGGCCCACGCACGACTGTTACTCAAGCTTTCGCGTCGCTTCGAAGCGGTTGCCCCGGCAGGGCTTCGCCACTCGGCTCACGTTGCCAATTACAAGTTGGGTACTGTCATTATCCACGCCGATAACGGCGCAGTCGCCGCCAAGATTCGCCAGTTAAGCCAGCGATTGAGCGACGAGTTATCGAAAGGAGGGATGGAGTGTAGCGGCATCGAGGTAAAAGTTCAACCCCGCCAAATTCCTTCGCAATCAATGAGTTCAACCCAGAAGCCGCTATCGGACAAGGCCATCGGTGTCTTGCGCGCGACCACGGACACCTTGCCGCAAGGCCCGCTGAGGGATGCGCTGGACAATCTTTTGAAGCGCGCCGCTAGAGTGAAATCATCGCCAGGCGCTCAATGAACATCAGCGCAAAGACCAACAGGGCGAATACGATTCCGAACGTGAAGAGGCGCCAGCTCAGTGCCAGATAGTAGCGATTGCCTGTAAAGGCATAGATTGCCAAACCGGCGCCGATCATGACGACAAGAATGGCTGCCAGCAGACGCAGCAACCACATGGGGAATTTATGCAGCCGCTTGAGCGAGCCAACGTGTCACGCCACTCGGCGCCTGTTCGGCCTGCTCGAAGGTCGCGAACTCCCAGGACTCCTGGTGATCAAGCAGGGCGCGAGCCAGCTGATTGTTCATGGCGTGCCCGCCTTTGTGTGACGAATAAGCGGCCAGCAGCGGATGTCCAAGCAGATAGAGATCGCCAATGGCATCAAGAATCTTGTGTTTGACGAATTCATCGCTGTAGCGAAGGCCATCCTGATTCAGCACACGGAATTCATCAAGAACGATGGCATTTTCCAGGCCGCCACCGAGCGCAAGTCCATTTTCGCGCAGATATTCGACTTCCTGCATGAAGCCAAAGGTGCGGGCACGTGCCACTTCACGCACATAGGACTGCTCGGCAAAATCAATTTCGGATTTCTGGGCTGACTTGTCGATGGCCGGATGATTGAAAACAATGGAAAACGCCAGCTTGTAACCATCGTATGGCTCAAAGCGCGCCCATTTGTCGCCATCACGGACTTCAATTGGCTGGGTGACGCGAATAAATTTCTTGGCAGCGTTCTGCTCTTCAATACCAGCGGACTGGATCAGGAAAACGAACGGCGCAGCCGAACCATCAAGGATAGGCACTTCGGGCGCATCCAGATCGATCCAGGCATTATCGATACCGAGGCCAGCCAGTGCTGACATCAGGTGTTCAATGGTGCCAACCTTCACCCCTTCCTTTTCCAGGCAGGAGCACATGCGTGTATCACCCACCATGAAGGCTTTGGCAGGAATATCCATCGGCTCTGGCAAATCCACACGACGAAAGACGATACCGGTATCCGGAGCAGCCGGGCGCAGGGTCATATTGACCTTGACTCCGCCGTGCAGGCCGACGCCAGAGGCGCGAATGACAGTCTTCAACGTGCGTTGCTTGAGCATGCTAAGTGCTTGAATGATTGGGGAAGGTGACGGATTGTAACACAAGCCGTCACCACCCTTTTTCAGAGAGAGCTTTTGTTACATCAATCCGCCTGTTTGCGCAGGAACGCCGGAATGTCGTAACGATCGACACCGCTGTTGGCCAATGCCTCGACAGTGACGTTGCGCTTGCGCACTACAGCCGGTACATCCAGATGCGAATAGTCGGGAGCACCACCAAACGCAACGGCGTCGTGGGTGCCCGTTGCCTGGGCCTGAACCAGCACAGGTTGAGTAAACACTTCGGCCTGACGGTTGCGGGCTGCCGCCACCTGACCAAGACCGGTTGCCACCACGGTAACGCGCAGCGAATCGCCCATCAGTTCGTCGTAAACCGCACCAAAGATGATATGAGCGTCATCGGCAGCAAAGGCCTTGACCGTGTTCATCACCTCATTGACTTCCTTCATCTTCAGCCCACCCTTGGCAGCCGTGATGTTGACCAGCACGCCACGGGCGCCAGACAGATTGATGCCTTCCAACAGAGGCGACGCGACGGCCTGCTCGGCAGCAATGCGCGCACGGTCGACACCAGCAGCAGCAGCAGAGCCCATCATGGCGCGGCCCATTTCACCCATGACCGTGCGGACGTCTTCGAAGTCGACGTTGACCAGGCCCGG
>DAOLIO010000060.1:0-13273 GCA_035328505.1 Azonexus sp.
TCGAGATTGAGGCGGCCAGCGGGAAAGATCAGGTGTGCGGCGTGTCGACGCTGACGCCGCTCGACATGGCGACGAGCAAGTTGCTGGCGAATGCGGATCGGTGGAGCGATGACAGCGTGTTCAGCCGCGACGTGATCGATCTGGCGATGATGAGTCCTTCGCTGCCCTTGCTGCGCAACGCGCTGATCAAGGCGCAGGGTGCGTATGGCGATGCCATTGCCCGCGATCTCGAACGTGCCATTGAGCGTCTGCAAAATCGTCCGAATTGGCTGGAGCGCTGCATGCAGGTGATGGCGATCAATCTGCCCAAGGCGGTGCTGTGGAGCATAATCCGGGCGCTGCGGCGGGTGCTGGTCTGAGGCTGGGCGTGGTTGGGTGATTTTAAATTCGGCGGTTTTTTCGGGTTGACCGTGGAAATCACGCGAGGCAGTCGCCAAATTCGCCAGTTTCTCCCTGCCCGGTCTTGCCGCTTGGCCGGCAAAAATCACCTGCCTTGGCGGGAACGTGTCGGCCGGGTTCAGGTCTCTCAGTAACCATTGGCGTTCTGCACGGTACGTTCCGTTGCCGTCGGGTTCCTTGTGCGGCAAGCGGGCCGGCCGGCAGGTTTGGCTTTGTGCCGCAACGACCCAAGGCCGTGCGGCAGACCGGTTTGATTGTTGCTTGTCATTGGACGTGAAGCAGGACGAGGGCCTTGGGCCTTCCCAACAGTTGGAGGCGTTATGTCGGTCAATGGAATTAACAGCAACCGTTTCGATTTCTCAACACTCGTGGGCGGCAAGGCGACGACGCCGGCGACGGGTTCGGCGGGGACGGTGGATTTCTCGTCGGCGCTGAAGTTGCAGATGGCCAGTATTCAATCGCAAACGGTCGGTTCGCTGGTGTCGTCTGCGCTCGGCTCTGGCAAGGTGTCGGGTGGGACGAACTTCGCCGATATTCTCGGGGCTGGCAAGACGGCGGGCACGTCGTCTCTCGATGCGATGCTGGCCAGCGCCGCCAGCGTGCGCGGGACGCCGGGCGTTTCGGCGGCGGGGCGGAACATGGCGCTGTTCGATCCGGAGTCGGCCTACCGGATGATGACGGACATCAACGCGATGGCCGTCACCTACAAGGCCGAGGCGTCCGAAATGGGCGATATGAAATCCTACGTGTCGACGCTGCAGCAGGCGGCGATCACGCTGGGCAGCCCCGATGCATCGACCGGCAGCGAAGATATCCGCGGTCGCGTGCAAGCATTTGCCGATGCCTACAATGGCTGGATGCAGCGCTTCGGCAGTGACTTGCAGGATGGTGGCATGCTGGCGGGCACGCAGGCGGCCAAGGTGTCGCAGTGGGAACTCGAACAGAGCGTCGCCAATCCGTTCAATGGCGCCAAGGACGGGCTGCACGGCATGGCTGACCTCGGCCTGAGCATCGATCCAGTGACCAAGCTGGCAACCGTGGATAACGCCCGGCTGGATGCCGCGCTGGCCAGCAACAAGATGGCGGCGATGGGGGCGCTGCACGAATTCACGGCCAATTTCGCCAAGTCGGCTGAGCTGCTGAACGCAGCCGGCAATTTCATCAGCAACCGTCTGGACAATCTGTCGCGCGTCATTGGCTATATCGACACCAATATGGCCTCCCTGCAGGCCGAGTTCGGCCTGGGTGACCCGGCGAAACCGACCGGGCAGCAGGCCAAGGCATTGGCCAATTACAACGCGACGCACGGCATGGGCTGAATGGAACAGGAGGGGCCAGGCGCGACTTTCGAAGGCGGCGGCATACCCTGCCGCAGTCCACTTCAACCTTAGGAATTCAGACTCCCCCGTACCGGCAGCACTGGCGAACGCCGCTTGCCGGCTGACCTCCCGGTTAGGCTCGTCACCCTTGAGGGGGTAGACTTGGGGGGTCTGTGTTGCATTCGCGCTAGGCGATTGCAGCCAAATTCGATCTCTTGAAAGGAGTTTTCAATGGGAAAGAAGTTGATTCTGTCGCTGCTTATCGTCGTTGCACTGGGTCTCGGTGTCGCTTTCTGGCTGTTCCAGACACCGCCCCCCGAGCCTGAGGCGGTGGCGCTGGCACCGCCTCCCCCGCTGCCAGCGGCTGTGATACCGCCGCCGATACCGGTCGAGCAGCACCCGATTGTGGCCGTCGACGCGTCGGCGGAGCAGGTGCCGCTGCCCGACCTTGAGCAGAGCGACCCGCTTTATAGTCAGGCGCTGGCCAAGTTGTTCGGGGAGAAAACCTTGAGCCGCTATTTTTATTCGGACCGGATGATTCGCCGCTTTGTGGCGACGGTGGACAACCTGTCGCGGCATGATGCACCGGCCAACATGATGCCGGTCAAGCCGGTGGGCGGGGCTTTTCTGGTTGATCGCCAGGCGGCAGAGATGAGCATTTCACCGGCCAATGCCCAGCGTTATGCCGGCTATCTGGCGGTGATGACCGCGGTCGAACCGCGCCGTCTGGTCGATTTGTACGTGAGTTTCTATCCGCTGTTCCAGCGGGCTTATCGCGAGCTGGGCTACCCCGACGGCTTTTTCAATGACCGACTGTTCGAGGCCATCGACAGTCTGCTGAAGACGCCGGAGGTAGCGCCGCCGATTGCATTGGCCCAGCCGAAGGTGCTTTACACCTATGCCGACGAGTCGCTGCAAGCCTGCTCGGCCGGGCAGCGGATCATGCTTCGGCTGGGCGCCGACAATCGGGCCAGGGCGATCAAGGTGCTCATTGCCATTCGCAATGAATTGCTGGGACGTTCGCCGGCCAGGCAATCGTGAGCGGCCCCGGCGTTTGGCGTGAATACGATTTTCCGATTGCTGCGGTCAACCGGAAATTTTGGCCAAAATTGAAATCTGTTCTGGCCGGTTTTGCAGGCTGATTGGCTGCCCGGACAATGGCGCCGGCACGCGCCATCACCCAGAATGGCGCTTTCAATAACGACGGGAGACAGCATGCAGGCTTTTCAGGATTACTACCCGGAGAACCTCGCCCACTGCTACGGCTGCGGCCGCGAGAATGCGCTGGGGCACCAGATCAAGACTTTCTGGGACGGCGACGAGACGGTCACGCATTTTCAGCCACGGCCGGAGCACACGGCGATTCCCGGCTTCGTTTATGGCGGCTTGCTGGCGTCGCTGATCGATTGCCACGGCACGGGTTCGGCCGCCGCCGCAATGTATCGCGCCGAGAATCGCAGCATGGACAGCCTGCCAGCCTTTCGCTTCGTCACCGGCTCGCTGCAGGTCACTTACCTGAAGCCGACGCCGCTTGGCCCGCAATTGGAGATTCGCGGCAAGATCAAGGAGATCAAGGGGCGCAAGGTGGTGGTCGAGGTAACGGTCTATGCCGAAGGCGTGGCCACGGCGCGCGGCGAAGTGGTGGCGCTGCAGATGCCGGATACCTTCGTCGCGACATAGGCGATCATCAGGCAGCCACCTACTACCGAACGGTTTCGCATGCCACGTATTCACTTCATCGAAGGCCCGGTCGGGGCGGGCAAGTCCACCTACGCCAAGGCGATGGCCGCCAAAGGCGGCTTTCCGCACATTGCGCTGGACGCGTGGTTTGCGTGTTTGTTCAGCCCGGATCGCCCGCAGGCGGATTTTGTTTCCTGGTACATGGCGCGCAAGAACAGGTTGCTGGCCTTGATCCTGAACCATGCGCGCGAGCTGCTTGCCGCCAACATGGACGTCGCCCTTGAGCTGGGGATGATTCAGCGGGCACCAAGACAGGCGGTGCTTCGGGAATTGCAGCAGGCGGGCATCGCTTTCACGGTTCATTTTCTCGATGCACCGCTGGCGATCAGGCGGGAACGCGTTCGGCAGCGCAATGTGGTGCAGGGGGCTACGTTCTCGATGGTGGTCCCCGATCACGTATTCGAGATGGCCAGCGCCCTGTGGGAACCGCCGGACGATGCTGAGCTTGCGAACTATGATTGCGTGTTGCCAACGGCAACCGCCGGGATATAGCGCACAGGATCAGCAGCAAGGCGCAAGCCGCTAGGGTGTCGGCGGGTGGCTCATTGTCATGCTTCAGAACGGCTGAGTTGTATCGTCATGAAGCAAGCCCAAAATCCCCTTACAGGTTGTGGTACCTGGATACCGTCGGGTTCGCCACCAACTCGAGATCGAGTTCAACCACGACCATGTCACACCCCTCTCGCCGAGGATCGTCGGCCAGCTGGGCCATGGACGTGGGTGGCGGTACCGGCAACCCGAAGCTGACCAACGCGGCGACATGCCTGAGCAGGTCTTCGGCAGCCATGACGCCCGCGTGCTCCAGCCGCTGGGCGGTGCTGTCGCATTCGGGAAAATCGGGGAATTCGATGCGGTAGCCGGCGCTGTCGTGCTTGCGCAGATAGCCGATATATGACGCCATGTCAGAATCTCCTTGAGGTTGTCGGGCCGTGCGGTGAAGCGATCCGGCTTGCATCCGATAAAGCATGTTCTGGACCGGCAACGCGCAGCGCAAAGATCGCCGCGACGTGATGGAATAATTTGCCCGGCCGACCCGTTAACCTGGCATCGGTGATCATCCAGCGGTGATTCACCCCATTTTACGAGGCAAAGGAAACATGATGCGGGTGACCAGTCTTGAAGGTGGAGCGCTCGATTTCTGGGTGGCCAAATCCGAAAATCTGAAGCTGTTGCCGACGATCCCTGACGAAGGGGAAAGCCACCTGGTCGGCAGCGGGTTTTGGCACCCGCACACCTATCACCCTTCGCGCGACTGGTCTCAGGGCGGCGCAATCATCGCCAATGAGTGGTACGCCATCGAGGATGCACTGATCGAGTGGTTCGGGTCCAACTGGCCGTATGTCAAGGCAATTACGGATGCACCGCTGGTCTGGTTGATGCGGGCCTTCGTCAAAACCAAATTCGGCGATCAGGTGGAAGACGTCGACGACGCGTCGCCCGGCTAGGCAGCGCGCCAAACGCATTCGCGCTTTCTGATCGGCGGCCCTTCTGCGAAAATCGCGGCTTTCCAGCTTTCACCGCGATCATGATCCAAGGCCAATTCCGTTCTTCCATCCTGCAGGTGCCGGCCGAGGTGACGCCGCTCAAGTTGCGCGGTTATCTGCGCAAGGAGATCGAAGCGGTGCAGGCGACGGCGCAGGGCGAGGAGGACATTATTGTCGTCCGCGTTTTTGTGCTGGAAAAGGTGCTGTTCGGGCTGGGTGCCAGGAAGGTGGACAGCATCCTGCAGGGCGTCGTCGCCAAATGCCCGAACATTCAGCGTATCGAACTGGAGGCGCTGGTTCGGCCGTTAAGCGCCGAGGAAATGCAGGAAGCCGCCGACGAAGCCCAGGCAACGCTGCAAGCGCTGGGTGACCGGGTGATGGCTTCGGGCGGCAAGCTGGTGGCGGATGCGGGCGGTAACTAGGCGACGGGAATCCGGCCGCTGCACGGTCACCTGCCGGCCGCGCTGACTTTTCAAATTCGGCGCTATTTTCCGGTTGACCGCGGCATTGATCCCGGAAACGGTCACCCGGCGATGACCCCCGGCACATCCGAGCGAAACATTGGGCGCAGTGGCAATTCGCATGGCCCGAATCGGGCCATGCGACATTCAGTGGCTAGGCACCCGACCACAGGTTTTGGGCATGCTCAAAGGCGGCGACACCAACCTTTTCGCCAATATCGAGCCCGACCACATTGCCTTCAGAAGTGAATGCAGCCGTAGAGGCGCGACTCGCCTGCCTCCCGGGCGGCAACGCAGGAGGTCGGCCAGTGATAACCGGTGCCCAGGTGAGCGCCTGGCCAACCCCTGGTCAGCGCTGCATACAGAATCAGCGCTCAGGGGCAAACGTTAAATTAGCCAGATTAATCACAAATTATCACAAATATGACACATGTGATGACGGGATTCTGAGAAAATATAACTAAAGTAACTAAGCCTTAATCCCACTCTCCATGATCAGTTCGACAAAAATGAATCCAACCTGGCGCGCGCGCATCCTTCTGGTGATAGCGCTGGTCAGTGCGAACGCTCTGGTCTTTGTGTTGGCCTTCTACGCGCTTGAGACAAGCAGGACGCTCTACGAAGATCAAGCCCAGGCACTGACGAAAAACGTGGTCCGCTCACTGGATCAATCCGTGTCCAGCAGTATCCGCAGCATTGACCTGGCGCTGCAGGTGATCGTCGATGAACTGGAGCAGCAATTGGCCGCGGGCGGAATCGACGAAGCTTCCATCAACGGCTACATGGCCCGCCAGACAAAAAGACTGCCTGAACTCGAAGGCCTGCGTATCGCGGATGCCAACGGCCTGGTCATTCTGGGTACGGGCGTCGATCGGAAGGAAGCCGTCTCATGGGCGGATCGCGATTACTTTATATTTCACCGTGACAATGCCGATGGGGGCATGCGCTTTTCCAAGCCACGCGTCGGACGGGTCGCCCAGCAAACCATCATTAATTTGTCGCGCCGTTACAACGATCGGGATGGCCATTTTGCCGGCGTGGTGTCGGCGCCCATTGCTGTCAGCTATTTCGCCAAGCTGCTGGAGCAATTCAAATTGCCGCCCGATAGCACCCTCATCCTGCGTGACACAGACCTCGGATTGGTGGTGCGCTACCCGGCCATTCCCGAGCGTCCCGAAGGGCGGGTGGGTGACGCCAATGTCTCACCGGCGTTGCGACAGCTGATCGACTCGGGTGCCCAATCGGCGACTTACCATCTCACCAACGCACCGGATGGATTTGACCGAACACTGTCCTACCAGCGCCTGAGCACTGCGCCCATGCTTGCCATTGTCGGAATCGCCAGCAACTACTATCTGGCAGGCTGGCGAGCCGAGATGTACAAGACCGCCGCCATGGTTGCCGGCTTTGTTCTTCTGTCCGCATTGCTCGGCACCCTGCTCTTCAAAATGCAGCTCCGTTCGGCGCAAGACCGAAAACGACTGGAACTCAGTGAAGGAAAATTACGGACCATCATCGAGACCGAACCGGAGTGCGTCAAACTGGTGGATAAGGATGGAAGGTTGCTGCAGATGAATCCCGCCGGACTGGGGCTGATCGATGCATCATCATTTGATCAGGTTGCCGGGCAACTCGTCCTCGACCTGGTCGCGCCTGAAGATCGCCAAGCCTTTGCCGAGCTGCATCGCCGCGTGATCAATGGCGAAAGCGGCACGCTTGAATTCACGGTCATCAGCCTGAATGGAACGCGCCGCATCCTCGAATCACACGCCGTTCCCGTCGACGTGGCGGGCACGGTCGCTCATTTGGCCGTTACCCGCGACATCACGGCACGCAAGCACTCGGAACTGGAGCTGAATGCCTACCGCAGTCATCTCGAACTCCTGGTCAAGGCAAGGACTGCTGAGCTTCGCTCGGCCAAGGATGCCGCCGAAGCGGCGAGCCGTGCGAAGAGTACCTTCCTCAGTAACATGAGCCACGAACTGCGCACACCACTCAACGGCATCACCGGCATGATCAGGCTGGCCCGCGCCCGAATGGACGATATCAAGGGCAAAGATCAACTCGACAAGGCCAAGTCCGCCGCAGACCATCTGCTCTCGGTCATCAATGACATCCTCGATATTTCCAAGATCGAAGCGGACCGGCTGGTACTGGAATCCACTGACTTCAAGCTCTGGCCCATCTTTGAAAAGCTCGTCAGTCTGGTTGATGACAAGGCACGCGCCAAGGGGCTGCAACTGAATACCGAACTCCCGCCAAACTTGCTGGAACAAGCCTTCACCGGTGATCCCCTGCGCCTGGGTCAGGTCCTGATCAATCTGGTCGCCAATGCGGTCAAATTTACCGATCAGGGCAGCATCACCGTCCGCGTGAGCGAGCGCGAATCCAGCCCTGGCGCGGCGCTTTTGCGTTTCGAAATTGTAGATACCGGCATCGGTCTGAGCGCCGAGGAAAAGTCACGTCTCTTTTCCCCGTTTGAACAGGCCGACAGTTCGATGAGCCGAAAATACGGCGGCACGGGTTTGGGTCTGGCGATCAGCAAACGACTTCTCGGCCTGATGGGCGGGAGGATCGACGTTGAAAGCACCCCTGGGCATGGCAGCACTTTCTGGTTCGAGATCGAGTTACGCAAGTCCTCACAGGCAATCGTCGAACTGGACACGCTGGTCGAATCGGAAGCCAGCCAGATTCTCCGACTGCATGCCGGAAAGCGGGTTTTGCTGGTCGAAGATGAAGCGATCAATCAGGAGGTCGCACGCGACATGCTCGAGCAAGTCGGCCTGCTGGTTGATGTTGCGGAAAATGGCGAAGAGGCGGTGCAGCTGGCCAATCGCGAGAATTACGCCGCCATCCTGATGGACATGCAGATGCCCGTCATGAACGGCATTACGGCCACCCGAGTGATTCTGGCCGAATCGTGCAACCAGCAGACGCCCATCATTGCGATGACCGCAAATGCCTTTACGGAAGACCGATTGAACTGCCTTCAGGCGGGCATGAAGGACTATATCTCCAAACCATTCAGCCCTGAACGCCTCTATGCGACCCTATTGGAATGGCTGCCGACCAAGCCGCTTGCATCCGGTCTTGAATGAAAAGCGCCCGAACGCCGGAAACCGCCGATGCATGAACGCCAACTCCTTACATTCCGCATGACAGACGTCGGATTGAGTGAATAGCGCCCACCCGCAATCTACGCCTAAGGTAATATAAACCCATTGCCTCGTCGGGGCGAAATCCCTTCGCAGAATTTATATGACGTTAAGAGCATTGCGGACTGGTCGAATCGTTCTGGGCGCAGCCACGTTCCTGATTTTTCTCATCATTGGCATTTCGATTGTTTCCATCCAGTATCTGCGTGACCGGGAACTGGAGAGCGCACGCCAGCAGTTGAGCAACCTGTCACTGGTTCTGGCGCAACAGTCTTTTGAGACCCTGTCGTCGGCGCAGCTGGCCATGGAAAGCATTGCCGACAGTCTAGAAGCCACACCGATTCATGATGATGCCGAGTTGCGTTTGATCGCAAAGACCAAAGCGGTCTACGAACGTCTGAAAGACAAAATTACCAGCCTGCCACAGATTGATGTGGCAACCATCGTGGCCGCCAACGGTGACGTCATCAACTTCACACGGAGCTTCCCTGCCCCCGCGATCAATTTGTCCGATCGGGACTACTTCAGGGAACGTCGCGACAATCCTTCCACGGGCATATTCATCAGTAATCCTGTTCGCAACAAAGGCAACGGCAATTGGGTATTTTATTTAAGCCATCGGCTTGACGATCCACAGGGCAAATTTCTTGGTTTGGTACTGATCGGTATCTCGGCAGAGCAATTCAGCAATTTCTATGGTCGCCTGGCTGAAAATCTGGGTGAAGGCGCGGCCGTCACGCTCTACCGTCGTGACTTCTCGGTCATGACCCGATGGCCACGTTTGGATGACTACATCGGCAAAAAGAACCTCACCGGTAGCTCTTATCAGGTCGTCGAGGAAATGAAGAAGTTGCACGACGTGGTCTATTTTCGCGGGCCGCGCCTTTCTGAAGGCGGGCAGTCCGTTGCCCGCATCGGCGCCGTCCGCGTCCTCGAACGTTTTCCGATGATCATTAACCTGACCATCACCGAAGACTTCGTGCTTGCCAACTGGCGACACGCCAGCATGGTGATCGCCGTCCTTGCCGCTGGCAGCTGCCTGGCACTGGCCATTGCGACCATGGTGTTGCTGCGGATCGTGCGGCAGCAGGAAACAAGTGATGGCTTGCTGATTCGCGAAAGTCACAAAAATCAACTGCTTCTGCACAATGCCAGTGATGGCATTCATATTCTGGACAAACACGGAAATGTCATCGAGGCAAGCGACTCATTCTGCCGAATGCTGGGCTACGAACGCTCCGAGGTCATCGGCATGAATGTCCGCCGATGGGACGCATTTTTCAATTCAGAGGAACTGGATGATGTCTTGGCCAAGCAATATGGCCAATCCGGAACCATGAAATTTGAAACCCGGCACCAGCGTAAAGATGGCAGCATTTTCGAGGTGGAGGTGACGGGTCATCCGCTGGAACTGGATGGGGAAATCATTCTGTTCAATTCGTCCAGGGACATTACTGACCGGGTTATTCCACAGAAAAATCTCCAGCGTAGTGAAGCGATTTTGCGAGGAACGCTTGATGCCAGCGAGGAAGGGATACTCGTCATTGGCGCTGATGGAAAAGCATTGACGGCCAACAAACAATTTCAGAAGCTCTGGAACATTCCCGATCCGCTGTTCAGCGCTGGCGACGATCGCCAGTTATTGGCATTCGTTCTCGCGCAATTGCTTGACCCCGATGGATTTCTTCGTGAAGTTCAGCGCCTTTATGGCAGCATCGAATCGAGTTTTGATGTCCTGTATTTCAAGGACGGAAAGGTCTTCGAGCGTTACTCGGCAGCCATCGATCTGCCCGGGGAGCACGCTCGCCTCTGGTCATTTCGCGACGTAACGAAGCGCAAAAAGACCGAGGCAGAACTGGAGTTGCACCGCAGCAACCTGGCCTCGCTGGTCGAAGAACGCACCGCCGCCCTGTCGATTGCCAAGGAGGCAGCGGAAACGGCGAGCCGGGCAAAGAGTACTTTCCTCGCCAACATGAGCCACGAATTGCGCACCCCGATGAATGCCATCATGGGCATGACCACTTTGGCGCTGCGTCTCGCCACCGACGCCAAACAACGCGATCATTTGTCCAAGGTCCAAGTGGCATCCCGGCACCTGCTGGACATCATCAACGACATTCTTGATATTTCAAGGATCGAGGCTGAGCGCCTGACGCTGGAGCAAACACCGTTTCAGTTAAACACGCTGTTTGAGAGCTTCAGCAGCATGATCAGTTTGCGAGCCAACGAGAAGGGACTGGGATTTGAAATTGTTTATCCCGACGAATTGTCACAGCAAGTGCTGGTGGGCGATCCCTTGCGTCTGAGTCAGGTGTTGCTCAACCTGACGGCAAATGCAATCAAGTTTACGCCGCAGGGCCGCATTGTCGTGCGCGTATTGACAGTTGACGAACGGCCCGATCGCATGATGCTGCGTTTCGAAGTCATTGACACGGGTATCGGCATTCCTCAGGAAGCTCAGCGGCGCCTCTTTACAGCCTTCGAGCAAGCCGACAATTCAACAACCCGAAAATTCGGTGGTACTGGCCTCGGTCTGGCAATTTCCAGGCGATTGGCCCATCTCATGGGCGGTGACATCGGTGTCGACAGCCAGCCAGGCGCGGGCAGCGCCTTCTGGTTTACCGTGACACTTCAAAAATCAGCAGATTCCACTCATCTGCCACAGGAGATGACGCATCAATCAGCGGAAGCACTGCTGAAAACCCATTTTGCGGGCTGCAAGGTTTTGCTGGCGGAGGATGAGCCGGTCAACCAGGAGGTTTCCTGCGGCTTGCTGGAAGATGCCGGACTTCAGGTTGATCTGGCCGAAAATGGTCTCGAAGCCGTCGCGCTGGCCCGTGAAAACAGCTACGACCTGATATTGATGGACATGCAGATGCCAAAAATGAATGGGATTGATGCGACGCAAGCCATTCGTTTGCTCCCCGGCCATACAAAGACCCCCATTCTGGCCATGACCGCGAATGCTTTCGACGAAGACCGCCAAGCCTGTCTCAATGCCGGCATGAACGAGCATATCGGCAAGCCCGTTGTGCCCGAAAAGCTGTTCGAAACCTTGCTGACATGGTTGGCCCGGGGGAAACCAATTCAATCCAGTGAGAAAGGCAGACCTGAGACCCATGGAGCCCATGGCACATGAGCGCAGGCCAACTCTCGGAATATCTCAGGATTGCCGAACATCGCATGGGATTACCGAATCAACAGCGGAAAAAATGCTCGTCACCCGACACCTCATCGCGATAGGTAATCGTTGCCGTATTGAAACTCAGGTCGACCAGCAGGTGACAATAATGCAGCTCGTGGCGCCAGCCCATCGCCAATGAGCTGCGATTGCTCGATTGCAACTCGAAGCGACCGGCGAAGGCGGGGTATTGATTGCGAAAGCGCATCAGGCGCAAGAGGCGCTTGACCACCGGTTTTTCCAGCGCTTCGTCTGCTTCGGCCAACGTGTAGAAATGGCGGTTGATGTCGCGTGACTCACCGGAGCTTTCCATCAGCTCGACATCGTTGCTGCCGGCAAAAAGGCCGACGTAGTAGACCTGCGGTATGCCGGGGGTAAAAAACTGAATGGCGCGAGCGCACAGGTAGGCGTCGTCGTTTTGCTTCAGTGCGTCATAGAAGGTGCAGGTGAGCTGATAAATGGCACCGACGCTATGCACGTTGGCGGCAGAGCGACGGAGGATGGAATCGCCCCCACGGGTCGATACATTTTCGACCAGTTCATGAATTTTCGACTCGGGCAACAGGTCTTCGACATCCGGAATGCAGATGCCATCGTGGGTGTCGAGCACGGTAATTTGCCGTTGCGGGCACATGCGCAGCCATGCTTTGAGATGCCGGCTGTCGACATCCAGCAGGGCGAAGAGCACCAAGGGCGGCAGCGCAAAGGCGTAGGGCAGCATTCCCTCGCGGGCAATGGCGTACTGGTAGCTCGGGTGATCGTGAACTTCGGGCAACACGTCTGCCCCGTACTTCCGAGCCTTGTCACGGAACCAGTTGAGAATGCCATAGACCTCGGGTTCGACCAGAAAGCAGGAACTGCCCAGGCGCTTGGTGGTGTACCCGAACGCATCGAGACGAAACAGCCGAACGCCGCGCTGGGTCAGAAACGCCATATAGCGCTCCATGAGTTCATAAGTCTGCGGCGAGGCGAAATTGAGATCGATCTGATGCTCCGTAAACGTGCACCAGACACGACTGCGGTCACCATTGGCGCAGCACACTTCGCGGAACGGTTCTTTCTCCTTGCGGATGTGGATGCGCGACAGATCGTCCGGGGTCGGCTCGCCCAATCGTTCAAGATGCACAAAGAGGTCGGCATGGGGTGAGGCGAAGCCGTTTTGTTGGAAATCGAGAAACTCCGGCGAGGCGTCGGAGATGTGATTGAGGATCAAATCGACACAGAGATCGAAGCGCCGGCTGATCCGCTCGACATCGGCCCAATCGCCAAAGTCTGGATCCACCACCATATGCGTCAATGGCGAGAAACCAGCATCGGCGTTGGACGGATAGAACGGCAGCAAATGAACGCCACCAATCAAATCGGACAGCCGTGTTTCCAGGAATCCGGCAAGATCGGCGAGATTGTCACCAATCCGGTTGGGGTAGCAGATCAGCTGAATCTGGTTCTTGAGCGGCATCGCGATTCTTTCAGGCAGAGGGAGGCATCACGGCAGTATCGAACTTTGCCGGAGTACCAAACTATACTCGCAGCA
>DAOLIO010000061.1:0-3581 GCA_035328505.1 Azonexus sp.
GCGACATCCGCGTCTCGCAGTCCGAAGCCGAGCGCCTGCGCTTCTGGGCCGGGCGCAAGGCGGCCTTCCCCGCCGTCGGCCGCATCACACCCGACTACTACTGCATGGACGGCACCATCCCGCGCAAGCGCCTGGCCGAAATGCTGTCGTCCATCGCCGCCATGGAAAGCAAATACGGCCTGCGCTGCGCCAACGTCTTCCACGCTGGCGACGGCAACCTCCACCCATTGATCATGTACGACGCTTCGCAACCGGGCAACTGGGAACGAGCCGAAGCCTTTGGCGCGGAAATCCTGGAGCTTTCCGTCGCGCTGGGTGGCTCGATCACCGGCGAACACGGCGTCGGCATCGAGAAGATCAACCAGATGTGCGTCCAGTACGCGACGCCGGAGATCGAAGCCTTCCATCGCGTCAAGGCCGCCTTCGACGAAACGGGCCTGCTCAACCCGGGCAAGGCCGTACCCAGCCTGCATCGCTGCGCCGAATACGGGCGCATGCATGTGCATCACGGCGATGTGAAATTCCCGGAACTGGAGCGCTTCTGATGCAGCTGGACGACATCGTTTCGGCCGTCAAGGCTGCCCATGACGGCCGAACCCCGCTGTGCATCCGCGGCGCCGGCAGCAAGGACTTTTACGGGGGCATGCTGGCCGGCGACGTGCTCGATGTTTCAGTGCATCGCGGCATCGTTGCCTACGAGCCCACCGAGCTCTACATCACCGCCCAATGCGGCACGCCGCTTGCCGAGATTGAGGCAGTGCTGGCGGAAAAGGGGCAGATGCTGGCCTTCGAGCCGCCGCATTTCGGTGGCGCCACGGTCGGTGGTTGTGTTGCCGCCGGCTTGTCCGGTCCACGCCGGCAGCAGGTCGGCGCAGTGCGTGACTTCGTGCTGGGGGTGAAGCTGGTCGATGGCTCCGGTCAGGTGCTGAACTTTGGCGGCCAGGTTATGAAGAACGTGGCGGGCTACGACGTTTCGCGCCTGATCGCCGGCAGCCTTGGTACGCTGGGGGTAATCGCCGAGGTGACGCTCAAGGTGCTGCCCAGGCCGGTGGCTGAAACGACACTGGTGTTCGAGTGCGATGCGGCTGAGGCGATACGCCGGCTTAACGAGTGGGGCGGCCAACCTATGCCGATTTCTGCTTCCTTCTGGTTCGAAGGACAACTGTGGTTGCGTCTTTCCGGAGCGCGGGCGGCAGTCGAGGCAGCAATTGGAAAACTGGGTGGAGATCCTATGGTCAACCCGGAAAACCACTGGAATTCAATAAAAGAACAGACCCACGCCGCGTTCGAAGGCAGCCAGCTGTGGCGACTATCCGTGCCATCGACGGCTCACTGTCCAGGCTTGGACGGCCTGCGTGCCATCGAGTGGGGTGGTGCCCAGCGCTGGTATGCCGGCGAGCAGGCCGCTGTGCGCGAGGCCGCGGCCCGAATCGGTGGCCATGCCGTGCTCTACCGCGCGCCGGAGTCATTGCGCTGCCTGGAAGGCGCGTTTGCGCCGTTGCCGCCGGCGTTGCTGGCGCTGCATCGTCGCCTGAAAAAGGCCTTCGACCCGAAGGGTATTCTCAACCCCGGCCGTCTGTACGCGGAGTTTTAGGGAAATGCGCTGATGGATGCCAAGCTGACTGACGAACTGCGCGCCACTCATGCCGGCCAGGTCGCCGAGGAAATTCTCCGCAAGTGCGTGCATTGCGGATTTTGCACGGCGACTTGCCCGACCTATCAGATTTTGGGCGATGAACTTGACGGCCCGCGCGGCCGTATTTACCTGATCAAGCAAGTGCTCGAAGGCAAGCCGGTTACCGAAAAAACGCGGACCCATCTTGACCGTTGCCTGACTTGCCGTGCCTGCGAAACGACCTGCCCGTCGGGTGTCAAGTACAGCCATCTGCTGGATATCGGGCGCCAATTTGTTGAGGACCGGTTGCCGCGTTCGCTGGGCGAATCATTGCCGCGTGCCTTGCTTCGCGCTGTCTTGCCACGTCCGGCCCTGTTCGGCGCAGCGGTCAAGCTCGGCCGCGCTTTCCGGCCCTTGCTGCCATCGAGCCTCGCCGACAAGCTGCCGCCGGCCCAGGCTGCCGGTGCGCCCTGGCCGAAAACGGCAGGTTATCCGCGTCGCATGCTGGCGCTGGCGGGCTGCGTGCAACCTGCGCTGGCGCCGAATATCAATGCGGCGACTGCCCGCGTTCTCGACAAGTTGGGTATCGAACTGTTTGAGGTGGAGAAGGCGGGCTGCTGCGGCGCCGTCCGCTTTCATCTAAGCGATCAGGAAGCGGCGAAGAATGACATGCGCCGCAATATCGACGCCTGGTGGCCGCATGTCGACGCCGGGATCGAGGCCATCGTGGTCACCGCGTCGGGGTGTGGCGTACAGGTCAAGGATTACGGCCATGTTCTGGCCGATGACGCGGTCTACCGGGAAAAAGCGGCGAAAATCAGTATTCTGTGTCGCGATCCGGCCGAGGTCTTGGGAGGCGAGCAGGGGCCCCTCTTGTCATTGTTGGCGGCCCGTCCGGATCGACGAGGCAAACTGGCCTTTCATTCTCCCTGCACCCTGCAGCACGGCCAGCAGATCCGCGGCGCAATCGAGGTCTGGCTGCATGCAGCAGGCTACGATCTGACGCCAGTGGCAGATAGCCATTTGTGCTGCGGTTCGGCCGGTACGTATGCCATCTTGCAGCCCGAGCTGGCCGGTAAATTACGTGATAACAAATTGCGTGCCCTCACTGCTGGCAGCCCAACGCAGGTGGCGACGGCGAATATTGGCTGCCTGACGCATTTGCAGTCTGGAAGCGCATTGCCGGTACGGCACTGGATTGAATTGATTGACGAGGTTCTCGCATGAGTAGTAGTGCCGCTACATCGGTTTTTGAAATCACCAAATCACTGGGGCCTGACAATGCCGGCCGTATCAAGCGATTGCTTGAGAATGGCGTGAAAATTCCGGCCCAGCCGAGAGTGCTGGAAGAGTTGAGCTTGCACATGAAACGCAGCGAACTGGATGTTCGCGTGCTGGCCAAGGTCATCAATCAGGACCCCGGGTTGACTGCGATGCTTTTCAAGGTGGTCGGTAATTCCGCCTACCGGCAGCACCAGCCCTTCGGCTCGGTCGAGGAAATTCTGCACGCCGTCGGCGTACGGCAAACCTTCAATCTGGTTCAGGCCATTGCGCTGTCGAGTCTGGGGGATATCAAGAAGAACCGCCAGGTGTACGAAGCCTTCTGGGCGCGCTCGCATGCTGTCGGCCAGCTGGCCATGCTGGTTGCTGACGAGCGAATCGCCGTCTGCAATATTTTTCCCGACCAGGCTTACCTGGCCGGCATCTTTCACGATTGCGGCGTGCCCTTGCTGATGCAACGCTTCCCGACCTACTGCAACGAGATGACGCTTGGCATTCCGGGTATCTGGATCGATCTGGCCGAAGAAGACCGCAAATTCAACGCTGACCATTGTGTGGTCGGCTATCTGGTTGCCCGCCATTGGCATCTGCCTGGATTCATCTGCGACGCCATCCGCTATCACCATGCCATCGGCGACCTTGGCTTGCCCGAGGCGCGCAGCATGGTTGCCATTGTCCAGTTGGC
>DAOLIO010000061.1:3681-13197 GCA_035328505.1 Azonexus sp.
AAGGATGCCAATAGCAGTCGATGCCTGTGCAGCGCAGCATCAGGGAGATCGCAAGGAACAACAGGATCGCGTCGCCATCCTGGCACACCCGCGCAAGCGCGGCGTGGCGTTGGCGGTCGTTGCCGATGGCATGGGTGGCCACACCGGCGGAGCACTGGCTGCCGAGCAAGTCGTACACACTGCAAAAACGAACCTCGGGCAATTTTCTTCCATTGATGAAAACCCGCAATTGATGCTTGAAAGCAGCATGCGCGAAGCGCACACGATGATCAAGGCGTCGCGCTTCATGAATGAAATGGACCCTCATAGCACCGCTGTCATGCTACTGCTGCAGCCGGGGCGTATTACCTGGGGGCACTGCGGAGACAGTCGGCTCTACCATTTTCGGGGCACAGCGCTGGCCAGTCGTTCCGTTGATCACTCCTACGTCGAGTATCTGGTTGCCAGCGGGAAAATCACCGCCGAGCAAGCGCTTACCCATCCCAATCGCAATGTGCTGCTGGCGTCGCTGGGTGGGCAGGATGATCCTAAAATCACCCTCGACGAAACCAGCGATCTGGCAGCGGGTGATGCTTTCGTGCTGTGCTCGGATGGTCTTTGGGCTTATTTCGACGATGTCGAACTCGGCGTGCTGATCGCGCAGAACTCGGCTCGCCAGGCTTGTGAAATCCTGATCGACAAGGCAAGACGGCGCGCAAAAGGGAGTGGTGACAACCTCTCGCTGGCGATCATCAAGCTGATTGACGCGCTGCCCGGCAAGGCGACACCGCGTCTCTGAGTCGGCGCCTGGCTCATAAAACAATGGCGCCTCAAGGCGCCATTGTTGTTTGAAACGTGCGCTTACTTGCGGCCGAGTCCGCCAAGCAGTGCCGCGACGACGCGTTTTGGCTTGTGCGGATCAAGCCGTGCAGGAACTGTCGGCGAATCCGGCACCTCGCCGCGTGGCGAATTGTCTTCATACGGCTTGCTGAAGTCAAAACCATCTGCCGCGATCATCGGATTGCGGCGTGGCGGGCGGCGGTCATTTCGTTCGCTACGTTCCGGACGGGTCGAGCGCTCATTGTTGCGTTCGGGGCGCTCACCGCGTTCAGGGCGTTGGGCGACCGGGGCAACCACCGGTGCGCTGCGCTTTTTCTTGTTGCCCGGGGGGTATTCGTATTCCGGCTCGGGCTCGAATCCTGCGACTTCGATTTGCTCGATGGGGCGCTTGATCAGTTTTTCGATGTCGACCAGATAACAAACCTCACGTGCACTGACCAGGGAAATGGCGTTGCCCATTTTCCCGGCGCGACCCGTGCGGCCAATGCGGTGTACGTAATCTTCAGGCGTGTGCGGTAGTTCATAATTGATGACGTAGGGCAGGTCATCGACATCCAGTCCGCGGGCAGCAACGTCGGTGGCGATGAGCGCATGCGTTTCACCGCCCTTGAACGCCTCCAGGGCTTTGATGCGGTCCAGTTGGCTCTTGTCGCCGTGAATGGCATCCGCCTTGATGCCGGCGCGCTGCAATTCGCGGGTGAGGCGCGAGCAGCCCTGCTTGGTGCGCATGAAGACGATGGCCTGGCGAATGTCGCCCGAGCGCAACAACTTGGTCAGCAGGCCACGTTTGCCGTATTCGGATACCGGATGGACGCGGTGCGTGATGGTGTCGGAAACCTGATTACGGCGGGCAACTTCAATCAGGACCGGCGACTTGAGCATCGTATCGGCGAGCTTCTTGATTTCTTCAGAGAAGGTGGCCGAGAAGAGCAGACTCTGGCGCTGGGCGGGCAGCATGTTCAGAATGCGCGTGACATCGGGCACGAAGCCCATGTCGAGCATCCGGTCGGCTTCGTCGAGGACCAGCGCCTGCACGGAATTGAAACTGACGCTCTTGTTTTCAACGTGATCGAGCAGTCTGCCCGGTGTTGCGACGAGGATTTCGACACCTCGCTTCAGCTCGGCGATCTGCGGTTTGATATCGACGCCGCCGAAGGCGCACATGGCACGGATTGGCGTGTGCTTGCTATAGGTCTTGACTGATTCGAAGACCTGCATGGCCAGTTCGCGGGTCGGGGCGAGAATCAGGGCGCGTACGGGGTGTTTTGCCGGTGAAGGGCTGCTGCTGGCGAAGGGCAGGATGCGCTGCAGGATGGGGAGCGTGAAGGCAGCAGTTTTGCCAGTGCCAGTCTGGGCGCCGCCCATGATGTCCTTGCCGCTGATGACGAGCGGAATGGCTTGCGCTTGAATCGGCGTTGGCTTGGTATAGCCTTCGTCGAGGACGGCACGCAGGAGCTCCGGGGCCAGACCGAGGTCGGCAAAGGTGATTTCAGGCACTGCGTCGGCAGCGATGACTACGGCGTTATCGCCGGCTAAGGTATTGATTTCAGACATGGGGCATGATTATACGCCACCCTGCTGTGCAACAGCCGGATGCTTGTTGCCTGCGTAAAAATCGTCAGCTAGAAATTGGGCGAGCAAGTGTGTGCTTTGGAGACGGACAACGATATCGCGATCAGGCTATAGGGGCTGGTTGAGCGGGAGGTGTACGGCGAAAGTCGAGCCGACGCCGACTTCAGAATCGAGCGTGACGCGTCCCCCCATGTGTTCTGCCAATTGTTTGACGAGTGCCAGCCCAAGGCCGGCGCCACCCTGTTCACGCGTCAGAAAATTGGCCAACTGGTGAAATTTCTCAAAGATGATTTCGTGGTTTTCGGGCGGGATGCCGGGGCCTGTATCGCGAACCGCAAACGTGATTTCGTGCTCACGCTGCGTAACGATCAGGCTGATCTGCCCGGTAGCGGTAAATTTGACGGCGTTGCTCAGCAGATGGTTCAGTATCTGACATAACCGCGTAGGGTCAGTCGATACCGCTAACGGCAGGTCTGGTGCCAAATTCAGTTCAAATGTCAGGCCTTTGGCTTGTGCCGATACTTGATGGCTGGCAGCGCAATCGGTAATCAGACTGGCCAGTGGCGTTGCGACCTGGTTAAAGCGCATTTCGCCCGATTCGATCTTGGCCAGATCCAGAATTTCATTCACCAGATTGAGCAGGTGGCTGCCGCTCTGCTCAATGATGTCGATGTAACTCCGATGTTCCGGATTCTCCAGCTCGTATCGGAGTAGCTCGGCAAAACCGAGAATGCCATTGAGCGGCGTGCGCAGTTCATGTGACATAGTCGCCAGAAAGGCTGATTTCTGGCGACTTGCCGCCTCCGCCTTTTCCTTGGCTTCTTCAAGCCGTTTGAACGACTCTTCGACTGAGTCGGCCATGTGGTTGAAGGAGCGGGAAAGTTCGCCGATTTCGTCAGTTGAGCGGGTATCCAGGCGGCGGGTGCGGTCACCTTGCTGGAAGGCGTGGATTCCGGAGATCATGGCGGTAATGCGGTGGGTAAGAAGGCTGGCCATCCAGATGGCAATGCCGATGACGATGGCCACCATCAGCAAGGTCGATGCCCAAAGGCCGAAGGCAGTCGAGGTCAGGCTTTGCTGGATCTGGTCAAGCATTTCGCCACGCTGGGTCTTGAAACTGGCGTCCTTTTGCGCCAGCAGTGTATTGATTTGGCTGGCCGTTTCTGTAGCTGCCTTGTGGAATTCATCGACATTGGCGCCGATTGTGACGAAGCCGAAACCTTGCGGGGTTTTTCCGTACTGGCCGGTGTAGTAGGGAATGGCGGCGGCGGTGGTTAATTTCCACAGCCCCGAGAAATAAATGACGAACGAACCTGAGCCCCCATGTTCGGTGACTGCGTTCCAGCCATCGCACTGCGGTGAAAAATTGAGGTATCGACAGTCGAGGCCAACGGTGCCAGCCTGCACAAGCGCGCGGGCGGGCTTTCGTTTCAGGTTCTGGTCACGAAATGCGGGGATGCCGGCAAGGAATTCGTACGATGGTTGTCCACTTTTTTGCCATTCGGTGTAGAGCTCGTCATCCATCCAGGGGGTTGCCGGCAGACCGGTTTTTGGGTCGTATCCGACAATGAAATAGTCACGTGGATGAGAAATGGAGCGGCTCTTGTGGTCCCAAAGGAAGGCATAGTTCCCCTTGATGGCGTCGGCAATGGGTGTGTAGCGTTCTTCGGTCGGCATCAGGCGGTCCGAGAACTGACGGATGTGGTCGTGATCGAGGGCCAGGGTGACATAGCCATTGATCTGGCCGTTTCTGACGACCGGCATGGCCCAGCGCACGATGCCACGAAAGCGCTTGCCAACCGGATTTTCAGTGCCCGCGTAGGCTGAGTCTTCAGGTTTGAAGGGCTTGCCGGCCTTTTCCAGCGTAGCCGGCAGGTAGGGGCCGATGATCTGCGTTGGGACGTAGGCACCGATGACGTCGGAAACGTAGATTTCGCCAGCCTTGAGTTTTTTGAGCTCGGGAAAATAGGTTTCCGCCTTGATGAAGGTGTTGCGACGGTCGACCACATTTTTGAGGCCTTTTTCCGTTAATTGGCCAGTCGTAACCTTTATTTTTTCCTGCCCGTTGAGGTCAATGTAAGTCATCTCGACAAAGAGCGGGCGCATCTCGCTGTCACCGAAATACTCGGGTGGGCGGGCGTGGAAGTCCTTTGCGTTGTCTGGCAGGACTGGTCGTGTCACTGTAGCTGTGCGGGAAGCGACCTGTTCAGGCTCCCAGGATTTGCCATCCTCGGCCAGCTTCCACGGTCCATGCTGATAGATGGTTCGGCTGCGCTCGTTCAAGAAGCGTCGGAAACTGGTGGCGGATGGATCGAGGGCCGCCGCCTGACGAATATCAGCGTCACGCTCGTAAAGGAAGGTGGCAATTTCCTTGGCGGCGTCGGTTGTCAAGGACTCGATGGCTTCGCGGGAACGCTGGTCCAGGGCGCGGATGGAGTCGTCGGTGACCGTTTTGCCAACCGATTTGATGGTTGACAGCATTGCATCGGCCATGCTGCCTGCTTTTTTCGAGACATCCTGCCCGAGTTGGCTGGTCGCGTACCAGGCAAACCAGGCAAGTAACAGTAGCGGGACAACCTTGATCAGAACAAAAATTGCGATCAGCTTGCCGCGGATTCCGCCCAGAAACGCTGGAAGCCTCATTAAATTGCCCTCTGGACGTGGTCAGTTTGATTGGACGGCGGAATTAGTGCGAGTCAGCTTTTTTTTCGGCGTCGGCTTTCGTTCCGCTTTCTGCCTTGGTGTCAGTGTCAGGAGCGGTGTCCTGCGCGGCGGGCTTTCTCTTTTTCCGGTTGCCGGGCGGTTCGGGTGGCGGTAACAAAGGCACGATGGTCTCCAGCTTGTTCTCGCGCATGTATTCATCCATTTCGCGCCAGCCGGCGTAGATGCCTGCTTTGGGCAGCCAGCTGTAAATCGAGTAACAGTCCTCGATGGCCCGCCCGGATTGCCGGCAGGCGCTACCGACGGCCTTGGCTTCCGGTTCCATGCGCGCTTCTTTTTTTGCCGGGTCTTCCATGCCCAGTTTCTGGCTGATCTGATCGCAGGCGACCAGATTCAGGAAAATGAGGGTGAGTAAAGTCCGCTTGATCATGGCGGGATTTTCGCATATTTGCGAAAGATGTGTGTGATGCATCGATTCACCCGCCAGTTATAATTGTGCCCTTTAAGATTTTGTGGAGTACTCATGTCGCATAGCATCCGTCCACTGTCGCTCGCCATTGCATTGGTACTGGCTTGTTCCGTTGTTCAGGCCAAACCGGCCAAGCGTGCTGCAAAGCATGTCGCCGCCACGGCAGTTGCCCCGGCGGTTTCTGCCGAGTTTGAGCTGGCACACAATCTGGGCCCGGTTGGCGAGGATCGTCTGCAAGCGGTGGTAGACCGCTTCAACAAGGAATCAGGCAGCACCCTGAAGCTGGTGCGTCTGGAGAAGGGAAGCAAGCCGGCAGTCCTGAATCTGGTGCGTCGCTATGACATGAGCGATGTCCTCAGTCAGTCAAAGCAGTTTGTTCCCCTCTACAGCGTAATGGCGAAGGCCGGTGAGCCGCTGAATTTCGGCGAGTTGTCAGGCGATTTGAAGGCTGGCGTGGTCGATGCGAAAGGACGTCTGGTTGCATTACCCGTGGTTTATTCGACGCCAGTGCTGTTTTATAACAAGAATGCGTTCCGCAAGGCCAAACTGGATCCGGAGCAGCCGCCAAAGACCTGGTTTGAAATGCAGGGCATGCTCGACAAACTCCAGGATGCCGGCTATGCATGCCCTTACACCTCGTCGTGGCCGGTCTGGGTGCATATTGATAACGTGAGTGCTGTTTCCGGAGTCCCGGCAATGTCAGAAAAAGGGCAGCTGACTTTCAATGGACTACCACAAGTCAAGCATCTGGCCATGATGGCGACCTGGACCAAGGCCAATTACTTCAAGCTATTCGGGCGTCGTGACGAGGCCAGTGCCAAGTTCCACGATGGTGAGTGCGCGATGATCAGCACCGACTCTCGGGAATTCACCAATTTCCGTGATGCGAAGGGCGTTGAGTTGGGCGTTGCACCGCTACCGTATCATGATGATGTCTATGGTGGACGTCAGTCCTCGCTGGCTGACGGGGCTTCGTTGTGGGTAGGCGCTGGTCGCTCGCCGGCACAATACAAGCAGGCCGCGAAATTTGTTTCTTTCCTGCTGTCGCCGGAAATGCAGGTTGAAATGGTTCGCGCATACGGCGGTTTGCCGCTGACGGCCGCTGCTCGTGCTGCTACGCACAGCAAGGTGCTCAAGGATGACGACAAGACACTGGAGATCGCCTACGCCTCACTGAAGGGCAATGGCGGCAAGCCGGCAGTACGTGTCGCCAACATCGACCCGGTGCGCATCATTGCGAATGAAGAGCTGGAAGCTGTCTGGGCAGACAAAACGCCGGCCAAGGCAGCATTGGATACGTCAGTTAACCGCGGCAATGCCCTGCTTGGGGCCAAGCCCGCCCTGAAGAAATCGCAGCCCTTCTAAATGAAGCGCCCGCTGCCGCGCTGGTTTGCTCATCGCGGCGGCGGGACGCTGGCGCCGGAAAACACGCTGGCCGGCATCCGGCTTGCTGCACGAATGGGATTCAAGGCCGTCGAATTTGACGTCATGTTGTCGGCAGACGGTACGCCCGTGCTCATTCATGACGAGACACTGGAGCGCACGACCAGCGGGGCAGGGCGTGTTTGCGATATGTCTGACGACGCGCTGTTTTTATTGGATGCGGGAAATGGCGAGCGCATTCCCCGTTTTTCCGAGGCGGCAGCCCTGTGTCGGGAATATGGCCTGTTGGCGAACATTGAAATCAAGCCGGCGAGCGGCTTCGAACGACAGACTGCAGAGACGGTTGCCCAAATGACTGAAATCCTTTGGCAGGGCGCAAAAGTTGTTCCGCTGATCTCGTCGTTTTCGCTCGAGGCTCTGGAAATTGCTCGTGATCTGGCGCCAAACATTCCCCGCGGCATTTTGTATGAGCATGCGCCGGTCGATTGGCGGGAAACATTAAAGCGTATGAGGGCGGTGTCATTGCACTGCGCTGCCGATCAGTTGAGCGACGACGTACTGCTCGAAGCGCAGGCAAATGACATTCCCGTCCTGTGTTACACGGTCAACGGGAAAAAAGCGGCAAAATCAATATTTGATCGTGGCGTCAGCGCCATATTTACCGATCGACTTGATCTCTTCGTCGCCGAAACAAGTGCTTACAAAGGCTTGCATTTAGGCGGCTGATTTTTAGGCTGGTTTGTCTTCTAATGGTTTCCAGGGAGTTCGCCCTATTCATCAGGAGGAAATCATGAAAATCATCAAGACGCTTGCTGTACTTTCCCTCGTTCTGCCGGCACTGGCATTTGCCCAGGCCAACACGCCGCGTGTCGATCAGCGCCAGGCCAACCAGGAGCGCCGCATCGATCAGGGCGTTGCTTCAGGGAGCCTGACGCAACGCGAGGCGAATCGCCTCGAGCGTGGTCAGCAACATGTCGATAACATGGAAAACCGAGCCAAGGCCGATGGCGTGGTCACCCGCCGCGAGCGTGCTCGCCTGAATCACGCTCAGAACGTACAAAGCCGGCATATTTATGCGCAGAAGCATGATCGTCAACATGACTTCAATCACGATGGACGGGTGGATCGTCCGCGCCGCCGCTATTGATGACTGAGCACAGTGGAAAGCGAAATTCCCGCCGACAGGCGGGTTTTTCGTTTTGGGCCTTGTCTCGCCGAAGCTTCACGCTTTCATTTAAAATCACGGATTCCGAATTCAACGCCATGTAGGGCCGACAGCTTATGAAAAGCGCCGAAATCCGCCAGCAGTTCCTCGACTTCTTTGCCTCCAAAGGCCACCAGATTGTGTCGTCCAGTTCGCTGGTGCCGCACGAGGACCCGACGCTGCTGTTTACCAATGCCGGGATGAACCAGTTCAAGGACGTCTTCCTCGGCTTCGACAAGCGTCCCTACACGCGGGCGACGACCTCGCAGAAATGCGTACGCGCCGGCGGCAAGCACAACGACCTCGAGAACGTCGGTTACACAGCACGTCACCACACCTTCTTCGAAATGCTCGGCAACTTCAGTTTCGGCGACTACTTCAAACGCGATGCCATCAAGTACGCCTGGGAACTGCTGACCGAAGTCTACAAATTGCCCAAGGACAAGCTGACCATCACGGTTTACGCCGAGGACGACGAGGCCTACGACATCTGGACCAAGGAAATCGGTGTGCCGGTCGAGCGCGTCATCCGCATCGGCGACAACAAGGGCGCTCGCTACGCCTCCGACAATTTCTGGATGATGGGAGAAACCGGCCCCTGCGGCCCGTGCACCGAGATATTCTACGACCACGGCGAAAAGCACTGGGGCGGCCCCCCGGGATCGCCGGAAGAAGACGGCGACCGTTTCATCGAAATCTGGAACAACGTCTTCATGCAGTTCAACCGCGACGAAGCCGGCGTCATGCATCCGCTGCCCAAGCCCTCGGTCGACACCGGCATGGGCCTGGAGCGCGTCTCCGCCGTGCTGCAGGGCGTGCACGCTAACTATGAAATCGATCTCTTTCAGGCCTTGCTCAAGGCAGCCGCCCGAGAAACCAGCGACGCTGACATGGATTCCCCGTCGCTGAAAGTGCTGGCCGACCACATCCGCGCCTGTTCCTTCCTGCTCGCCGATGGCGTCATTCCGGGCAACGAAGGCCGCGGCTACGTCCTGCGCCGGATCATCCGCCGCGCCATCCGCCACGGCTACAAGCTGGGCGCCCGCGCCGCCTTCTTCCACAAGATGGTGCCGGATCTGGTCGCCGAAATGGGCATGGCCTATCCGGAGCTCGGCCAGAACCAGGCCAAGATCGTTGCCACACTGAAACAGGAAGAAGACCGCTTCTTCGAGACCATCGAGCACGGCATGGCCATTCTCGAAGGCGAACTCAAGGCCCTCGGCGAAGGTGGCGTCTTCAACGGCGATACCGCCTTCAAGCTGCACGACACCTACGGTTTCCCGCTCGACCTGACGCAGGACATCTGCCGCGAACACAAGATCACCGTCGATGCTGCTGCCTTCGACGCCGCCATGGCCCGCCAGAAGGACCAGGCGCGCGCCGCCGGCAAGTTCAAGATGGCGACCAA
>DAOLIO010000062.1:0-13159 GCA_035328505.1 Azonexus sp.
CGATGTTCAGACTGGCGTAGTTGGACAGGAACAGCGTGCTGTACTTGCCGCCCTCGGACTTCAGCGCAACGACGTTCAGAATGTCATTCGAACGCTTCTGGACGATCACCCCGTTGGTCCGCACGGCGGCAGGCAGGCGCGGCTCGGCCGCTTTGACCCGGTTGTTGACGTTGACCGCGGCAAGGTCGGCATTTGTGCCGACCTCGAAAGTCGCGGTGATCGTCACGGTACCGTTGGCAGTGGCCGAAGAATTGAAGTACAGCATGTTCTCGACGCCGTTCAATTGCTCCTCGATCGGCGCGGCGACTGTCTTGGCCAGGGTTTCGGCCGAAGCACCCGGATAGGTGGCGGTGATCAGCACGGTTGGCGGCGCGATTTCCGGATACTGCGCGATAGGCAGCACCCGCGAGGCGACCAGACCCGCGATCACGATGATGATCGAGATGACCGACGCAAAGATCGGCCGGTTGATGAAGAATTTTGACATGGCTGCTCCTTAACCCTGCTTGGCCGGTGCGGCTGCAGTGTCCTTGGCGGGAGTGGCGGCACCTTCTTTGGCCGGGGCCGGAGCGCCCGGCTTTTCACCCGGGCCGTGTGGGGCAACCGGGGCGCCAGGGCGGAGCTTGATCAGGTTGTCGATAATCACCTTGTCGCCAGCCTTAAGACCACCGAGGATGACCCAGTCCTTGCCGCGCCATTCGCCGACCTGCACCGGGCGAGGTGCGACCTTGTCACCGTCACCGGCCAGCATGACGACTGTGCCTTGCTCGGACTGAATGACGGCCGACTGGGGTACCAGGAAAACGCCATCGCGCTCGCCGGTGAGCAGGCGGACACGGACAAATTGCCCGGGCAGCAACTGATTGTCGTGGTTGTCGAACTCGGCGCGCAGGGCCTGGGTGCCCAGGGTAGTGTCAATGTTGCTGGCCAGGAAATTGAGTTTGCCGGCCTTGGGGTAAACCGTGCCGTCCGCCAGGATCAGCTCCACCCCGGTGATGTTGCTTCGGGTGGCGCGGCCACCTGGCAACTTGGCGAGGTCGCTGTCACCGAGGCTGAAGCGAACCCAGATCGGGTTGCTCTGGTAGATCGAGGTGAGCAGGCTATCGGCGCCGGCGGTGATCAGGTTGCCCTCGGATTTGGCAGCGCGGCCGGTCGTGCCGGAAACCGGCGCGGTGACGGTCGTCCACGACAGGTTGAGCTGGGCCTGGTGCAGCGCGGCCTGGGCGATGGCATTGGCCGACGCCGCATCGTCGTATTCCTTCTGGCTGATTGCCTTGGCATCGATCAGGCCTTTCAGGCGATTCATTTCGCGGCTGGTCTGGTCGGCCTTGGCCTTGGCCTCGGCCAGCGCGATTTCGTAACTGGAGCGGTCGATCTGGAACAGCGGCTGGCCGGCCTTGACTGTCTCGCCTTCCTGATAGAGGCGCTTGACCAGAATGCCGGCGACGCGAGCGCGAACTTCAGTTTCGCGGGCACCTTCGGTTTGCGCCATGACCTCCACGGAGCTGGGAATTTTCTGTGGCTGAACGTCGAGTACGGTGACCGGCATCGGCCCCATCGGCGGCGCGCCGGCCGGTTTGCTGTCGGAGCATCCGGCGAGCAGGGCGGTACCAAGTACGGTCGCGCCAAGAATGATCGAAATGGTTTTGCGCCGCGCCATATTTCCGGAAGTCATGGGAATTGCTCCAAATTTGAAATGTTTGCGCTATTATATACAAACACGGATGTATGTAAAATATTTCAGGTGAAGGTTGCGATGCCTTAACATGGACAGCGGCCAAGCCAGAAAATTGCCAGGCCGGGAGAGATCAAGATGGTTAGAAAAACCAAGGAAGAAGCGGAAAAAACCCGCAAGGACATTATTGAATCGGCGCGTGCCGTCTTTCACGAATGTGGCGTCAGCCGGTCAACGCTGGAAAAAATTGCCAAGGAAGCCGGCGTGACGCGTGGCGCGGTGTACTGGCATTTCAAGGACAAGGCCGAGCTGTTTTTTGCCATGCGGGCCGATGTTTTTGCACCCATGGTGGCGAGGACGGATTCGTTTCTGTTGTCGGAGTCCTACGACAATCCGCTCGATGCCATCGAAGCCTCGTTGAAAGAGTTCTTCCGGGTGCTGGATGATTGCTCGGTTGTCCGCGAAGTTTTCGAGATCATGATTTCGCGCTGCGAATACGTCGATGAATTTGCCAGCGTGCAGGATGAGGTGGGTCGCCCGGCTTACGAGTTTCTTGAAAAGATTGAACGGGTTTACCGCAAGGCTGCGGATAAAGGTATGTTGCGCCAGGGGTTGGACCCCCTGGCCACGGCGCGTGATACCTGGGCTTTTACCAGCGGCCTGCTGCATCTGATGCTGGGCTGCCAGAAGGGCTCGGATCTGGACAAGCAGATCCCGACCATGATTACGACCCATATGGCGCTGCGGCGCCGGGGTTGAGTCTTTAGTTCTAGACCAGTCAGGCCGCCTGGACGTTTGGCGACGGTCATCTGCCGGCAATATGCGGCGCCGATAATTCCATCCACATTTGACGAGGAATCGCCGGCCATGATAATAAAAAATGCCGTTACCTTGCTGCGCACTTATGGCAGATTGATCCGTAGCCTGCCCAAGGCCACGGAATCGATGTTTGCTGCCCGTACCCACGCCGGGCGTTCGGTCAAGATTTTTCTGTTCGGTATTGGCGTGGTCATGCCTTTGGGATCGCTGATCTGGATCGTGCTGTTCTGGCATGGCAATGGCGTGGTCAGACTCAGGGCGGGCGAGTTGCCGGTTCAGAAAATTGAGTTGCTGGCAGCGACCGGGGGCGACGTTCAATAGCGTCGTCGCCTGGTTGTTGCCGGCGATGGTGGCGATCAGGTCGGCTGCCGATATTTTCTCCACAGGCTGGCGCTGAAGACAAAGAGTCCCAGCCAGATCAATGTAAAGCTGATCAACCGACCGGTCTGCATCGGCTCGCCGAAGATGAAGACGGCGGTGACAAACTGCAGCGTCGGGTTGATGTACATCAGCATGCCGACGGTGGCCAGGTCGAGGCGCTGTGTTGCCGCCGCGAAGGCCATCAGTGGTAGCGCGGTCAGGATGCCCGAGCCGACCAACAAGGCGGCAATCATGCCGCTATTTGCAGATCCCGCGGTCAACCGGGAAAAATCGCCAAAAACAAAATGTCCACTTTGCGCCTGCCACAGGACGTAAATGCCACAAATTGGCAGCATGGCCAGCGTTTCCAGCCACAGACCGGAAATGGCGTCGACCGGCACCTGCTTGCGAACCAGTCCGTAAGTGCCGAAGGTCGCAGCCAGAAATAGCGAGATCCAGGGCAGGCTGCCGAGGGTGATGACTTCATTGACGATGGCGGCGACGGCCAGCGCAACAGAGACCCACTCCAGCCGGTTGAGGCGCTCCTTGAGCACGACGAGGCCAAGCAGGACGTTGATCAGCGGCGTCAGGAAATAGCCAAGACTGGAGGCCACGACTTGCTGATGGGCGACGGCCCACAGAAACATCAGCCAGTTGCTGCCGACGAGCAGCGCAGCCAGGGTCAGCATGACGATGTGGCGCGGTGTCCGGAAAATGGCCAGTGCCGTACCCCAGCGCTGGCGCAGTGTGAGCAGGATGCCGACGAAAACAAAGGCCCAGACCGCGCGATTGGACAGGATGTCCATCGGCGAAATGCCGGACAGCTGATGAAAGTAGAGTGGAAAGAAGCCCCAGATGCCGTAGGCGATCAGGCCGAAGGCGATGCCGGCCAGTGGTCGGTTCGCGGCCATCGGATCAAGGTTGGTCGCGCAGATTGTGCAGCGCCGGCGAGCGGTAGTCGCGCCGGAACAGCACGATCAATACAAGGATGGCCAAGCCGCCGAGCAGCAGCGGGTTGAGCAGCCAGCCGGAGGCTGCCAGGCCAAAGTAGTAGGCGCGGATGCCACGATTGAAATCGTCGCCGGCCAGATTGTTGGTCCCGGCGACGCGCTGCGCATAGCTGTCGATGCCGGGCTCGCCGGCCTTGCCGAGCGGTGCGGCACCGACGAGGATGGAGAGCAGGTTGAACTGGCGCAGCGACCAGGTGAATTTGAAATAGGCGAAGACGAAGGAGGCGAGCAGCAGCATCAGCTTGATTTCAAGCAGTTCGCGGTTGCCGGCGCCACCGAAGGGCAAATCCGCGGTGAAGCTGAGCAGCTTGTCGGAGGCGCCGAGTGCAGCGACCAGGCCCGCGATGATGTAGATGGTGGTGTTGGCGTAGAACGAAACGCTGGTCATCAAATTGCCGATCAAGGTCGAATCCATGACCCGCACCTCACGCTCCAGCATCCGGTAAGCCCATTGCAGGCGGTATTTCTGACTGGTGCCGATCAAGCCGCCGGCACCGCCGCGGCTATGTTCCGAAAACCAGGCATAGCCGGCCCAACTGGCAAAAAAGATGGCCAGCGAGATCCAGTCGAGCGCAGTGAGGCGAGGCAAGGCGTGCATTGGAGCATCTTGCCATAGCTCGGGCGCTTGCAACATCCGGAAAACCCGATGTTGTCGAAGGAACCGCGCTGATCTATCCTGAAAGGCCTAGTGGCCGCCAGCGTGGCCATGTCGTGACATAAGGCATTTTCGTGGCGCATCGTCGATGAACAGAATGCACATGCTCTCATTGCGTTTCCATGATTCGGAAACCGAGCATGCGTTCGTCCGGCATTTGCTGCCACGCCTTCGCCTGCAAGGGCGGGCCGCTATTCTGGTGGGCGTTTTTGTCTATTTCGTTTACGGCACACTCGATCATCTGTTTGTGCCACACGATCAACTCGGGCTGGTCTGGTCGATACGCATGGCGGCGCTGGCGGTGCCGGTTGGGGTGCTGGCACTGACGTTTTCGCCATGGTTCGACAGAGCCAACCAGTTTCCCCTGGCGCTCGTTGGCTTGGCCGCCTCGCTTGGCCTGATAGCCATGCTCTGGCATTTGCCTGTCGAAAGCAGTGCATATTATTACCCGGGCCTGGTGCTGGCGTATTTCTATACCTACAACTTGCTCGGTGCCCGATTCATTGATGCGCTTGGCATCAATATACTGGTGCTGGTGCTTTACAACCTCTTGTTTGGCTACGTCAAAGCCTTCCCCGAGCCAATATTGCTCAGCCAGAATTTTTTCATGATTTCGGCCAACCTGATCGGCGGTGCTGCTGGCTACTTGTCCGAGTATCAACGTCGTCAGCTTTTTCTTCGCGAACAGCAGCTTGACCTCGAGCGGCAACTGCACCTTGAACGTTCCTTGCATGATCGCTTGACGGGCCTGCCTAATCGCGATTTGCTCAATGATCGAATTCATCAGGCGTTGGCCCTGGCGCGCCGGGATTTGGCGCGCCATGCCGGATTCTTTGTCGATCTCGACGGCTTCAAGAACCTGAATGATCAACTCGGACATGAAAACGGCGACGTTGCCCTGCGGGAAGTTGCCCGGCGTTTGGCCGCATCCATGCGTGAGACCGATACGATTTCCCGTTTGGGGGGTGACGAGTTCTTCCTGCTTGTTCAAGACATTGGTTCCTGCGACAGTGCGGCGCATTTTGCCGAAAAGATCATCACGTTGATTGAGGAGCCGATTCCCGGATTGCCTGTCGACACGAAGCTCAGTGCCAGCATTGGCATCTGCCTTTTTCCGCAACTCGGGTTTGTGGCGACGCCCGAGGCGATCATCCATTGCGCCGATCTGGCGATGTACCGGGCCAAGGCAGCCGGCAAGGGCTGTTACCTCTTTGTCGATGCTTGATCCGGTGGCAGGCGGACAGCGGCGCTGAAACTCCTGTATCCTGCCTGCCTCTGAAAATCTTGCAGGAGCGATCATGGGACAAGCCAAACAACGCGGTACGATCGAACAGCGCATCGCGCAGGCCCAGGCCAAAATCGAGGAAAGCCGTCCGGAAAAACTGGTGTGCAACGGCTGCGGTGCCGATGTGACCAGCATCAATCCGGTCAGCACCCGTGGCCTGCGCGGTATCGATGCCATCTGGGTCGGCCAGTGCGAATGTGGCCAGACCACTTTCGCAGCTTCCGGGGAGCCGAAGGCGGTCGATGCCTTCTTCTTTGCGCTCAGTGAAAACTCGGAATTGACGCTGGGCCGCCAGAACAAGGACGGCGCCGGTCACGAAACGGCCTGATCCGGATATTTCGGTTTTGGCCATTTTTTCCGGTTGACCGCAGCAAACGCGGCTGACCGGAAATAATCCGGAAACTCAGCTCAGCCAGAGCTTTTTCCAGCCTTCATGGCCCAGTCGCTCCATCGTTTCAATGTTGCGCTCAAAAATGGACTCGGCCTCTGGGAAGGCAGCCACGGCGCGATCGATGCTGCTCTCGCGGAGCAGGTGCAGGGTCGGGTAGGGGGAGCGGTTGGTGTAGTTGGCGATATCGCCCGCTTCGCTGCCGGCGAATTCATAGTTCGGGTGCAGGCTGGCGATCTGGAAAATACCGTCGAAACCCAGATTGCGGATCAGTGCGTCGGCTTCCGCCAGAAAGAAATGGAAGTCGATAAAATCCGTCATTACCTGCGGATGAATCAGCAGCGTAGTGTCCAGTTCTGCCGGTGCTGTCTCGGCGAGTCGGGTCAATTCCTGCGCCAGTTCGGCCAGTAAGTCGTCGGCATTGGTGGCAGCGGTCACGGCGTAGCGAACCTGCTTCTTGACGAAGACGCTTTTGGCGAAAGGGCAGAGATTCAGCCCGATGACGGCGCGCTCCACCCAGGTTTTCGTCGAATCAATGATTGCTTCTTCGTCGGCGGCATCGGGATAAGGCATGAGAGCTGGGGGCATGGCGAGGCCTTGAATGGCATGGGCGGCAGGTTAGCCACTCAAAAGCGGGCATTCTAGCCTGTTCAGGCAGGCGGGCTGAATGTCACCGCTGGTTTACGGGTGGCAGAACCGGATCAGCCGGCGTCGCCGGCTACTTCTGCAGTTGCGTGGCAGAAATACGGCCGGCGCTGGGTGCCGGTGCCTTCGGAGCCGGCGGCCGTTCGGTGTGGACGTGTCTTGGGTAAGGATAGGTCGGAACACCGACCGGGACGTAAACCGTCTGCGGCTTGGCGATACTCTGGCACTCTGCTTCCATTCGGGCGCGTTGGGTGGCGTCCAGGGTCATCTGTTCCATGTCATGCCGACATTCGTCGGCGCTGTTGTATGGGCGGGGAGGGCGGCTGGCGCTGGCGGCCTGCTGCTGCCGGTTACGCTCCTCGCGCTCGGCCGCTTCTTCGGCTTGCTGCATGGACTCACGTTTTTCTACGTACTTGCGCATGCGCTCGACGTCTCGTTCGGCCTGCAGCCGCGAGGCTTCGGAAACGTGATCATCCGGCCGCACAGTAACCGTACCACTCCCCGAGGCGCAGGGAACGTTGGCGATCTCCGTCTTGCCATCCGGCAGTCGGCATTTGTAGATTTCCGCACCGGCCGAGAACGGCAGCGAAGCTAGCAGAATAAGCGTGATGAACAGTCGAAGCATTTGGTAATTATTCACCAAAACGGGCGGATGGGCACCCGTGCACCCATCTTTTTCAGGGTGGCGGTCAGGGCGCCAGCGGGTCGCTTTCCTCGGCCAGTCGGGCTGCCTGGATCTGCTCAGCGGGGGCGCCGATGCGTTCGAGGAGCTGGCTATGGCCGATGTGGAGCAGGGTTTCGATGGCCCGGTAGTCATCAGGCAAGGCAGCGTCGTTCCAGCTGTTTCCGCTGTGCCGGGCAAGATCGACGGCGAGCTTGACGTTCCGGACATTGCCGGCCTCGGCATTGCCCGGGTGCATCAGGGTACGCAACAAGGGGGGCAGGCCCCACTGGGTGACCAACTCGACCATGATCTCTTCCAGCGGGGCGCCGAAAATCTCTTGCTGGATGGGGCCTGAGCGACTGGCACTGTCAGTTGCCAGGCGGTCCCTGGCCTGGCTGGCCAGCGAGGGTGCGAAGCACCACATCAGGATCTCGACAAAGTCATGGAGCAGTGCGGCCATGGTGACCTCCTCGAAGCTGGCGTTCTGGCGCAGCAACGCCCAGTCGCGAGCCCAGGCTGCGGCATGGCGCGAGCGGGCAATGACCTTGAGCAAGCCGAGCATGGCCTTCGGGTAACCTTTCAGCTGCTGCTCGATGATCGGCAGATCCTGCAGGCTGTCGTAAAATCCTTGCGTGCCCATCATGACCAGCGAGCGTTCGATCGTCGTGATGTCGGCTGACTGGCTTTTGGAGCGACGTTGCTGCATGGTCCTGAAAACCCGTAGCGTCATCAGCGGGTCGTGCTCGATGATTGCGGCGAGTTTGCGTGTATTGATTGTCTCGGCGGTGGCTCGCAAGTCGCTTAGTTGCTGAACAGTGTGGCGCAACACCGGCAGTTCGATTTCCGCGAAATGTTCCACCCATGCTGGGGCACCCGGGAACGGAAAGTCGATCATCAGGGTCATGGCAAATCCTTTTTTGTTATCCGCTAGGTGTTGAACAGCGTTTTCAGGAAATTCTCGACATAGGCGGGGCGTACCGGCTTGACGATATAGCCGCGCGCCCCCAGTCCGGCAGCTTGCTCGACAATGCTGCGCGAGGTGTCGCCGGTGACCATGACGACAGCGGTGTTCGGACTGACTTCACGAACCCTCGGTAGCGCTTCAAGGCCGGAAAGCAGGGGCATGTTAACGTCCAGGAACAGCACGCTGGGCTTGTGTGTCTGAGCGGCGCGAATTGCTTCTTCGCCATTCGCCGCCTGGGCCACCACTTGCAGGCCCAGTTCAGTCAGGACGCCTCTGAGGAGCAAGCGAATGGAGCTATTGTCGTCGGCGATGACGGCGGTTCGGCGCCTTGAGGCGGGCTTGCTCGCAGGCGCGGTGCTGGGCTGGGACGCTGGCTGATTGACCTTTGAAGCTTTCTGGCGGGTCTCACCAACCAGGCGCAATTCATCAATAACCTGTTTCTGTCCAAAGGGCTTGCGCAGAAAGCCGGAGGCGCCCGCGTCGGCTGCGCGTTCTTCGATATCAGCGCTTTCTGAAGCGGTCATGAACAGGACATCGATTTCCGGATGAGTCGAATTGATTTCCTGCAGGATATCGAGACCATCCCGACCGGGTAGCAGGTAATCCAGGCAGACGATTTCCGGTGCGAACTGACGGACAGCTGCCATGACACCACTGCCGTCTTCCAGAGCACCGACCACTTGATAGGACTGACTGTTCAACAATGCAGTCAGCATGGATCGCATCGAGGCGTTGTCATCAACAATCAGGACGCGCATTCAGGACCTTTCATGGCTTATTTGATCACTGGCATTTTCTCTGGAATGTGCAGAGTGCTGTAAACGCGTATGTTAGTCGCGAACCACTGCCAAAGGCCATCGGTGCAGTAAAAAGCGCAACCGGTGTCATGCGTGCGATTGGGGTAAGTTGCGCAGGGTCACTGATTTCCCTTCGGTCGGGAATGCTTCTGCTTCGTCACTGCCGCGCAATTGACCATCGTTACCGGGTTAGGCCTGCGGGTCACGCAGGGTGTGGCATCGAGCGAACCGGACAATAAACAATATTGCAGTGGATTGACATCGTTTGCCGCGCGGCAGACCAGTATGGGCTTGAACGGGGTTCCCGTAGGGCCTATGTCATTTTGATTTAACGCAATGCGCGTCGCTCCGTATTTGCGTATGCTGATTACGTTGGATGGTAGTGTTTGAGGCGGCGAGTTGAAGTGCCGCTGCCTCCCAATCTCTGGATTTGGATTTGGTTTTCAGATGGGTCCATTCGTAGTTGAATGATGGCAATCGAAATTATGGAATACGAAAACACCCTGTTGCGTGCGATGGCTGTTTCCAGCATTGATCAGCACAGTCAGTGGCTGCAGTGTCATTTGTGTCATGTGGACCCAAAGGGCGGCTGCCAGCTTTGCCAGCAAGCCCAAAGGGTTACAGCGGCCATGAATCAGGCCATGCGGCAATCCGACCGGCTTTGAGTTGGATGTCTTTGGCCCAATGATGTCACTGGCAGGATTGTTTCTGCGCAATGCGTCTGGGCGTCAACGCTGGGCTGGCCAGAGGCATGTCCGCTTTCATGCGCGAGATAGGCAACGAATGCTGGCACCAGATCGCCGTAAAAATTGGATGTCCAGGCCGATCTCCGGATGAAGGCGGCCAGCAGAAATTGCCATTCGGCGTCAGCAAGTTGCTGACGCAACGCCGGGAAATGCGCTTCCAGTATCTGCGACACGCCCAGAAAGACCAGATGACGATAGGCCCGCAGGCCGGGTTCGGCATAGCCTTCGGGAATGATATCAGTGGCACCCCTCACGAAATCGAAGAATTTCTCAGGCACGTCAGCTCCCTGTTGATCGTGGCCAGATCGGGTACATCGTTGTCCCATTCAAGAAGGATGGCCTTGCCGTATTGTTGCGCCAGCAAGCGGGCTGCAGTGGCGGTATCGGGCTCGACCGGTTGGCTGTGTGTATCCATGTACAGGCCGAAACGTTCGTCGAACTCATGTCCCGCCACATGCAGATAGCTGGCCCGTCGACAATCGATTTGCGACAGAAACTGATCTATCGTCGCTTTGCGATGGTTTTTGTCATTGACACGGATGTTGTTGATGTCGACAAGGATGTCGCAGTCGGCCCGCTCGACGACGCGGGCGAGAAATTCTGCCTCGGACAGGTCGCCGACATTGGTGTAGTACGTGGTGTTCTCGACACCGATCCGGCGTCCCAGAACATCCTGTACGCTGCGAATCCGGTCGCTGACGCGTATGACCTCGGCTTCGGTGAAGGGAATGGGGAACAGGTCATACAATTGGTGTGCGTCGCCACTGGCGGCGAGGTGATCGGAATAGTAGCTTGTCCCTAGGTCGTCCATCAGCTCGCAGACCGAGCGCAGAAAATCCCGACTAAATTCACCGTATCCCCCCAGATTGAGCGATACGCCATGCAGCTGGATGGGCCGGCCGGTGTCGAGCAAGCGGTAGAGCGGTGCGCGATCCCGCCGGATCCAGTTTTCGGGAGCGACTTCGAAAAAGTCAGCCTCGATGGCTGCAGGTTCCCAGTCCAGCATGTCGCTGCGGAACCCCAGGCCAATCGTCGTCGCCATCCCGGTATGCGTCATGACTTGGAATCCCTTACTTCTTGCTGCAGCTAGCATCCTTTTTTCCGCTACTGGTTTCTTTCTTGGAACAGGATGTCTCTTTCTTCGAGCACGAAGCATCTTTTTTCGAGCATTTGGCATCGGCCGCGCTCATCTGTTCCTTTTTGGCGCATTTGCTGTTGGCGCCGCAGGATTTGTTAGCCTCGCCGGCCACAACGGTGGTGGTAGCGACAATGGTAGCGGCCAGGGTGGCCAGGGTCTTCAGGTTCATGCTCATTCCTTCTCTGTGGTGTGTGGGTTTGGGAAATACGTGACATCAGCGAGCGGTGTAAAAGATATAGTCAGCCTGGTAGGCGACCTTCATTTCCTCGCCGACGCTGGCGGAGTCGCAAACCTTGGACGGCGCTGCGCCTCCGATCGTGTTCAGGCGCTGGATATAGCTCACGCCGGTCATGGCACCATTGCCCGTGGCAGGATTGGCCTTGACCAGTTGCAACGGCAGGTTGCCTGCCGAGTTGGGCGCCACTGCGATCTGTTTGCCGGTGACCTTGGAGCCGTCCTTGCTTTCCCAGGTGGGGCCACCGTAGTACTTGCCAACTTCTTTTTTGCTGGCGTCGTAGAGGGTCGCGGCGGGAACCACGAAGGTCCAGGCATGGCTGCCCGGCTGATCAGCCTTTTCGCGGCAGGCGTAGGTGACTTCGCCGATCCCCACCGTCCAGGTTTTCTGGACATGCGTATCGGGAACGCGGACAGGTTCGGGCAGGGACAGGTTGTCGACATTGGCAAATGCTGCGGAGGCGGTTGCCAGGATGGAAACTGAAACTGCAGTGCGCAGTGCTTGCATGACTTTCTCCTTGTCCTTCGTGGATGGTTTGGGGGAGCAAAACGTCAGCTCCTGTCATGCATTACGCAGGCTTGAATAATCCGGATGCAGCAAATTGAAAAATATTGTTCCAGCCGTATGCCAATACAGACGCGTGGACGATTTGATAGCCGGTGTTTTGCAGGCAAAAAAAACGGAACCCGCAGGTTCCGTCTTGTCTGGTGGCTCAGCTCCAGGCGCTAGAGGATCATCCCCGCGCCGACCGTGTTGTTGTTGCTTTCATCAATGATGATGAAAGCGCCGGTACCCCGGTTTTCCAGGTAGGGGTCGGCGAACAGCGGCTGGGCCAGCTTGAAGGTCACTTGCGCGATATCGTTCATGGCTAGTTTTTCGGCCGGGACTTTTTCCAGCGTATTGACGTCGAGGCGATGGTCGATGGCAGCCAGCTTGGCTTTCGAGTCGCGCGTCGTGTGGCGGATCAGGTAGGTGCGGGCGCGATCCATCGGCGCTTCGGCCATCCAGCAGACGGTGGCTTCGATCTGCTTGACCGCCGCCGGCACTTCGCTCGACTTGACGATCATGTCGCCACGCGAGGTGTCGATTTCGTCGGCCAGCAGCAGGGTGATCGATTGTTCGCAGAAGGCTTCGCCGATATCGACGCCGCCGATCTGCACGGCCTTGACGGTCGACTCGCGGCCGGAGGGCAATACCGTGACGGCATCGCCGACCTTGATCGAACCGGCTTCGACGCGGCCCATGAAGCCACGGTAGTCGTGCAGCTCCGGGTTGGCCGAATCCTGCGGTCGACACACATATTGGACCGGAAAGCGAAACTTCTCGGTGTGTTCGGTGTGGGCGGCCGGGGCGACTTCCAGCATTTCGAGCAGGGTCGGGCCTTCGTACCAGTTCAGCTTGTCGCCACGGTCGACGATCATGTCGCCATTGAGCGCCGACAGCGGGATGAAGCGGATGTCTTCGATGCCGACCTTGGCGGCGAATTCGAGGTATTCGCCCTTGATCCGCTCATAGGTTTCCTGCAAGTAATCGGCGAGGTCCATCTTGTTGATGGCGACGATCAGGTGCGGGATGCCGACCAGCGAGGCCAGCTTGGAGTGGCGACGGGTTTGCGTCAGGACGCCCTTGCGCGCATCGATCAGGATGATGGCGAGGTTGGCGGTCGATGCGGCGGTGACCATGTTGCGGGTGTACTGCTCGTGGCCCGGGGCGTCGGCGATGATGTACTTGCGCGTACCGGTCGAGAAATAGCGGTAGGCGACGTCGATGGTGATGCC
>DAOLIO010000063.1:0-12994 GCA_035328505.1 Azonexus sp.
CAGACGATCGAGGATTTCGCGCGGCGACATCATAGCCGCCCCTTTCCGGAGGAAGCCGTCTCGGCAACCTGCAGCGGCGCATCCGGCGGCACACCCAGGGTACGCAAGGCACCCCCCACAATCTGCGAAAAGGCCGGACCGGCCACATCGCCGCCGTAGTGGGCACCAGCGGAGGGCTCGTCGATCATCACAGCGACGATCAGACGCGGATCGCTGATCGGTGCCACGCCCACGAATGAAGCCACGTATTTGCGGGCATAGACTCCACCCTCGACCTTGTACGCCGTACCCGTCTTGCCGCCCACACGATAGCCGGCCACGCGAGCCTTGGGTGCCGTCCCTTCGGGCTGGACGGCCATCTCAAGCATGGCGCGCACTTCCCGGATGGTCTCTGGCGAAAAGACGCGAACACCGTGCGGCGCGACATCATCAATCTTGATGAGTGACAGCGGCATCAATTCGCCGTCATGGGCAAAAACGGTGTAAGCGCGCGCCAACTGCATCAGGCTGACCGCAATGCCGTGACCGTAAGACATGGTCGCCTGCTCAATCGGACGCCAGCTTTTCCATGGGCGCAGACGACCATTCACTTCGCCGGGGAAGCCCAGATTCGGCGCCTGACCAAAACCAACGCTATCGAACATCTCCCACATTTCCTTCGGCGAAAAACCGAGGGCAATCTTGGCGGTACCCACGTTCGAGGATTTTTGAATGACTTCAGCCACGGTCAGCGCACCATGCGGGTGGGCATCCGAAATGGTCGCACTGCCGATGGTCATCCGCCCCGGGGCGCAGTTGATGACCGTATCAAAACGAACCTTGCCTTTTTCCAACGCCAGCGCGGCGGTAAACGGCTTCATCACCGAACCCGGCTCGAAGGTGTCGGTAATGGCACGATTGCGCAATTGGGCGCCGGAAAGTCCCTGACGGTTATTCGGGTTGTAGGTTGGCCAATTGGCCAGCGCCAGAATTTCACCGGTTCGCGCGTCAACCACAATGGCACCGCCGGCCTTGGCCTTGTTCGCCTCGACTGCCAACTTGAGCTGACTGAAAGCGAGGTACTGGATCTTGGAGTCGAGCGCCAGATGAACATCCTTGCCATCCCGCGGCGGCTTGGTCGCGCCAACGTCCTCGACAATGCTGCCACGCCGGTCGCGAATCACGGTACGACTGCCCGGATGACCAAACAGGCTGTTCTGAAAGGCCAGCTCGACCCCCTCAAGCCCCTTGTCATCCACGCCGGTAAAGCCAACGATATGCGCCGTCATGTCACCGGTCGGATAGAAGCGGCGATATTCCTTTTCCTGATGAATCCCGGGAAATTTCATGGCGGCAATCCGATCCGCACTTTCCGGGGAAACCTGACGCTTGACGAAGGTAAAGGTCTTGTCGGACGCCAGCTTGCCATCCAGTTCGCGCACACTCTGATCCAGCATGGCAGCCAATTGGCGCTTCTGCTCGGCGCTCATTGTCCGCGCATCACCCGGAATCGCCCAGATTGTCTTCATCGGGGTAGACACCGCCAGCATGTCACCATTACGGTCGACGATCTTGCCGCGCGACGCAGAAATCTCGATGTCGCGCAAATAGCGCGAATCACCCTTTTGCTGCAGAAAATCGTTATTGATCACCTGCAGATAGAAGCTCCGGCCGACCAACGCAAGGAAAGCCAGCATCAACAACAACCCGACAGTGCGCGAGCGCCAGCCCTGCAAGGCCAGTTGCAGCACCGGGCTTTCCGTAAAGCGATGCCCACGCTGCGGACGGCGACGAACGACCATCAGTGCGCCCCCTTTTGCACGGCCGCACCACCAATCGGCGGACGTACGGTCGAATCCGGCGTCAGCATATGCAAACGCTCGCGGGCAATTTTTTCAATACGCGGATGATTCGCCCAGGTCGACATTTCAAGCTGCAACTGCCCGTACTCGACATCCAGCTGTCGCGCCCGTTCCTGCTCGGCCTCCAGCGCCTGAAACAGCTTGCGCGCCCGATGCTGGGAGGTCACCACGCCCAGAGCGCACATGACAACGACCATGAGAAGGATCATATTGAATCGGAGCATTACAACTTCTCGGCGACACGCATCACCGCACTGCGCGCCCGCGGATTCGCCGCAACCTCAGCGGCCGACGGCTTGTGCATCTTGCCAACCAGACGCAACTTCGGCTTCGGCAACTGATCTGCGCGCAAAGGCAAGCCCTTGGGCAAATCATCCGCAACCGATTGCTCGCGCATGAAATTTTTGACAATCCTGTCTTCCAGCGAATGAAAGGAAATCACGACCAGCCGCCCCCCGGGCTTCAGCAAGTCGAGCGCTTGCGGCAGCGCTATCTCCAGCTGGCGGAGCTCTTGATTGATATGAATCCGTAAAGCTTGAAAGCTGCGCGTCGCCGGGTCCTGCCCTGGCTCACGGGTGCGCACGGCCTCGCGTACGAGGGTCGCGAACTGACCTGTTGTGACAATAGGTTGTTCGAGCCGAGCAGCCACAACCTTCTTTGCAATCTGGAAAGCAAACCGTTCTTCGCCATAATTTCTGATGACCTCCGTTATGTCTCTTATCTCAGCTCGCGCCAGCCACTCGGCCGCCGTTTCGCCCTGCGTTGTATCCATGCGCATGTCGAGCGGCGCATCGTAGCGAAAGCTGAACCCTCGCTCCCCATCGTCGATTTGCGGCGACGACACCCCCACATCAAACAGAATTCCATCCACATCACTGACACCTGCCTCCGCGGCTGCAGCGCCAAGCTCACCGAACGCACGATGCACCAGCAAAAACCGAGGATCGTCAATAGACGCACCGGCGGCAATCGCCTGCGGGTCACGATCAACAGCCACCAGGTGGCCTTTTTCATTCAGCACGGAAAGTATCCGGCGGCTATGACCGCCCCGCCCGAACGTGGCATCGATGTAAACACCATCAGCCTTAATCGCCAGGGCATCCACCGCATCCTCGAGCAACACCGTCACATGGGCGGCACCGGTCACAGAACAAGATCTCCGAAACCTGTCGGCAGATCACCGGTCAGCACCTCGGCCGCCAGATCGTTCTGCTGCTTCCAGCCAGCCTCACTCCATATTTCGAAGTGGGTTCCCATACCCACCAGATAGACCGTCTTTTGAAACTGGGCATATTCGCGGAGCTCAGGTGCAATCAAAATGCGACCCGCCGAATCCATCTCTTCGGTGCGCGCATTGCCCACCAGCACGCGCTTGATCGCGGCAGCACGCGGATCAAGACTGGACGCTTTGAGTATCTGATCGCGAATCGGCTGCCAAGCTGGCGATGGATAAAGAAGCAGACAACGATGCGGATGCGCCGTCAGCACCAACCCCCCCTCAGCCGCGGCGAGCAGGGACTCGCGGTGTCTTGCCGGTATGGCAAGCCGCCCCTTCGCATCCAGACTGAGTGCTGCAGCGCCCTCGAACATCCCTACTCAACCCCCATTTACCCACTTTTCAACACGTTTTCCCACTTTAGAACAACAACCGAACACCGTCAATAGAAAAATTCTGATTTTTTCTTATGCAACAAGGACTTACGGAAGTTTTATTCACTAAAACTTGGCGAATTTTTCCCTTAAGAATCAATGCAAGAACATCGACACTTAAAGTGACTTGTAAGGAGTAGGGATGGCCGATCGGATTCCAGGAAAGCGCATGCCGACGTGTTAGCCGGGGAAATGCCCCGACCCGCTCACTTACGCCGGGGGATCAGCCTAAATGGACGGCAACCTGGTTACGGCCTTCGTGTTTCGCACGGTAGAGCGCTTGGTCGGCACACCGGGTCAGGTCATCCGGCGTCTTGCCGTGCTCGGGGTAAGCAGCAACCCCAAGGGAGATCGTGAAAGTGATATTGAAATCGCCCATCGCGACCGACAATTCTTCAACAGATTTACGCCAGGCCTCCGCACGCTGAATCGCAGCCCCCAGCGGCATATTGGGCAAGAGGATTAAAAACTCTTCGCCACCGTAACGACAGGCGACGTCTTCTGCACGAATATCGGAGAGCAATATCGACGCCAGCATCCTCAAAGCCTGATCCCCCACCTGGTGACCATAGGTGTCATTGACCCGCTTGAAGTAATCGATATCCAGCATTACCAGCGATAGCGGTATGCCTTCCCGCCGGGCACGGGAAACCTCGCGCTCCAGGGTCTCATCCAGATAACGCCGGTTGTACAATCCGGTGAGACTATCGCGTACGGCCAACTCTTGCAGCGCAACCTGCAGGCGACCGATTTCTTCGATGCGGGCATGTAGTTGTCGATTCGTCTCATGGAGCGCGGCTTCTGCAGCCTTGCGCTCGCTGACATTGCGTGTGATTCCGAGAATGGTGTGCGCCACACCGTCTGCATTCACCAGATAGGTAGAAACAATTTCCGTCGCAATCACTTCGCCATTCTTGCAGATCTGCTCCAACTCATTGACCAGTACAGTCGCCGTCTTGTCGCCCGCGGCAATTCTTCGCAGACGCTGATCAATCTCTCGTGCGACACGCGCCGCCGAATCCGGGGTCAAACGCGAATCCAGCACTTGCCCAACCACCTCTTCGGGCTGATATCCACACATGCCAACAATGGAAGGGCTCACGTAGGTGTAGCAGCGGGTGGCTATGTCGAGTGTCCAGATGACATCATGACTGTTCTCCGCCAACATGCGGTAACGCGCCTCACTCTCGGCCAGCTTGGCAGCCGTTTCCTCCTCGTCGCTTTCTGAACGAAGCAGACGAACAAGCACCAGAGAAAGCGACAAGAAAAGCAAAAGGGTCGAGACACCTGCCATCGCCAGCGTCTTACGCCATTCGGCAAGATAATCGGCAGTCGCTAACCCAGCCGCCACATACAGCGGGAATTCCTCGATGCGCTGAAACGCATATAGGCGTTCAATGCCGTCGATCGTCGCCCGAAAGCGAATAGTTCCCTGTCGCTCTCCGGACTCCAATCGCATATGCAATGGATTGTTTGTTACCGCATGATTGATCAAGTCCGGCCTCGACGGCCGACGAAAAATCAAGCGGGCATCATCAATTCGCCGAAGAGCAATGACCCCATTACGCCCAACATTGGTCGTTTCAAAAACCTGTTCAAGATAAGCAATATCCAGCAACGCAACGATCGCTCCCTGCAATCCCCCTTGAGCCTCTCGCACCGCGATAGCAATCGGCAACAGTGAACGCCCCGTGGAACTATCAACCTCCACTTGACCGAAATAAAGTGAATTGCCGGAAGTTGCCGAGAGCGCAGACAGATACGATCTGCCATCAACAATCGATAAACCCAGGTCGGAACGGGAGGCATAAAGCAACGCGCCCGTCGCATCAATGATACGAAAGCCGGCAAGCTCAGGGAAACGGCCTGCGAAAAGCGCCAACTCACCAACAACACCTTCACCATATTGCCTAACCTCGTCACGCTTGAAGGCCGCTCGTGGGAGTCTCGCCACCAGATGATCAAGGTCGCCCTGTACTCGCTGAAGCGTTGCTGCCATGCTGGCCTCAAGCATACGAGACATACCAAGCGCTTCGGACTGCGCTGTGCGTTCAGCCTCACGCCGCCCCTCATTCAGGAGAAAAGCCAATAAAATGGCCACGCCCAGCCAAGTCAATGAAAAAAACAGAACAAGCCGAACACGCGGCGAAAACACGCGACCAATCCGTTGACTGGACGAATTATCCATTACGGAATCATGCCCACACGGGTCATCACTCTGAACGGACGCCAAGGCAATGCGCGATGTCCGGCATCGCCTGTCTTAGCGTGCTTGATTCAACTTTTGTTCAATACGAGCCAAAGGTACGGCACCGGGAACGCGCTCACCATCGGCAAAAAATATGGTCGGCGTCCCTGAAATATTCAATTTTCGGCCGAACTCCTGATTCTTGGTGACCGCAGCAGTATCACAGTCCTCGCGACCAGAAGGTGCCTTGGCATCGACCATCCAGTCAGCCCATGCCTTGGCTCGGTCCGAAGAACACCATATCTGCTTTGACTTATGAACCGAATCTTCAGAAAGAATCGGAAGCAAAAAAGTGTATATCGTCACGTTATCCAGCTTTTGCAGCTCTTTGGCCAGACGCTTGCAATAGCCGCAGTTGGGATCTTCGAAGGTGGCCATGACGCGCTTGCCATCGCCTCGCACCTGCTTGATGGCGCGATCCAGCGGCAATTCGCTGAATCTGATCGCAGTCAGCTTTCTCATTCGCTCGTCAGTGACGTTTTTCATCGTCCTGGCATCGATGAGTTGACCACCCACCAAAATCGCCGTGACTTTCTCATCGGTATAGAAAATATTCCCGTCGGCGTAGACCTCATAGAGCCCCAAGTAGCCGGACTTGTTAACGCTCTCAACCTTGGTACCTAGTCTGGATTCCATAGACTTCCGAATTTCGGCTTCATCCGCTGCTGCATTCAGACAAAACATCGTCAATAGCGCGAGCGGCAATATTTTCTTCAACATGCGATTCTCCTATAGGACGCCGAGAGCATATCGCACCAAGGCATTTTTCATTAACGGCAGACGGTTACCCAGCGTCAGCCCCAAATTGCGCATTGGGCGCACACCGGGCAACGAGGCCTTGAACAAACGGCGAAGTGTATCGGTCGTTGCCTGCATCAACACTGTTTCTTCGCGACGAGCACGCTGGTAGCGCTGCAAAAGACTCACTTGACCAATATCTTGCCAAGGCTGCGTCGCACTCAGCTGACTGGCGAGCACCTTCGCATCCTGAAAACCCAGATTGATCCCATGCCCTGAGAGGGGATGAATGCCATGTGCAGCATCACCAACCAGCGCCAAACGATGTGCTACGGTTTGTGGCACACGCATTAGCCTTAACGGAAAGGCAACAGCAGGCGTAAGCAATTCAAACCTTCCCAAAACATAATCTCCTGCCTCTGCGACGCGCTCACTCAACGACTCTGGAGAAAGCGCACAGATTTCATCGGCATCCGCTTCCGGCGTCGCCCAGACGATGGAAACACGATTGTCTGGCAACGGCAGATATGCCAAAACGCTGTCTTGCCGAAACCACTGAAAGGCGTTGTGATGATGCGGCTTCTCAGTCAGAAAATTGGCGACCACCCCTTTTTCGCCATAAGGGGTGTTTAGCGACTTGAGACCCGCAGCCTCCCGCACCCACGAATCTCTCCCGTCGGCGCCAACCAGCAAGCGAGCAGACAATACGGAACCATCGCTCAATTTTAGAACCGCCGCCTCCTGACGAAACTCCAAGTGCTCTGGCCTGGCGGGACAAAAGAGCGCCAGGTTACTCTGGCGCTTGGCGCTTTCCCAGAACTCACAGGCCATTTGGGAGGATTCAAGGATCCAGCCCAATTCCGAAACCCCGGTCTCAAACGCCGAAAAATCGAGTCGGCCGGTCGTGTCGCCATAAATTTGCATGGCGCGGATGGGCGTCACGCGAGATGCGTCCAAATGCCGCCAGGCACCTATGGATTCAAGAAATTCAGCATTGGCAGGACTGATTGCATAAATGCGAGCATCCCATCCACTCGGACGACGAGGTGGCTGATTTTCGACCAAGGCGATGCGAAGGCGGGTATTCCGTAACGCAAGCGCCAAGCTGGCGCCTGCTAGCCCACCACCGACGATGATAAGATCAAACTGCTGCATGACGGCGATTATGCCGTTTCAGGAGAATGAAACAAACCACTCAGGCGGGCGTACCGCCACCACCGGATTGACCGCCACCCGATGGCGGCTTGTTTTGACGGGGGCGACGATTGTTGTTGGTGCGCGGGCGATTTTTCTTCTGCTGCTGGCCAATGCCTCCGCCAGAACTGCCACCACCCGGCTTACCGTGAGACATGACGTTATTACGCCCAGGACTTCCACCAAGCGGCTCATTGCTCGACACACGATTGCCTGGAGCAAGCTGAATTTCCAGCTCGATGATCTCGTCCCACTGCTCATCTGTCCGATCGCGCTCAGGTATTGACAGTAACTCACGCAGGCGTCGACGGTTATCTAGCGGCTGAACGACAGCAACTGGATTCTCAGGCGGATTTTCTGGATTCGGATTATTCATTGCAACTTAAAAAAAGCGGAGCTCATCAAAAAAGCAAGACAAACCCCGCATTCGATAACACCGGATTACTTCTTGGCAGCGGTCTTCTTGGCAGCGGTCTTCTTGGCGGCAACCGAAGCCTTGAAAGCCGTACCAGCAGTAAATTTCGGAACGGTAGTGGCGGGAATCTTCAGCGTAGCGCCAGTCTTTGGATTCTTGCCGGTGCGCGCTGCGCGCTTGGCGGACTTGAAGGTGCCGAAGCCAACGAGTGTAACAGACTCTCCCTGGGTCACTGTCTTTACTACCGCCCCGATAATTGCAGACAGCGCCTTGTCGGCAGCAGCCTTGGTAATACCAGCTTCTTTTGCAGCAACTTCGACCAGCTCGGATTTATTCATCTAAGTGCCTCCTGTTACCCATTAATGTTTAAGAAAACTGGCCGTCTGAACGGCAGCGCAGTAAAAGTAGCACACCTTTTTGAATAAGTCTTGGCCGAAAACCACCTATTTGCGGGCCATCAGGTGAATATTTGTAATTTCTGCACATTCGACACTGCGATCAGTCAACACAACAGCAAACCCGGCACATGGCCGGGTTTTTCGTTACACCGTCTGCGAACGTTTACTTGCTGGCGGGCTTCGTTTCTTCCGTAGCGGGGTCAGCTGGTTTTTCGCCATGAGAAATCGCCACGGCACCATCATTCTGCTTGCCAATATGCTGATCGATGGCCGGCAATTGATGGGCGATTCCCTTGTGGCAATCAATACATGTCTTGCCATCGATAAAGGCCTGCGGATGCATGCGTGCTGCCCGATTACCCTGTTCCGTGTAATCCATGTAATCGTAGCGATGGCAATTGCGGCACTCCTGAGAATCATTTGCTTTCATACGGCGCCATTCGTTCTGCGCCAGCTGCGCACGTTTGGCATTGAATTTCTCTGGTGTGTCGATTGTTCCCAAAATCTTGTGTAGCACTTCGTTGGAAGCCTGGATCTTGCGAATGATCTTTGGCACCCATTCCTTGGGCACGTGGCAATCCGGGCAGGTCGCTCGTACCCCTGTGCGATTCGTGTAGTGAATCGTATTCTGATATTCGCGGAAGACGTTCTCCTCCATTTCATGACACGAAATACAGAACGACTCCTTGTTGGTGGACTCCAGCGCCCAGTTGAAGCCACCCCAGAAAACAATTCCAGCAACAAACAGGCCCAATACGGTGACCAGCCCGATGCGCTTGACCCATGCGGGCGTGAATTTATCCAGACTCATCATTCCCCCCTCTTGGTGGCCGGCTTATAGGTATTGGCGACGAGCGGCTTGGCGTCGAATTGCGGCACGTGGCACTGCATGCAGAAATAGCGGCGCGGAGAAATATTGGCCTGTTTCTTGTCTTCGCGATCCAGATAGTGCGATTTGGCTACCTTGGTGGCGCCGGTTTCTTCGGCGCGATCCTTTGAATGACAATCCATGCACTTGTTGAAGTTCTGGGTGATGTTGTATCCCTTGATACTGTGAGGAATCAAGGGCGGCTGTTTCTGAAAATTACGCGGAATGGGATTCTGTTCCTTTTCAGGCCGGAACATATCAACCTTCGACGTACTTTGGAGTGACTCCACGCCGATCTCGTTCACGCGGAACTCCTGCGCGCCAACGCCGCCAACCCCCCCGAAGAACATGCCGGCAACCAGGGCCAAGGCAGTGATCAATCTCATATTTATTACCTCCGATGGACGACCGATGATTTTCCACCGGTCGTTTTTTCCTTTTTTGTCGTTGGCCCAGGACCAACTCTTGTCTCTATGGATGCATCAGACCCGCGTGACCTTGACGGCGCACTTTTTGTAGTCGGTTTCCTTGGAAATGGGGCAGGTTGCATCCAGCGTCAATTTATTGACTAGGCGGCCTGCGTCGAAGAAGGGAATAAAAACCAGACCACGAGGCGGTTTGTTGCGGCCCCGCGTCTCGACCCGCAACTGGATTTCCCCGCGCCGCGACGCCACCTTGACCTCCATGCCTCGCTGCAAACCACGGGCCTTGGCATCATCCGGATGCATGAAAACGACGGCATCGGGGAAGGCCTTGTATAACTCGGGAACACGGCGGGTCATCGTGCCGGTATGCCAATGCTCAAGGACACGACCGGTGGACAGCCACATGTCGAACTCCTTGTCCGGTGACTCGGCGGGCGGTTGGTAAGGCAGCGCAAAAATGACTGCCTTGCCGTCCTTGTGGCCGTAGAACTTCACGCCTTCGCCCTTCTTGACGTAGGGGTCATAGCCCTCACGGAAGCGCCAGAGCGTTTCCTTGCCGCCGACCACTGGCCAGCGCAATCCACGGGCTTGATGATAGGCATCGAAAGGCGCCAGGTCATGGCCATGACCACGACCAAACGAGGCGTACTCTTCGAACAATCCCTTTTGAATGTAGAAGCCCAACAACTTTGAATCTTCATTATCAAAGCCTGCTGCCGTTTCATTCAGCTTGTACTTATTGACCACACCGTTGGCGTAGAGCACATCAAACAGGGTCTTGCCTTTCAGCTTTGGCGCCTTGGCCACCAGATCGGCGGGCCACACATCCTCAACCTTGAAGCGTTTGGAAAACTCCATGAGCTGCCACAGGTCAGAGCGAGCTTCGCCCGGTGCCTTGACTTGCTGACGCCAGAACTGGGTACGCCGCTCGGCATTACCGTAGGCGCCTTCCTTCTCGACCCACATGGCGGTCGGCAGGATCAAATCAGCTGCCATCGCCGAAACCGTCGGATACGGGTCGGATACAACGATGAAGTTCTCCGGCTTGCGCCAGCCCGGATAGAGCTCTTCGTTGATGTTCGGACCGGCCTGCATGTTGTTGTTGCACTGCTGCCAGTAGAAATTGACCTTGCCATCTTTCAGGGCGCGGGCCATGGCCACGGCATGGAAGCCGACCTTGTCCGAGATTGTGCCTTCAGGCAGGCCCCAAAGCTCTTCACTATGCTTGCGGTGATCAGGGTTGGTGACCACCATATCTGCCGGCAAGCGGTGCGAGAAAGTGCCGACTTCGCGCGCCGTACCACAGGCGGACGGCTGTCCGGTCAGCGAGAACGGGCTGTTGCCAGGCTCGGAGATCTTGCCGGTCAGCAGGTGGATGTTGTAACAGAGGTTATTGGCCCAGGTGCCGCGCGTGTGCTGGTTGAAGCCCATGGTCCAGAACGAGACAACCTTGATTTTCGGATCCGCATAAAGCGCAGCCAGTTCATTGAGCTTCACCACCGGCACACCGGAAAGCTTGGATACCTTCTCGGCGGTGTATTCGGAAACAAATTTCTTGTATTCGTCGAAGGTAATGCCTTCGGATTTGCCGGTATCCCCCTTGGGCTTGCCGTCGGCGCCCGGATAACCATTGCTGGTCGCATCCTTCTCCAGCGCATGCGTCGGACGCAGGCCGTAGCCGATGTCAGTTGCACTCTTCTTGAAATTGACATTCCGGTCGACAAAGGCCTGATTCACCTTGCCATTCTGGATGATGTAATTTGCAATGAAATTGAGAATGGCCAGATCCGTCTGTGGCGTAAAGATCATCGGGAGGTCAGCCAACTCATACGAGCGATGCTCGAAGGTCGACAGCACGGCCACCTTGACGCCCTTGTTCGAGAGCTTGCGGTCAGTGATGCGCGTCCACAGGATCGGGTGCATCTCGGCCATGTTCGAGCCCCACAGCACGAAGGCGTCGGCATGCTCGATGTCGTCGTAGCAGCCCATCGGCTCGTCAATGCCGAAAGTACGCATGAACCCGGCAACGGCCGAGGCCATGCAGTGGCGGGCATTGGGGTCGAGATTGTTGGTGCGGAAGCCAGCCTTCATCAGCTTGGCGGCCGCATAGCCCTCCCAAACTGTCCACTGGCCCGATCCGAACATGGCCAGGCCATTTGGTCCCTTGGCCTTCAGCGTGGCCTTGACCTTCTCTTCCATGATGTCGAAAGCCTGCTTCCAGGAGATCGGCGTGAACTCGCCGTTCTTGTCGAACTTGCCGTCCTTCATGCGCAACAGCGGCGTCTTGAGGCGATCCGCACCGTACATGATTTTGGACAGGAAATAGCCCTTGATGCAGTTCAGGCCGCGATTGACTGGCGCATCCGGGTCGCCCTGGGTGGCCACCACGCGCCCCTCTTGCGTTCCCACCAGCACACCGCACCCCGTACCGCAAAAGCGGCAGGCTGCCTTGTCCCAGCGAATTTCGTCCTTACCCTGCGCCACAGCCGCCGTCGGGGCGGACAAGCCCGCTGCAGAAATCGCCGCCGCAGCTGCGTTGGCCTTGATGAAATCCCGTCGATTGAGCTTCACGCCTCTACCTCCTCGGTATCTACTGATTCGTCGTCGCTATATTGATAAACCATGGCCACCGATGCGACGCCGGGCACACCATGCAGGGCTACGTATTTGTCTGCAGCCGAATTAATGTTGTCGTCTTCCAAGGTCACGACCACCTTCCCTTCAGGGCTGCGGGCATGAATCTCCACACCGCTCAACTGAAGAAGCGCAGCGCAGGCCTCGTCGAGGCGCTCCGGCGCGATGTACAAAATGGCACTGGATATGTTCATCCGGCCAGTCTCCTAAAGGAACGGCAGCCCAACGCCGCCATGGAAGTCATGATCCCGATCCTGACGAATATTCAATTGATTTGTATCAATTACATACCGCCGTATGGCGCAAACCACTCCCTACGGCCGATCACAACTAATACTTTGGAAGTAGCCCAACCACGGTCCCAACCCAGGCAAGCATAGCCAAGCCCTATCACACATATACATTCAATCAATTGGCCTGATGAACAACCATTCCCTAATATGGCGTTGTGTTCAATTTCTAACCCACAGGAGAAAACAATGTCCCTCATCAACACCCAGGTTCAACCGTTCAAAGTCCAGGCTTTCCACAATGGCAAGTTCATCGAAGTCACCGAAGCCAGCCTGAAGGGCAAGTGGTCTGT
>DAOLIO010000064.1:0-12953 GCA_035328505.1 Azonexus sp.
TCAAAATAGGCCAGCATGTGATGACCGAAAGTGACCGGTTGGGCGACCTGCAGGTGTGTGAAGCCGGGCATGGCGGTGGCGGCTTCCTTTTCGGCCAGATCAACCAGCGCGCTGCGGAAGGCCTTGATGAGGACAAGTATGTCGTCAATCGAATCGCGCAGATAGAGGCGGATGTCGGTGGCCACCTGATCGTTGCGCGATCGTCCGGTATGCAGGCGTTTGCCGGCGTCGCCGACGATTGCGGTCAGGCGTTTTTCGATGTTGAGATGGACGTCTTCCAGATCAAGCGACCATTCAAACTTGCCGGACTCAATTTCCTCGGTGACGATGGCCATGCCACGTTCGATGTCGGTCAGGTCGGTGGCGGCGATGATGCCCTGCTTGGCCAGCATGCGGGCGTGGGCCAGTGAGCCGCGGATGTCCTGGCGCCACATGCGCTGGTCGAAATCGACCGAGGCAGTGTAGCGTTTGACGAGGTCGGAAACCGGCTCGGAGAAGCGTCCGGCCCAAGTGTATTGATTGGCGTTGGAGGTCATGTCTTTGGTCTAGAATCGGGAAATCAAGCGCAAACGCTCAGAGAATGACAAGTATACGGCACTTTCCCGCGACTCACCCCTTGCCCGACTGGCGCAATTTTGGCGTCATGCTGCGTGTTTTGCTGGGCATCAATGTGCTGGCCATGCTCGCGGCGCTGGTTCGCGCGCCTGCGCTGACCGACTGGGCAGGCCAATATATTGAATTGGCGGCGATGGTCGAGCCCTTGCTGCTGATCAATCTGGGGCTGCTCTCCCTGCTGCGCGATTTTTTGTGGCGCATGCCCTTGCGTGTCGGGCAATTGCTGGTCATGTTGCTGGTCAGCGCCGTGGCGTCGGCGCTATTTATCTATATTGGCGCGCTCGGGTTGCTCGATTACGTCGGCGTACTGCGTGCCGTGCTGCTGGCTGCCTCGGCAACGGCGTTGCTGCTCGGCTATTTTGACCTGCGTTCACGGGCGTTTTTTCCTGCCCAGACCGAGGCAAGGCTGGCCGCGCTCAACGCCCGCATCCGTCCGCATTTCCTCTTCAACTCGCTGAATGCTGTGTTGTCCCTGATTCGCGCCCGGCCGCAGGAGGCAGAGGCGGCGCTAGAAGCTTTGTCGGATTTGTTCCGTGCTGCCATGCGCGATCCGGGGGAGCTGGTGAGTCTGGCTGATGAAATCGCGCTGGGCCGACAATATCTCGAGCTCGAAACGCTGCGTCTCGGTGAGCGTCTTGCGGTCAACTGGAAAATCGGGACGATTTCGATGGATCTGCCGATTCCGCCGCTGATGCTCCAGCCGCTGCTGGAAAATGCCGTCTATCACGGGATCGAGCCCTCGCAGGAGGGAGGCCTGGTCACCATCGAAATTGAACAAAAGGGCGAAGAGTTGCGCATTGCCATCGCCAATCCGACCGTTGGTCTGGCCCAGCATGCCGTCGGCAACCAGATCGCTGTTGCCAATATTCGCGAACGGCTGGCGCTGTATTACGATCTGGAAGCTCGTCTCGAAACCGAGGTGGGTGACAATCGCTACGAGGTCCGCATTATTCTGCCATGCCAACGCCGCCCGCCATCACCGTCCCGCTAAGAGTCCTCATCGTCGATGACGAGCCGCTGGCGCGCGACCGCCTGCGGACATTGTTGTCGGACATCGCGGCACAATTTTCCAGCATTGTCGTCGGTGAAGCGGCCAATGGCCTGGCGGCACTGGATGTTCTGCGTGATCAGGCGGTGGATGTGGTGCTCGCCGATATTCGCATGCCGGGCATGGACGGCATTGAGCTTGCCTCGCATCTTGGGCGACTGGAAAAGCCGCCCAGCGTCATTTTTACGACAGCCTACGACAACTATGCCGTGCAGGCCTTTGACCTGAACGCCGTCGACTATCTACTCAAGCCGGTGCGTACCCAGCGTCTGCTCGCGGCCTTGCAAAAGGTGCCGGCGCAGTCTCCGGATGCGGCCGTGCTGGCCGGGATCGGCCAGGAGATACGCGGTGGCGGGCGTACGCATCTGTCGTGTCATGAGCGTGGCCGTCTGCTCCTGGTCCCCATTGCCGAGGTGCTCTACTTCAAGGCCGACTTCAAATATGTCACCGCCCGCACGGTCGAGCGGGCGTATTTGCTCGACGAGGCGCTGACGCATCTGGAAGGCGAATTCGCCGAACGTTTCATGCGCCTGCACCGTTCCGTGCTGGTGGCCAAGGCGGCATTGGCCGGTTTTGAAAAGGCGGCGGGCGACGATGCCGAGGCTTATGGCTGGGCGTTGATGCGCGGCGTGCCGGAAAAGCTGCCGGTCAGCCGCCGACAGTGGGCGCCGGCCAAGGCGGCCATGGTCGCCTGAGGGTTTTGATGGGCAGCCTTCACGGGGTCACGAGTTTGACGTGGGGGAATGGAATTTCAATTCCCTCGCGGTCGAAGCGTTGCTTGGCGCGCCGCAGGTATTCCCGTCTGACGCCCCACTGCGAATTCGGTGTGACGCGAAAGCGGCAGCGAATGATGATTGAGGAGTCCGCCCATTGCTCGACGCCGGCAATTTCCAGCGCGTCGAGAATTTGTGGCGCATAGTCCTGATCGTGGCGTAATTCTTCACCGATCGTGCGCATTTCGGCTATCACCCGATCAACGTCTTCACCGTAGCCGACACCCAGGTCGATAACCGCGTAAGCGTGGCCCAGACTCATGTTGGTCACAATCGTGATCTGGCCGTTTGGCACGTAGTGAACATTGCCGGCATAGTCGCGCAGGCGAAGGTAACGCAAGGTCAATTCTTCGACAACGCCCGTTTTTCCCCCGGTTTCGATGACATCACCCAGGCGGATCTGGTTTTCCAGCAACAGGAAAAATCCCGTGAAGTAATCCTTGACCAAACTTTGCGCGCCAAAGCCGATGGCTATTCCAGCGACGCCGGCGGCACCAAGGAGGGGGGCGACCGAGATTCCGAATTCGCCCAGGATAAGCAGAACAGTGATGACGCTGACTGCGACGGTCAAGGCATAGCGCACGACGCGTGACAGGGTGCGGACCCGTTGCATGCCTTCCAGCGATTCCTGCTGGCTGGCAATGGCTTCGCGCAGGCGTGGCAGGAGTTTGGTAATGAGACTTTGGGCCCCGGCGGCAAGTGCAATGATCAATGCGATACGCAAGGGGGTGGCGAATTGAAGCAGGGTGTCTGGTAAGGATGCTGTGTTGATATCTAATGTCCTTTGGGCTAGAAATACATTGTATTATAATACAAATATCTAATCGTAAAAATTAGACAATATTGTATTGTGATGTAAAATCAATAGGCTGCTGATATATATTTTGTATATCGGACACCATAAGCATTGTTTATAAATCTATATTGGGGCCGCGCCCTGATGGATCGACATCCCCTCGGCAAGCAGCGTCCGGTGTCAGCGGTGTCAAGGAGTCTCCCCATGTTGTTAGCAACCGATCTCGATGGCACTTTTCTGGGCGGTCTGGCCGAGCATCGCCAGAGCCTGTATCAACTGATATCCGACAGTCAGGATATCCAGCTTGTCTTTGTGACCGGCCGCGGGCTGGAGGCCGTGATGCCACTGCTGTCCGACCCTGCGGTACCGGTACCTGACTACATCATTTGCGACGTGGGCGGAACGGTCGTTGAGGGGGGAACCCTGCAACCCGTGCAACCGTTGCAGGCCGGGATTGATCGGCGCTGGCCCGGCGAGCATGTGGTGGCGGCGGCAATGCAGCAATTTTCCGTGCTGGAGCGTCAGGAAGTGCCACAGCAGCGGCGATGCTCCTATTTTTGTCACAGTGATGCGGTGACGCCGGCGCTGGCTGGTGTGGCAAAAAGCCTGAATTGCGACGTGCTCTACTCGGACAGCCGTTATCTCGACATCCTGCCGAGCGGCGTCAACAAGGGCAGTACGCTGAGCGCGCTGGTCAAGCATCTCGGCGTTGAGCGAGATCAGGTGCTGGTAGCAGGGGATACCCTGAACGATCTGTCGATGCTTGAAGTCGGCTTCAGTGGTGTTTGCGTCGGTGAGTCGGAGGCGGCGTTGCTCGAGGCGACCCACGAACTGCGTCACGTGTTGCAGGCCAGCGATGCCGGATGCGGCGGCATATTGCAGGCCATAGTGCATTTCGGCTTGCTCGCGCAGGACTATGTGCCGCGTGCGAACGAAATCTCGGAGGTGGGGCGTGCGGATCTGGTGATGGTTTACCACCGCTTGCCGTATGAAGAGCAACGCATTGGTGGCCGCATCGTTCAGCGCCGCCCAAAATCGCCGAACGGCATCATTCCGACCCTGCTGTCGTTTTTCGGTGCGGGCAAGCGTGGCTCCTGGGTGGCGTGGAGCGTGCACGATGCCGCCAACGATCCGCCATTTGAAGTCCACACCAAGGTCGATGCCAAAGCCTATCCCGGCCTGGTGGCTGCACGGGTCGCACTGTCCGCCGAGGAAGTGGATGTCTTTTACAAGCGCTTCTCGAAAGAGGCCTTCTGGCCGACCTTGCACACCTTTTGGGAGCGGGCGATCTTTCGTGAAGAGGATTGGAAGGTGTTTCTTGCGGTCAACCGGAAATTTGCTGAAAGAACGGCCACCGAAGCTGCACAGGGGGCGACCGTATGGTTGCACGACTACAACCTGTGGATGGTGCCGGCAGCACTGCGCGAACTGCGGCCCGATCTGAAGATCGCCTTTTTTCACCACACGTATTTCCCCTCGGCCGATGCGTTCAACGTGCTGCCCTGGCGGCGTGAAATTGTCGGCAGCCTGCTCCAGTGTGATTACATCGGCTTCCATATTCCTCGCCAGGCCGAGAATTTCGTCGACGTCGCCGGCGGCGTCGCCTCGATTCATGTGGTCGAGCGCAAGGCCTGCGCCCCGCGCTTTCTGAGCTACGGTTGTGCGGTCGGGCTGGAAACGATGACCACCCAGATTGAGGTGCATGGCCGCCGCATCGGGCTGGGGGCGCATCCGGTTGGTCTCGATCTGGGCAGGGTTGAGCAGGCTTTGGACCATGCCAGGACGGCCGGACGCCGGCAGGCGATCCGCAACGAATTTGCCGGCAAACGCATCGTGATTTCCGTCGAACGCCTGGATTACACCAAGGGCACGCTGGAGAAAGTCCGCGCCTTTGGTGATCTGCTGGCAACCACACCGGCCTTGCGCGGCAAGGTATCGCTGGTGGTCGTCTGCGTGCCGGCCGCCAAGGAAATGACGATTTACGATACCTTGCAAGGTCAGATCGAGCAGGCCGTCGGGCGCGTCAATGGTCAGTTCAATGAAGTGGGCTGGTCGCCCATCCGCTTCTTTTTCCGTCCCTTGCCCTTCGAGGAAGTGGTCGCCTGGTATGCCGAATCCGATATTTGCTGGATTACCCCGCTGCGCGATGGTCTGAATCTGGTGTGCAAGGAGTACGTGGCAACCCAGGGACAGACGGAAGGCAGCGGTGTGCTGGTCTTGTCCGAGTTCGCCGGCGCCGCCGCCGAACTGCACGGTGCCGTACTGACCAATCCGCATGACCCGGTTGATCTGCGCGAACGCTTGCGACAGGCGCTTGAGATGGATGCGGGCGAACGCGATGCTCGCCTGCGCGGCTTGTACGACATCGTTTGCCATAACGATATCGATCGCTGGGGACGGGAGTTCCTGGCGGCGGTGGCGGCCGTGCCCGCCGCCGCGGGATGAAATCTGTCGGGGTTGGCCGCTGCACACGACGCCTGCGGTCAACCGGAAAAAACGACGGATTTTGAAATGGGTTGGAGCCGGCAGAATGTCGCTTCCGCTTGCCAGGTGGATACCGGCCGGCGCTGACTCCCGTTAAAATGCGCGGGCAATGTTTGCCTGGCGCCAGGATGTTTGGCCGGGTGTTGATCAACCCTAGCCGAGCCGTTTCCCGTGAGCACCATCTGCCCCCATTGCAACTATGCCCGCAAGGCCGACGATACCGCACCGGACTGGCAATGCCCATCCTGCGAAAAAGCCTACGTCAAGGCGGGGGGAACGCGCCCGCCTGAAGGCCTGCTGCAATATGGGGCCGCGCGACCCGAGCGCAGCGGCGGGGGCGCCAAATGGTTGGTACTGCTGCTCGTACTGGGTGCGGCGTTCTGGTTTGGTCGTCCGCTACTGCAGGGGCGACCAGTCCCCGCCGCCTTGGCGCAGGCTTCCTCCGAGCAGCCCGCCGTCGTGCTGTACGCCACCAGTTGGTGCGGCTACTGCAAGATGACCCGCGAATTTTTCGCGGCCAATGGCATCCGTTACACCGAGCAGGATATCGAGCAAAGTTCGGCGGCGTACAAAGAGCACCGGAATCTGGGTGGCAACGGCGTTCCGTTGATCGTGGTCGGTGACGACGTCATCAAGGGCTGGAATGAACAGGCGCTGCGGCAACTGCTGGGGCCGTGGCTGAAGCGTTGAAACGCCTGAAGCAACCATGAAAAACGGCCCATTGATATTGGCCGTTTTTTTGTCGGTCCGCCGCAAGGGCGGAGGCTTTTTCCCGCAGTCGCGGCGTTCAGGCGCCTCGCGAACGGCGACGAGTGACGATGACCCCCATCAGTCCCAGTCCAGCGACCAGCATGGCAGAGGAAGCAGGTTCGTCGACCAGGGTCATCGGCTGGATGCCGGCGGTTTGGGCGAGTGGGGAAAGCGGAATGGCCGGGTCGCCGAGCGCACTCGCACCCCTGAGCTGGGTGATTTGATAGGGCCCTTTGCCGGCGCTGTAGTTAGCCTGGTAGCCGAAGCCGCTCAAGGTGTTTCCGACCAGAATGCCGGTGCTGGCGGAATCGGCTGTCCAGATAATGGTCTTGGTGCCACTGCCAAGATTGAACAGGTCGCTGGCTGAAACTTGCGACGACCACCCGGTCGGCGAGGCTATCGCATCGATCCCGGCATCCGTGAAAAAGGGCAGGGCAAATTGGCTGATGCGGGTCTGTTCACCGTACCAGGTGCCGGCGTCGCAAGTCAGATAGCAGTCCGTGGTGTTGGTGACGGTGTAGCTATAGTTCCAGTGCGAGGCAGTGCCGATGACCGCGTCAATGATACTGGCGCTGGGCTCTGCCCAGGCGATGAGGGCGTGGCTGGAGGCAGAGGCGAGCGCCAGCGTGCTGGCCAGGGCCAGTTGGCGGAGTGTGGTGTGGGGCTTCATTGAAATTCGGGATGCCTGAAAAGAGTCATTCGGCACAGTGTATTGGACTATGCCGAATGGATCCGTGAGGAATTTCCGCTTTGAGCCCGATCAGCCCAAGGCGCGCGAAACCACCTCGAAGACGTCCGGCGACAGACCGGCATGATCGCGGATGCTTTCCAGCGCGGCTCTGGCGTGACGCTGACGGTCGCCGTCAAATTTTTTCCAGCGGTCAAAGGCGCGCGCCAGGCGGGAGGCAATTTGCGGATTCAGCGCATCGACGGCCCGGACCTGCTCGGCCAGATAGGCGTAGCCTGCGGCGCAGTGGAAGTGCGGGAGGTTGGCGCCCAGCGTGCGGAATACCGCATACACCTTGTTCGGCTTGGCCAGATCGAATGCCGGGTGCGCGGTCAGCGCCTGGATGGTGGCCAGTGTATTCGGGCGGCGACTGCCGGACTGAACGGCAAACCACTTGTCGACGACCAGGGCTTCGTGCTGCCAGCGGTCATAGAACTCGGCCAGTGCGCTGTCGCGTTCGGCGCAGTCGTCGGCTTCCACGTTGGCCAGTGAGGTCAGTGCGGCGAACTGGTCGGTCATGTTGTCGGCCGTCTTGAACTGCTGGAAGGCGAGTTGGCGGGTGGCCGCGGTGTCGAGTTCGAGCAGATAGCCGAGGCACAGGTTGCGCAAGGCGCGGCGGCCGGCTTCTTCGCTGCTTGGCGTATAGGCTTGCTGCGGCGCGAGGGCGGCGTAGAGGCCGGCGAGTTCGCCTTCGAGTTGTTCGGCAATATGCTTGCGCAGGCCGTTGCGGGCGGCACGCAGGGCGACCGGATCGACCACCTCGAGTGCTTCGGCCAGCGTTGATTCACCGGGCAGGCTGAGGGCTTCGGCGACGAAAGCGGCGCCGCGCTGGGCATGGGTTTGTAGCAAGCGGCGTGCGGCATCGATGAAGCTGGTCGGCCAGACCGGTTGCTGTCCGGCGGCGATGACTGCCGTGGCGTCGAGGATCAGGTTCGAGGCGAGGCGCTGGCCGGCTTCCCAGGCGTTGAAGTAGTCGGGTTCATGGGCCAGCAGCAGCGTCAATGCGTCGGGGCGATAGTCGAATTCAAGAATGACCGGGGCCGAGAAGTCGCGCAGCAGTGACGGGATGGGTTCGCTCTCGATGCCGTCGAAACGGAATTCCTGCTCGTTTTTCGTCAATAGCAGGGTATTTTCGGTGCCGGCGATCAACTGGCCGGCGGCATCGAACAGCGCCGCGCGGATCGGGATCAGGTAGGGCTGCGTGTCGCTGGCCAGCGCATTGCTCTGCTGGCAGCGCAGCGTGTAGGTTTTCGTTTTTGGATCGAATTTGCCGTTGACCGCAACATGCGGCGTACCGGGTTGTTGGTACCAGCGCATGAACTGCGTGAAGTCGAAACCGGAGGCGGCGGCCATGGCGGCGACGAAGTCCTCGCAGGTGACGGCCTGTCCGTCGTGACGGCGGAAATATTCGTCCATGCCGTGGCGGAAGCCGTCGCGGCCGATCAGCGTCTGGATCATGCGGACGACTTCGGCGCCCTTTTCATAAACGGTCGAGGTGTAGAAGTTGCTGATTTCCATGTACGACGACGGCCGTACCGGGTGGGCCATCGGCCCGCCATCTTCCGGGAACTGGGCGGCGCGCAGGCCGCGTACGTCGCTGATGCGGGCAACCGATGGATCGTGCTCGTCGAAGCCGAATTCCTGATCGCGGAAGACGGTCAGGCCTTCCTTCAGTGAGAGTTGGAACCAGTCGCGGCAGGTGACGCGGTTGCCGGTCCAGTTATGGAAATATTCATGGGCGACGACGCGGTCGATGTTCTCGAAATCGACGTCGGTCGCCACATCGCCACGCGCCAGCACGTATTTCGTGCTGAAGATGTTGAGGCCCTTGTTTTCCATCGCGCCGGCGTTGAAGTCGCCGACGGCGACGATCATGTACTGGTCGAGGTCGCATTCGAGGCCGAAGCGGTTTTCGTCCCAGCGCATCGATTTTTTCAGGGCGGCCATGGCGTGCGGCGCCTGGTCGAGTTTGCCCGGTTCGACATAGAGCGCCAGCTTGACGCTGCGGCCGGAGCTCGTCGTGAAGCTGTCGAACAGACCGTCGAGCTTGGCGGCGACGACGGCGAACAGGTAGCACGGCTTGCGGAAGGGATCGACCCAGCGCGCCCAGTGACGGCCGTCGGCTTCATCGCCGGCGGCGTCGAGGTTGCCGTTGCCGAGCAGGACGGGCAGCGTGGCTTTGTCGGCGTGCAGCGTGACAGTGTAGGTGGACATCACATCCGGCCGGTCGAGGAACCAGGTGATGCGGCGGAAACCCTGCGCCTCGCACTGGGTGAAATAGCCGTCGTTGGAGAGGAACAGGCCAAGCAGCTTGGTATTGTGGTCGGGATCGATGCGGACGACGGTTTCCAGCGTGAAGGCGTCGGGCAGATCGGTGAGGGTCAGCGTGCTGGCGGTTTCCGAAAAGGGTGCTTTTTCCCGGTTGACCGTGACACTCAGCGTTTTCAGCTCGTCGCCATCCAGCACCAGCGGCTGGGTCGCGACAGCCGGGTTGCGGCGGATGGCCAGCGTAGCGCTGACCGTGGTGCCGCCGGCTTCGATATTGAAGTCGAGATCGACGGTGTCGATCAGGTAGGCCGGGGCGGTGTAATTCTTGAGATAGACGGTCTGGGGTGTTTCGGTTTTCATTGTTGGGCTGGGGTTGAAAATTAACCTGTCGATGATACGCCAAACCGCCAGCCCCCATTGTTGGCGAATGGTGACGAAAGCGGATGCGGGTGGGCGACCGACTCAATCCGGGTCGACGCGGGCGCTTTTGCTGATCGAGCGGAGCAGCCAGATGCTGCCCAGTCCCGCCCCGAGATAACCGAGCAGGCCGAAGAGCGGCAGGCCAAGTAAAGTTGGGCCGCCGGGCACGGTCATGACAATCGATGACCCGACGATCAGGGCGGCGACGACGATGCCGATGGTCATTCGATTGGCCGCGCTGTCGATCTGGTTGCCGACGCGCTTCAGATGGGTGACATCGATACGAATATCCAGTTGGCCGCGGCGCGCGGCACGCAACAGGCGGGAAATGTCCTGAGGCAGGCCGGTCAGCAGGCCGAGTATCTCGGTCGCCGTTTGCCAGCCGCGGCGGGCCAGAGCGCGGGGCCGGTAGCGGGCGCGCATGGCGGCTTCCAGTAGCGGCATGGCTTGTCCCGCCATGTCGAAATCGGGATCCAGTTCGCGTCCCATGCCCTCCAGCGAGATGAAGGCCTTCACCAGCAGGGTGAGGTCGGCCGGCAAGGAAATCTGGTGCTGGCGCAGGATGGCGATCAGATCGGAGAGCATGGTGCCGAGGCTGAGTTGCTTCAGGGGCACGCCATGATATTGATCGACGAAGGCCTCGATTTCGAGCAACAGTTCGTCCTCATTGACCGGCGTATCGTCCATCCACTCGAACAGCACGTCCGCGACGCGCCGCGGCTCGTGCTTGACCAGGCCGAGCAGCAGCTGCACCAGTTGTGCCTGGCGGGCCTCGCTCAGGCGGCCGATCATGCCGAAATCGATGAAACCAATACGATTGCCCGGCAGATAGAAGACGTTCCCGGGGTGGGGGTCGGCGTGGAAAAGGCCATCCTCGACAATCATTTTCAGCACGGCATGCGCACCACGCCGGGCAAGAATCTGGCGATTCAGGCCGGCTTGCTCGATGGCCGCCAGTTGCCGGCCGGAAATGCCGTCGATGAATTCCTGCACGCACACGCGCTCCCCCGTCCATGGCCAATAGACCTTCGGGATGACGATGATCGGGGGCGCTCCGGTCGCTGCCTGCGGTTCGTTGGCCGACGGCATTACCGCTTCGCGGTCTGTGTAGCCAGCGAAGTTGGCGGCAATGCGTTCGGCGCTGCGGCATTCGGCAGAGAAATCGAGTTCGCGGCGCAACGAACGGGTGAACTGCCCGACAACTTCGCTCGGGCGAAACAGGCGCAATTCCGGATACTCGACTTCGGCAATGTCGGCCAGTCGATGCAGCCAGCGCAGGTCGGCCTCAATGATGGGACGGATATCCGGGCGCCTTACCTTGACCACGACCTCGCTGCCATCGTCGAGGCGTGCCCGGTAAACCTGGGCGATCGAGGCGGCCGCCAACGGTTCCTGGTCGAAGGCAGCAAAGACTTCGGCCGGCGGCGCGCCGAGATCCTCGGTCAGTTGCTGGCAAACGCTTTCCCACGGCGCGGGCGGGGCGCTGTCCTGCAACTTGCCGAATTCGGCAATCCATTCCGGCTCGAAAAGATCGACCCGTGTTGCCAGCATCTGGCCCAGCTTGACGAAGGTCGGCCCAAGGTCTTCCAATGCCCGACGAGCCCGGGCGGGCGGTGCCAGGTGGGCCAGCTCGTCGACTTCCCGCCAGTGCAGGGCGTGGCCGGCGCGTTCCAGTGCATGGGCCAGCCCCATGCGCCGGGCGAGATCGCCGAAACCGTAGCGAATGAGGATCGAGGCGATGTCGTGCAATCGTCCCAAATCGCGCACGGCCAGTGCGGCCTGCCAGAGCATCAGCTGTCCTTGTTGTGGCGCTCGCCCGGTTTGATGCGATCGGCCAGTCCGCTGAGCATTCCCGCCGCGAACTGGCGAACCAGATCAGTCGTCGCGTGGGCCAGGTGCAGTCCGACCTCGACCTGAGTCCGTCCGGCCTCTTCCAGCTTGTGGGTCATCACGCTCAGCGTTTCCTTGATCTGGTGCCCCATGCTCGACCCATGAATGCGCGAATGCTCGGCGATGTCGGTCAGGATGTCGCCAACGACATTCTTGGTGGCCGAGGCAGATTTCTGCACGGTGTCGACAAACATGGTTTCGAGGGCGGCCAAGTCGTTCTTGGCGCGGGTCAGGTCTTCCCTGGAGAAGGATTGGGCCTTGCTCGTGGCCTCTTCCAGCGCCAGTTTGGATGCTTCGGCGCATTGGGACAGGGCGGCTTCCAGCCCGCTGACGGCTTCTTTCAAGTGGCTCCGGGTTGCCTCAATGCTTGCCGCCGATTTCTGCATCTGCGCCTCGGCTCCGGCCCGTGCACCGTGCAGGACATCACTCGCAACCTGGCGCAGCGATTCCAGGTCGAGTGTTCGCTGGCTGATCTGGCGCAGGGTCAGTTGGCGAATGGCCTCCTGAATATCCTTGCCGGCCTCGAAGGCGGCCTGGACTTGCGATTCGAAGGGGCTGGCTGCGGCTTGCTTGTCGTCTGTATCGTTCTTCATGATCCGGAACTCCCTGGGCAGAATGAGAAACTCCGGCAATTGACATGCCCGATCATCCGTGGGCGCGTCGAATCACCGCCTGATGCAGGTGGGCAGTGGATCGGCCAGCGGGCCGACATGCCCAGACCACCATGCTATTCAAATTGTAGCGCCGTTGAGGCACGCACGCCGTCCATTCGGCAAGAATACCGGAGGATATGGCTTGAATCGGTGCCGGGGCGGCACCACGGCGCCGCAACGCCGGGCCATCATTCATGGAGACGGGGACATAAGGGCCAGCGGCGAAAGACGCCATCTTGCGATGGCGGCTTTCGTGTCAGACAGTTATTGGCTTAATCGTCGCGTCCGTGACCATGGCCGTGGCCGTGGCCGCGGCCATTGCCCGGGCCCCAGTCATCACCACGAAAGTCGCGGCGTTCCTCGCGCCGGTAATCGCGACGCTCTTCGTGACGTTCCTGGCGGCGATAGTCACGCCGCTCGTCGCCGCGATAGTCATTGCGGTAGCCGACATGACGTTCCTGATAGCGCGGTGCATATTCCTGGCGATACCAGTTGTCCTGAACGAAATAAACGCGCTCGCCACACGCGC
>DAOLIO010000065.1:0-12936 GCA_035328505.1 Azonexus sp.
CCAGTCATGAACCTTGGGCAAACCATAGCTGCCAATTCCGAATGTGTATTTACCGGGATAGTGCAATTTGAATCTTGCCTGCCCTCGGTACAGGGCTGGAATTTTTTTCAGGCGCCTTTCCGCTTGGCGGAAAAGAAATTTCTTGATTGCTCTCATACCGTGTCGTACTGATTCTGTTCTGCCGCCGAATAGAGGGCCCAACACGCCATCAGCAGACTCAAGCCCATTTTGTTGGTGAAAAAAATCTCGCTGAAGCTGAACACCACGGCAAATCCGAGGAATGCCCAACGGTATACATTCCGGCGCGCTGAAACCCCCATCCAGATGCAAGTCGTCACCAGCGCCAGCAATAACATCCCTCCGCCAATGCCCACCGCTTGCGCCCAGTCATTGTGGAATCCGGGAATGCCCAGCATCTCCGAACTGGGCGCGCCAAATGCCGGGTGCGTTTCATACAGTTGCTTCAGCGAGGTATACCCCGGACCAAGCACCGGATGATCGAGCAAGGTCAGGAATGCAATTCGGAAGAGCTCCAGTCGAATTCCAATTGAAGTCGGCATGAATTCCGGATCTTTGAAGTAGCTGCGAGTTTCCTGAAAGATCAATGCTACCCGCGCGTACATCGGCTCATAGAGCAGACAAAATGCAAGCAGCGCCGTAGTCATGGCTACAGCGGCCATGAGTCCTCTGCGCCAGTCTCTGGCGTTCAGGACAAACAAGAGAATCATCACCACCAAAGCACCCAACGCCCCGCGCGATCCGCTCAGCAATGTAGCGACTACGCCCAAAACAGCAGCGGTCAACAAAAAAGCGTTCAGTAATCGGGAGTGCTCCTCTGTCTTGCCGAAAAAAACATGAAGACAACATAAAGCCGCCATCCAGATCGCGTACTGGCCAAACCGGTTCTCGTAGGTTCCTCCCCACGCCCTGTCTCTGCCGAGGCCATAAACCTCGGTCATTGCGACTACACAATAGGTCACGGCGGCAATGCCGGCGACAATGGCGAGATGGCGATAGCTGATCCCCAACTGACGCGCGCCGACAAAAAGCAGCGCACACCAGAGCACACGCGTGGGCGGGTTCATATCAGCCGGTTGATACGCATGCCAAATTTGAGCAAAGGTCCAGCCCAGCGCGAATGGCAAAAAAGGCAGCGAAAACCGCCAAGCCGAGAGCAGGAGCCCTCGCCACTCGTTGCGCGGTGTTTGCAGCAGCATCAGCAGGCCAACGGGTGCTGCGAGCACACTCAGATACCGCGCCCCACCACCAAACGGCAACCATTTGATCGCCATGATTGGATAGCACAACAGGACACATAGTCCGGCCAGGCGCCATATCCCCTGAGCAGAACGATCACGCAGCATCGATCACCTCTTTTTGATCCACCGTGCGTGCCAACTGACGCCATATCGCATCGAGAACCGGCTGAACGGGAATGTTTGCCAGGTAGCGCTCGTCAGTCGACGTATCGACATCGTTTGGCGCAATCAAGGGACCGTAATCGGCGGCATGTATCACCTCCGCGCAATCGCACCAGGGGCGCCAGATATGAACGTGGGTGGGCCCGAACAATGCAACGATAGGCACGCCTAACGCCGCTGCCATGTGCATGGGCACTGAATCCACGCCGATGAACAAGGTCGAGCCGGCAATGGCCGCGGCCAGCGCAGGCAGTGAAAGTTGCCCGGCCAGTGAAACCACTTTGGGGTTGTTGACTCGGCGGAGCAAGCCTCCTATCAGATCCAGTTCGCGCTGGTCCGGTGCGGACGTCAGAACAACCTGCCAACCTGAAGCTGCCAATGCGGAAATCACTTCGGCAAAGCGATCATCCTCCCAGCACTTGAAAAACCACCGTGAAGTCGGATGAACCAGAATGTAGCGTCCGGCCACGCCCGCATCATCCAGCTTTTGGTGCACCAAAGTAGCATCCTGACTGGAAAACGCCATGGTACAAGGCAGGTTTCGGGTATCGACCGGCACACCCAGCGCTTTCAGCACATCCAGGTTTTTCTCAACCATGTGCCCGGCGAAAGTCGGCACGATTCTTTGCGGAAATATTTTCCTCCACAACCAGTAATCGCGCTTCTCAACTTCATAACCAAAGCGTACGGAGGCACCACTGATCGCAGCAGCAAATGCACCCGACCATTGATCATTGAGATGCAGGACCCAGTCATAATGGCGCCGGCGAATGCCCATCATCAGCTTCACGAACGCGATGACACGGCCTAATCCGCGACCAGCCTGCTTACCGCGCGGCAAAGGCCAGACGCGGGTCAGCGCCGGATTGGCTACAAGCATGGGTAGCGTTTCGGAAAACACCAAGGCATCCACCTCCACCCCTGGAAAGTGACGCTTCAACGCTGTAAAGATCGGTGTTGTCAGCAAGACATCGCCGTGGTTCTGCAAGCGGATAACCAATACGCGCTTGGGCGGAGGAAGTGCGGATGCAGTCATAAACTCGTTGGTTACCGGGCGGCTCTCATGGTTGGCCGGATGATACACTTTCCGCGCCTTTTCGCCGACGCGAGCGCCCGACACCCGTTGCCGCAAGTATTACAGATCACACCACCGACATGACCTCGTTACCAGGCTTCAATCTGATTTTTCACTCCATTCGTCCGGGCGGCGGCATGGAACGGCATGTACTTGATCTGATTTCTTATGCTGCTGCGCAAAATATCCCGGCTCGGGTCATCACCCGAAAACTGGCATGGCCGGGAACACTGCCGACTGGCGTCGATTTCATCGTCATCCGAGACCGAACACCATTTTCTCGTGTCAATACCTACCTTTTCGAACGCCATGCGCTATCCAAATGCCGGATGGACTGGCCATGCATTGCAATTTCACGGGTGCCCGGTGCGCACATGGCCATCGTTGGCGGAACCCACCTTGGCCACTTGCTGGATCGCGGCAAAAAACGCATCGGCTTTTTCGATCGCGCCACCATTGCTCGCGAGAAAGCGCTCTATCACGATGCGAAAAGAATCATCTCCCATTCGGCCAAGGTCTCAGGGGAAATCGTTGAGCACTACGACATCGCCCCCGGCAAGATCACCACGCTCTACCCGCCCGTAGATACCGAAAAATTTTCTCTCGCCGCGCGGTCTGGAAGAATCCGGACTCGCCAGGCGATTGGCATTTCTAGTAACGAACTGATGCTGCTCTTCCCCTCCAACAATCACGCGCTGAAGGGTGCGGATCTTATTCTGGAGGCACTTGCGGATTTCGACCCTCGGGTTCGTCTGGTCGTGGCTGGAAAAACCCCACTCAACGCCCCCAATGTCATCAATCTCGGCTTCCGGCAGGACATGCCCGAACTATACGCTGCCGCCGACGCAGTGATTCTGGCCTCCCATTACGAAGCCTTCGGTCTGGTCGGCCCCGAAGCCATACTTTGCGGAACACCTGCGATCTTCTCAACCACCGTGGGAGCGGCCGAGGTCCTGTCGGAACAAGCTTGCCTGCGCTTCGAGCGTACTGTGCCGGCCCTCCGAGAGGCCCTGAAAAAAGCATTGGAAGGCTTTAATCGCGGTACCCTCGGCCTTCTCGACAACCCGGGGCAGCACATTCACTACCCTTTTTCTGTCACCCAGCACTTCGCTACGTTGTTCGCGTTGCTGGCGGCTGACCACGCACGATGAGCCACCCTTCCCACCCCCCCGTCACCTTGCTTCTCGTCAGCTACAACCAGGAAGACTACATCGACGAAGCGATTGCCGGTGCCGTTGCACAGGACTATCCCAATCTGGAAATCGTCATCTCGGACGATGCGTCCAAAGATGCCACCTGGGCGCGGATTAATGCGTATTTGGGAAATTACGCCGGACCACATCGGGTCAAGCTGTTGCGCAACCCGGAGAATCTCGGAATTGGCGGCAATATCGATCAGGCGGTCAAACAATCCACCGGTGAATTGATTTTCATTGCTGGCGGCGACGATGTCTCACTGCCAAAACGCGTCAGCACCATGGTCAGCTTCTGGGTCGCGCATGAATGCAAGCCTGACTTGATTGGAGCCTATCTGTTCGACATGGACCAGTCCGGCAAGATGCTCGGCACCATCAAGATCAGCAAACTGGAGCAATATCGCTCGCTGGACGACTGGAGTCGCTCGCCCCCGCACGTCATTGGTGCGGCCCAGGCATGGACGCGTCGCCTGTTTGACCACTTTGGCGGGATACCACGAGGCATTGTCGGCGAAGATATGGTGATGGCTTTTCGCGCCATTGGCAGCGCTTCGGCCGTCACGCTGCCGTTACCCTTGGTCAATTACAGACGTGGCGGACTCTCCAGCCGGCGAAAATCGCTCAATGCTGCCGCCGTCATCCATGGTCTGACCAAAAAACTCAACAGTTCGAAGACTGAACTGCGCTGCATGCTGGACGATGCGCGGAAACTCGGTGCCAGCCCAATGACCCTGGCGGTGCTGGAACAAAAACTGGACAAGGAAAACTTCATCGAGCACATATTTGCCGCGGAGAGTTTTGGCCAAAAAATCCGTTTTTGCCTGCAATACGCGACTGTTCCTGCTGCGTATCGCATCCGTATCCTGACCTATGCAGCGGCGCCCTGGCTGCTGGCGCCGTTCTTCTTTCTCAAGCGCCTGCGCTACCGGCTAGCAAGTCGCTCGTAACCGACTCACGCTGCAAGCGCTGCAGTCGGGCATAGACGCCATCCAGTGCCAGCAGTTCGGCATGGCGACCGCGCTCCACGATGCGTCCCTGATCGAGCACCACGATCAGGTCGGCGCGTTCGATGGTCGACAAGCGATGCGCGATGACAATGGTGGTTCGCCCCTGGATCAGGGTATCCAGCGCGCCTTGAATCTGGCGCTCCGACTCGGTATCCAGCGCCGACGTGGCTTCATCGAGAATCAGGATCGGCGCGTTTTTGAGGAAGGCCCGCGCGATGGCGAGACGTTGTCGCTGGCCTCCCGACAGCTTGACGCCATTTTCGCCCACCTCGGTGTCCAGCCCCTTGTCCATCTGGCTGATGAATTCCCAGGCGTTGGCCGCCTTGGCCGCTTCGATGATTTGCGCTTCATCGGCATGCCCCGAAATCCCGTAGGCAATGTTGGCGCGGACGGTGTCGTTAAACAGCACGACATCCTGGCTGACCAGCGCGATATTGGCGCGCAGGCTTTCCAGCTTCAAGTCTTCCAGATGATGTCCATCGAGCACCAAACGCCCCGAACTGAGGTGATAGAAGCGCGGAATCAGCGCCGCCATTGACGTCTTGCCACTTCCCGACGGGCCGACCAGCGCCACGGTCTGGCCCGGCAGGATTTCGAGATTGACATCCTCCAGGGCGGGACGAGGCGCGCCATGATAGGTGAAACCGACCTGCTCGAAGCGCAAATGGCCGGTTGAACGCGGCAGTTCGACGCGCCCGTTGTCATCTTCCGGAATTTCATCAAGTACCTGGAACACGCTTTCCGCCGCCGCCAGGCCGCGCTGCAACGGGTTGCTGACATCGGTCAGCCGCTTGACCGGCGCCAGCAGCATCAGCAGTGCCGTGATGAACGAAAGGAACTCGCCAACGGTCGTGCCACCGGGGCCGGCCGATTGGCGCAGGGCCAGATAGGTGATGATTGCCACCGATGTCGAGGCGGCGACCTGGGTCAACGGCACCGTTGCCGCCGCCGCAGCCGCCTCCCGCATCGTTGCCCGACGGTAGACGTTGGTCGCCTCGTCGAAACGGGCCGCTTCGTACGTCTGACCACCGAAAATCTTGACGACCTTATGGGCACCCACTGCTTCTTCCAGGATATGGGTAATCAGACCCATCGCCGAATACCCGGAGCGGCTCGCCGCCCGCAGTCGCTTGCTGAAAATCTTGATGACGCCCAGGATGACCGGGCCCACCGTCAGCGCGATCAGCGTCAGCTTCCAGTCCAGATAGAGCAGGAAACCGAGCAGGCCAAGAATGGTCAGCGAGTCGCGAATGACCGTGGTCAGCACGCCGGTAGCGGCCTGCGTGACGTTGGTCACGTCGTAAGCCACCTTGGAAATCAGCACGCCGGTCGACTGGTCATCGTAGAACCCGGTAGGCAGACTCAGCAGGCGCCTGAACATGGCTTGCCGCAAATCCAGCACCACCCGCGCCGCCACCCAGGCCATCGAGTAGCCGCTCATATAGGTCGAAACGCCGCGGAAAATGAAGATGCCGATCATCGCGGCCGGAATCAGGACAATATCCCGCTCATCCTTGGCGACGAAACCGCTGTCGAGCAAGTGCTTCATCAGGGCCGGGAACAGCGGCTCGGTGGCCGCCGTGCACACCATGCCGAGCACGCCCAGTGCGAAGATTCGCCAATGCGGCTGCACCCAGGTCAGCAAGCGACGATAGATGAGCCGGTTGGAATACGCAGAGGTCGAAGTTTGGGTCACAGGGATCTGTCGTCGGATACGAAAGTCGTCATTCTACCGATTCACGCGAATCACGACCGACGAGTCGGCGGACAAGGCCACGGTGGTCACCGAGGCATAGTCGAATTTCAGCGCCAGACAGTGCGCTGCCGGCAAGCCCTGCCAATGCGCCAGCAACATCCGGATCACCCCGGCATGGGTGACGATCACGGCCTCCGGCACGTTCAGCCCGGCGACAAAATCCAGCGCGCGTCGTTGCACAGTAGCGGGCGACTCGCCACGGGGCGGTGCATAACCCATCACATCGTCCGCCCAGGCATTCAGTTGGTGACAGGGAATCTCATGCCACGGGCGGCCTTCCCATTCGCCAAAATTCATCTCAGCCAGTCGCGCATCGAAGATCGGCTGACGATGCAGTTGTTCGGCCAGTTGCCGGCAGCGCAGCAGCGGGCTGCTCCACACCGGCAAGTCGGGCAGCAACTCAGCGCGCAGACGCACCAAATCGGAATTTTCGATTTTGGCCAAAATATCCAGTTGACCGTAGCAGATGCCCGGCTCGATCAGTGGCTTGGGATGGCGGATCAGATGGAGGCGCATGTCGTCACGCAGGTATGCGGTCCATCCGCCAGATCAGACACCGGTTGTTCGACGGCATTGCCCGCTGCGCAATCAGCACCAAGCCCACATCCTGGGCGAGCGCATTGAGTTCAGCCACATCGCGCACGCCCTGATGCGGTGCCGCTTCCCTTAGCAACAGATCAAAGCGGGCATTGCTGTCGCTGGTGTGGCGGCCATCGACCATAAAAGGGCCGTAGATGAAGAGCAGGCCGCCCGGGCGCAGCACGTCGGGCAGGCCGGCAAACAAGGCTTCGACGGCCGGCCAGGACATGATATGCAGCGTGTTGGCGCTATATATCGCGTCATAGCGGCCACCGGGCCATGGGCCGAGGACATCGAATTCCACCGGCGGCAGGACATTGGGCAGCGCCGCCTCGTCCAGCCAGGCACGAATGCCGGGGAGGTATTCCGGCCGGTCGGCGGTTTGCCAGACGAGGTGTGGCAGTTGCGCGCAGAAATGGATGGCGTGCTGACCGGTGCCGCTGCCAATTTCCAGCACGTGCCGACGATCGGCGAACACCTCGCGCAGCACGGCGAGGATGGGATCGCGATTCTTCTCGGTGGCGGGGGCGTTGGGCTTTTCCATGTTCGGCGCGCGCTGACAATGCCAGCAGCTTAACGGCAAATCGGCTGACGAACACCGTCCGAAGGGGCGGCAAGATTGTCGATTTCGGGGATTTTTTCCGGTTGACCGTGGGAGTGCCCGATTTGGCATCGGCTGGCGCTCGCGATCAAAATGTCAGCGTCAGCCCAAGGTAAAAGCCGATCTCGGCGAGTTGCTGCACCGCGCCCAGGCAGTCGCCGGTGTAGCCGCCCAGCCAGCGGCGACATTTGGCGGCGAGCCAGAGGGTGGCCAGCACCGCCAGCGCGACGGCCGGGACGCTCTGCGCTGGCGGCAACATCAGCAAGGGCAAGGCAGCACACACCAACGCGAAACCGAGTGATCGGATACCGAGCCGTGCGGCCACCGGGCGGGCCTTGCTGGCGTCGTCATCGCGGGCATAGTCCATCGTTGCCATCAAGGTCACGGCACAGCCGCGTGAGATGGCGTGGGCGGCGATCAGGGCTGCTACCACCTGACCGGCCGGCAGCGCGGCAAGCAGCGCAAATTTGCCAAGCAGGGCAAGAACGATGGCGATCACGCCATAGCTGCCCACCCGCGAGTCTTTCATGATGGCCAGAATTTTTGCCTTGTCCCAGCCGCCGCCCAGACCGTCAGCCGTATCGCCCAAACCGTCCTCGTGAAAGGCGCCGGTCAGCGCGATGGTAGCGACCATGGCGAGCACCACCGCCACGGACTGCGGCCAGACGTGCTGAGCCAGCCAGAACACCAGCCCGCCAATCCCGCCGACCAGCAGACCGATGGCCGGCAGGTAGCGCGCCGCCCGGCCCAATCCGTCGGCGGAATAGCCGACCCAGGCTGGCACGGGCAGTCGGGTAAAGTAGCCAAGGGCGGCGAAGAAGGCCGCCAGCTCGCGACGGATCATGCTTTGTCAGAAACTCCGGCCGACTCGAAGCTGGCCATCTCGTTGAGGAAATTGACCGCAGCCAGCACCAGCGGATAGGCCAGCGCCGCGCCGGTGCCTTCGCCGAGACGCAGGCCGAGGTCAAGCAGCGGCTCCGCCGCAAGCGCCTGCAATTGTGCGGCATGACCAGGCTCCGCGGAGCGGTGGCAAAACACGCAGTAGTCGGTGAGCGCCGGGGCCAATTGCGCCGCGGTCAAGGCGGCCGAGCCGACGATGAAGCCATCGATGAGCAGCGTCATTTTCTGTTCGGCGGCACCGAGCATCGCGCCGACCATCATGGCAATCTCGAACCCGCCGAATTCGGCCAGCACGGCCAGCGGGTCATTGCTGCCGCCCGCCGCGCGATAACGGTTGAGCGCCGTCTCGAGCAGCACCTGTTTACGGGCCAGCCCGGCATCGTCCAGCCCGGTGCCGCGGCCGATGCACTCGGCAAGCGGTGTACCGGTCAGGCAATGGGTGATCAGCGACGCAGCGGCTGTGTTGCCAATCCCCATTTCGCCAAAGCCGACGAGATTGCAACCGTTGGCCGACAGGTTGCGGCAGATCTCCGCGCCGCGCTCGATCGCTGCCGCACACTGCGCGGCGGTCATGGCCGGCACTTCAATGTAATTGGCCGTGCCGGGCGCCACCTTGGCGTTGATCAGCCCGGCCCGCTTACCGAAATCATGGGCCACGCCGGCATCGATGATGGCCAGATGCAGGTCATTCTGCCGCGCAAAGACATTGATCGCCGCGCCACCGGCCAGAAAATTCTCGACCATCTGCCAGGTCACATCCTGCGGATACGCCGAAACGCCGGCCTTGGCCGCGCCGTGGTCGCCGGCAAAAACCAGCAGGTGCGGCTGGCCGAATGCCGGGTCCAAGCGCTGCTGGATCAGGCCGATCTTGATCGCGGTGCGTTCCAGCAAGCCGAGGGCGCCGAGCGGCTTGGTCTTGCGGTCAACCCGATTTTTCAGCGAAATTTCAATTCCCCGATCCGGGGCGGTGATCTGAAACGAATGCATCCGATTCTCCAAAAGAAAAAGGGCCTCGCGACGACGCCGGGCGAATAGCCCACAGCATTGCCGCGAAACCCTGTCCACAGGTTTCCCAAGAGGACTCGACACGTCTTCTGGCTTTCGGATCAGCCGGATCGCTGCGCCTTCCCGGTTTTCACCAGTGGCCTGTTGCAGCATCCGTCCCCGATTACAGCGGCGGGCCCGCCCCGGCATTGAGTTGCCTCGCACCGGGTTCCGTTACGTCGAATCGGGGCGAATTATCCGGCTTGCTCGTTCGGTGCGCAATCACCTAAAGTGCAGCCCATGAAAGAACTGATCCTCGGCGGCGCCCGCTCGGGCAAGAGCCAGCTGGCCGAACAGCGTGCCCTCGCCTCCGGCCTGACCGTCGTCTACCTCGCCACGGCGCAAGCGCTTGATGGCGAAATGGCACGCCGCGTCGCCCATCACCGTGAACGGCGCCCGGCCGACTGGGGCTGCGTCGAGGAAACCCTGCACCTCGCCGCCCGCCTGCGCGAATTGGCAGCGCCGGATACCTGTGTGCTGGTCGACTGCCTGACCCTCTGGCTCTCCAACCTGCTCTTTGCCGGCAAGGCAGCTGCCCAGGCCGAAGCTGGTGAAGCCATCGCCTGCCCACTGTTCCGCGACGAAACCACCGCCCTGATCGAACTGCTGCCGCAACTCCCCGGCCACATCATTCTGGTGTCCAACGAAGTCGGCTGGGGCATCGTCCCCATGCATCCAGTGTCGCGCCTCTTTGCCGATGAACAGGGACGCCTCAATCAGCGCGTTGCCGGCGTCTGCGATCAGGTCACGCTGGTGGCCGCCGGACTGCCGCTAGGCCTGAAGCACGCTGCCGTTTAGGCTGCATTGTGCTAGCCTGAAAGTCCACCCGGCACGTTCAGGAGAACGTTATGCCCCTTTTTTCCCGCCTCACCGCCTTGTGCCAGGTTCTTGCCAAGCACGCTCCCCTTCCCGTCCGCATCAGCCGACCGGACGATGCCCCCGGGCTTTACATTTGGCCGTGGCGCATCGAGGAAGATACACGGGTACGCAGTTCGCGCCTGCCGGGCGACGACCCCTTGCTGCGCGTACCGCCGCCGGTCATCCATTTTCTGGTGCTGTCGAGCACCAGCCTGGATGGCGAAACCGTCGGCGCTCTGGAATCAGCCCGCCTGGCCCTGCTCGAAACCCCCGTCTTTGAGGCCGGCAGCGGCCGGGTCAGCGTCGTTCCGGCGACGATGACGAACAGCGAACTGACCGACTTATTTACCGCCGCCCAGATTCCGTTGCGCCTCAGTCTCGCCTACACGCTGCGCTCTACCGCCTGAAAGGATATGCTTCGAAAAAACACGTAGGGGACAAAGCATGCAGAGACTGCTGGACATCCTGGCCTCCGGCGTTCATGACGCCAAGAACCAGCTATTCATCGCCGAGTCGATGATTGCCGCCAGCGAAGCGGCACATGGGATTTCGATGGGGGAAGCCCGCTACGCCATCGAAGCGGCGGCCAACCGCCTGTCACGCACGCTGACTGCTTACCACCTGCTGCGTGACGATGCCACGGCCGCCATCACGCCATCCATTGTCAGCGACCTCTGCGACGAAGTCATGCTGGCGCAAAAGAAACATCTGGCCGCCCGCAACATCACCCTCTCCGCTGAATGCAGCGTTTTCGACGAATGGCCGCTCGACCGCGACCTGATCACCGACATGCTCAACAACGCTGTCCAGAACGCCGGCCGTTACGCTCGCCAGAGCGTTCGCCTGAGCGCCACGACTGACGATGGCTGGCTCAGCTTGATCGTTGAAGACGACGGCCCCGGCTTTGCCACATTGCCCCCGGATTGCGGCACCGGCCTGATGGTGGCTGAGCGCCTGGCCAGCCTGCATACACGCCGCGAACGCCACGGCAGCCTGACCCTGACCAACGACAGCGCCCTGGGTGGCGCCCGTTTCGAACTCCGGTTGCCATAATGGCCGACTACAGCAAGAAGCGCTTCCTGGTCATCGACGACCAACCGCAGGCGCGCGATGCGCTGCGCACCATTGCCCAGCAAGTCGGGGCCTTTGCAGTCGAGTTCGCCACCAATTACCAGGATGCAATCTTCCGCATCCGCAACAACACGCCCGACATCATCCTCTGCGACTACATGCTGGGCGAAGGCCGTTCCGGTCAGCAGATGCTGGAAGAACTGCGTCGTTTCAGCCTGCTGCCCGATGAAACCATCTTCATGATGGTGACGGGCGAACAGTCTTACGAGCAGGTCGTTTCCGCCGTTGAGCTGATCCCTGACGACTACATCATCAAACCGTTTTCGCCGGACAAACTGCTGCTCCGCCTCGACCGGATTGTTGCCAAGAAGCTGTTCTTCGCCGGCTACTACAAGGAAAAGCGCAAGCAGGAATACGCCAATGCCCTGGCCATTCTCGAAGCGTCGCGCGACAGTGAGGCCGGGCGCCCCTATCGCTTTGAAATCCTGCGCCAGCGGGCCGAGGTGTTCCTTGCCAGCGGCGATGTACAAGCGGCCGAAGCCGCCTACCGAAACATCCTCGACAACTACGAGTTCCCGTGGGCACGCGCCGGCGTCGCGCGCTCGCTGCACAAGCAGAATCGCCTGCAGGAAGCACGTGCCGAAATCGACCGGGTGGTTGCCAGCACACCGCACTTTTTCGATGCCGGCGACCTCAAGGCCAGCATCTGCATGGCCCAGGGCGAACACGCCGAAGCCCAGCAGATCCTTGACGACATCGCCAAAAAAACGCCGCGCAACTACCTGCGCAAGCGGCTGCTCGCCGAGGCCGCCACGCTGAACGGCGACACGGAAACAGCGCGGGCCGCGATGAGCGACGTCATCGCCAACGACACCATGCCGGGCGCAATATCGACTGAAGACCGCCTCGCCGCGGCGCGCAGTCATGTCAATGCCGGCGACAAGATCACGGCGGAAAAAGTCCTGCTCGGCATGCGCGAGGCCGAGGTCCAAAAAATGGCGCTCTCCGAACAGGCCAGCTTCGCCGCGCTACTCGCCATCAGCTCCGAAGAGAAGGGCAAACCGCGTTTTGCCGGTCTGCGGCCCGTCATGCTATGCACCGATTTCGATGCCACGCACCGCGTCGACATCATGCGGGCCGCCTTGGGCCTCAGCGACAACGAGCTGGCCGACCTGCAAGCGGAGCATTTGATGGCGGGCCCCGACGCCAAGAAAGTATTCGGCACGCTGCGTGCGCAATACGCGCTGCACGGCCGGGAAAAAGACTTGCGGGAAATCCAGCGGCAGGTGGCGCTCAAGCGCATCAAGCACGAAGACGAACCGGCCGAAAACGCCGCTGCAAATGCCGCGGCCAGCACAGCCGCTGCCCCACCAAACACGCCCTAGACACTGGCGCAGCGCTTCACGTATGCTGGTCAGGTAGCAGGAC
>DAOLIO010000066.1:0-12870 GCA_035328505.1 Azonexus sp.
ATCTTGCGTTTCACCCCTCTGTCCTCGATACCTGAGAGATTTGCCCCATCGGTGGACGCTGTAAACGCCGCTCTCCAGAGTTTCGGCCAGTCCGCTTTGCATTGAATCCAATACGTCGTTGGCTATGCGCCGCGTCGTGCTGATTGCACGATCTGCGGGCTGCTTTCGCGTATGAAATGCACTGCAAAACGGACGGGGTCCGGTTCCATGGTCCTTTTGCCTGAGCGTTTTCGGGTGAAATTGCGCCTTCGGCGGCAGACGGATCTGCGCTCTCCCACGGAACGGAAGGCACTATAACGGGATGCACGGGTCTAATCAACCTGCTGCACTGCACAAGGAGGGGCGAGCCGGGCCGCCTTCGTGCTAAACTCTTCGTTTGCCTTCAATTGCTTACCCGTGACACCAGCCAATTTTGATTTTCACTGCCACTCGATTGTTTCTGACGGATTCTTGCCGCCGCAGGATGTCGCACGGCGCGCAGCGGCGAATGGCGTCGATCTTTGGGCGCTGACCGACCACGACGATATCGGTGGCTTGGTACAGGCGAAAGCTACGGCTGAAGAAGTGGGCATGCGATTTGTCAATGGCGTCGAGATTTCCATCGAGTGGCGCGGCATTCCGATACATATCGTCGGACTTGGCTTTGACGCTGCAAATTCGGCATTGACCGGTGGCCTCGAAGAATTACGCTCGGGTCGTGTCGAGCGCGCCAGGCGCATGGGCGACGCCCTGGCGGCGATTGGTATTCCCGGTGTTTACGACGGGGCCTTGTGCTTTGTGACCAATCCTAGCCTGATCTCCCGTGCCCACTTTGCCCGCTATCTGGTGTCGATCGGCATAGCACGTGATGTGTCGAGTGTTTTTCAGCATTATCTGACGCCGGGCAAACCCGGATATGTCGATCATCGCTGGATCAGTCTGGAAACTGCGGTCAAGTGGATTAATGGCGCGGGTGGTGTTGCGGTAGTGGCCCATCCCGGTCGCTACAAGATGTCCGGGGCAGAAATGCGCCATTTTCTCGATGACTTCAAGGATGTAGGCGGGCAGGGGATTGAAGTGACCTGTGGCAGTCATTCGCCTGACCATATCCTGCATTTTGCCCGCTTGGCACGCCACTATGCATTCCACGCCTCGCGTGGTTCTGATTTTCATGGTCCGGATGAAAGTTATGTCGATCTTGGCAAGGCGCCGCCACTGCCCGAGGATTTGAAACCGGTCTGGCGCCTGGTGGCCTGATCGTGGCACGTATCGTTCATATTCACCCCGAATCGCCACAGCAACGCCTGCTGGTTCAGGCTGCCGAATTCATTCGCAAGGGCGCCATCGTCGCCTTGCCAACTGATTCCTGCTACGCCATCGGTTGCCATCTCGGCGACAAGGAAGCGCTGGATCGCATTCGCCAGATTCGGCAGATCGATGATCGCCACCACCTGACGCTGATGGTTCGCGATCTTTCCGAAATTGCGCACTTTGCCCGGGTGGATAACGCCCAATACCGCCTGCTCAAGGCAACCACACCCGGCAGCTATACCTTCATTCTCGAAGGCTCCAAGGAGTTGCCGCGCCGGGTCATGCATCCCAAACGCAAGACCATCGGCCTGCGTGTTCCGGATCATCCAGTTGCGTTGGCGCTGCTGCAGGAATTGAATGAGCCACTATTGACGACCACGCTGCAATTGCCGGGAGATGAGTTTCCGCTGACTGAGGGCTGGGAAATTCAGGATCGTCTTGATGACCATCTCGAATTGATCCTCGATGGCGGGCATTGTGGCACCGAGCCGACAAGCGTGATCGACCTGACCGGTCCTACGCCGGAATTGATCCGTGCCGGTCGCGGCTCGCTGGAACCTTTCGGGCTGGGTTAAGAGATGACGGATATCAACGCAATCGTTCAATCGATCACCATTCTCGCGCTGCCGCTGGTTTTTGCCATTACGCTCCATGAGGCCGCGCATGGTTATGCAGCACGCTATTTTGGCGATTCAACGGCGTGGCAGGCCGGTCGGATCAGCCTGAATCCGTTGCGTCATATCGATCCGGTGGGCACCATCCTGATTCCGCTCAGTATTCTGCTGTTCTCCGGCGGGAGCTTCCTGTTCGGCTATGCCAAGCCTGTACCCGTGGATTTCAGTCGCTTGCGTAATCCCAAGAAGGACATGTTCTGGGTGGCCGCAGCCGGTCCTGGCGCCAATCTCTTTATGGCATGCGCCTGGGCGCTGGCGTTCAAGCTTTCCTGGTTATTGCCGCAGTTTTTCAGCACGCCGCTGGCGCGCATGGCTGAAATGGGAATCCAGATCAATTGCGTGCTGATGGTGCTCAATCTGATTCCCTTGCCTCCGCTGGATGGCGGGAGGATCGCAGTCAGCCTGTTGCCACATGCGCAGTCTTATAAATTTGCCCAGCTCGAACGTTGGGGATTTCCGATATTGCTGGTGCTGCTATTCACTGGGGTTCTTGGCGCTGTCATGACACCGCTGGTGAATCTCTCCACGTGGGCTATCGAACTCATTTTTGGTCTCTACTAAATAAATATGTACGCAGAACGTGTTCTCTCCGGCATGCGCCCGACCGGGGCGCTCCATCTTGGTCACTACCATGGGGTCCTCAAGAACTGGGTGAATCTCCAGCATGAATATCCCTGCCTGTTCTTTGTGGCCGACTGGCATGCATTGACCACGCAGTACGACAATCCGCTCGGCATCGAGAAAGCTTCGATGGACATGGTTGTTGACTGGTTGGCGGCTGGCGTCGATCCCAATCAGGCCACGTTGTTCATTCAGTCCAAGGTGCCTGAGCATGCCGAGTTGCATTTATTGCTGTCGATGATGACGCCGCTTGGCTGGCTGGAACGCGTGCCAACCTACAAGGACCAGCAGGAAAAGCTGGCCAACAAGGATTTGTCGACCTATGGCTTCCTGGGTTATCCGCTCCTGATGAGTGCCGATATCCTGATTTATCGTGCCGATAAGGTGCCGGTGGGTGAAGACCAGATTCCTCACGTCGAGTTCACCCGTGAACTGGCGCGTCGTTTCAACCATATGTATGGTCGGGAACCCGGCTTCGAGGACAAGGCTCGCGACGCCGTCAAAAAGCTAGGCAGCAAAAAAGCTCGCCTCTACGAAGAGATGCGGACCCGCTTCCAGCAGAACGGTGACCGCGATGCCATCGAGCAGGCGAAGGCCGTGCTCGATGAAGTGCAGCATTTGTCCATGGCCGATCGCGAGCGCCTGTTCGGTTACCTCGAAGGCACCGGCAAGATGATCCTGGTCGAGCCGGGCTACCTGCTGACCGAAGCCTCCAAGATGCCGGGTCTGGATGGCCAGAAGATGTCCAAGTCCTATAACAATACGATTACGCTACGCGAGTCGGAAGAGTCGGTGGCCAAGAAGATCAAGAGCATGCCGACGGATACCAATCGCGTGCGGCGCACTGATCCGGGTGATCCGGAGCGCTGCCCGGTCTGGCAATTGCATCAGGTTTATTCCGACGATGCCTGCAAGGCATGGGTGCAGCAGGGCTGCAAGACGGCCGGCATCGGTTGTATCGAATGCAAGCAGCCGGTCATCGATGGCATCCTGCGTGAGCAGGCGCCGATGCGCGAAAGGGCGCAGGTTTATCTGGACGATCCGACGCTGGTCAAGAACATCATCGCCGATGGTTGCGAAAAGGCGCGCGAATATGCCCGCGAGACCATGCGCGATGTGCGTGAATCCATGGGTCTGGAATACAACTGATGTTTGATATGGATTGGGAAACGCTGATCTGGATCGGCATCGGCTTTGGTGGCCAGGCACTGTTCATGATGCGTTTCGTCATTCAATGGTGGAGCAGCGAAAAGGCCAAGATGGTCGTCATTCCGGTCTCGTTCTGGTACTTCAGTCTGGCCGGCGGGATTGTCCTGACCATTTACGCGATTCATCGCAAAGATCCGGTCTTTATTTTTGGTCAGGCGCTCAGTCTGTTCATCTATATCCGCAATCTGCATCTGCATTACAAGGGCAAGGGCCGCGCTGCGGCCTCCTGAGATGACGCTCGCAGTCGACGCGCCTGATTTGGTCATAACGGCGGAGCTCTTCCATCCGGTTGCTCGCATCTATGGTGAGCCGATGGCGCATTTGCCGCAGGATCTCTATATTCCACCGGATGCTCTGGCGATCATGCTCGACGCGTTCGAGGGGCCGCTCGATCTGTTGCTCTACCTGATCCGCAAGGCGAATGTCGATATCCTGGATATTCCGATGGCGCCGCTGACCCGCCAATATCTCGACTACATCGAGTCGATGCACGCCAGCAATCTGGAACTGGCGGCCGAATATCTGGTGATGGCGGCGATGCTGATCGAAATCAAATCACGCATGCTGCTGCCGCGGCCGACGTTGGGCGAGGGTGACGAGGCGGATGATCCCCGCGCCGAGTTGGTTCGCCGACTGATGGAATACGAGCAGATGAAAATTGCCGGTCAGAACCTGAATCAGCTCCCGCAGGCGGAGCGCGATTTTTTCTGGGTCGAGACGCTGGTTGAAAAATCGTTGTATGTACGGCTCCCGGAAGTGTCAGTCGGTGACTTGAAAGACGCGTGGATGTCCGTTGTGCGGCAGGCGCGCTTGAATAGAAATCACAAGATTGGTCGTGAAGAGCTGTCTGTGCGCGAACATATGGCCATCATATTGCGGGTGTTGCAGGAAAAAGGAGGTTTTGTTCAGTTCGAGAATCTGTTCGATGCGGCCATGGGCGTGCCTGGACTGGTCGTTCATTTTCTTGCCATGCTCGAATTGGGTCGGGAGAAGCTGATTGAAATTACCCAGACCGAACCTTTTCAGCCCATTTACGTCAGAGTGCATCAAGGTGGAACCGAGTCTGATCAAGAACGTGCTTGAGGCCGCATTGCTCGCTGCGCGTGAGCCGATGTCTACGACCGACATGAAAAAAATGTTCGACGAGGAACTGTCGACGGATATCCTGCGCAAGCTACTCGACCAGTTGCGTGAGGAGTGGGCCGATCGCCCGGTCGAACTGATCCAGCTCGCTTCCGGTTGGCGTTTCAGGACGCGTGCTGAATATTTGCCCTATCTGGAACGCCTGAATCCGGAGCGGCCGCCAAAATATTCGCGGGCTGTGCTTGAAACACTCGCCATTATTGCCTATCGCCAACCCGTCACGCGGGGGGATATTGAAGAAATCCGCGGCGTTGCGGTCAACACGAATGTCGTCAAAACCCTCGAAGAGCGGGGCTGGATCGACGTTGTGGGTCATCGCGAAACGCCGGGACGTCCTGCCTTGTTTGCGACGACCAAACAATTTCTGGATGATCTTGGACTCAGAAGCGTCAGCGAACTGCCGCCGCTTGAACAAATCAGCCAGACACTGGAGCTGAACTATGAAAACTAATAAACGCACCCCATTCCGTTCGACCAACAAACCGGCTGGATTTGAAAAACGGCCCGAATTTCCAGTTGACCGCAGCAAGCCGGCGCCACGCGGTCGCCCCACTATCGAGGGGCGTGACGAGTTGCCGGAAGCTGCGGCAGCCCCTGCGCCAAAGTCACGGCGTCGCCCGGCGCTGCCGGCCACTGGCCGGGCCAGTCGCGGTACGGTCGCCCGGAGCGGCAAATTGGTCGTCGAAGCCAAGCCCGAGCGTTTGCAGAAAATTCTTGCCCAGGCCGGTGTCGGATCGCGTCGTGAAATGGAAGAATGGATCAGCGCTGGCAAGGTCAGCGTCAATGGGGTTGTCGCGACGATTGGTCAGTCGGTAGTGCCGACCGACAAGGTCAAGATCGGTGGCCGTCTGATCAATATTCGATTCACGGGGAGTTCGCGTCCGCCGCGGGTCCTGATGTACCACAAGCCGGAAGGTGAAATTGTTTCAAGGGACGATCCTGATGGCCGTCCTTCCGTATTTGCTGCGTTGCCGCGCATGCGTGGCGGCCGCTGGATCAATGTGGGTCGTCTGGATTTCAACACCTCCGGTCTGTTGATTTTTACCACGTCGGGTGACCTCGCCAACAAGCTGATGCACCCAAGTTCGGAATTGGTTAGAGAATACGCCGTGCGTGTGTTGGGTGAGCTGACACTGGAGGCGCAGCAACAACTGTTGCACGGTGTTGAACTGGACGATGGACGGGCCAATTTTGGCTCCTTGCAGGATGGTGGTGGTGAGGGAGCAAACCACTGGTATCGCGTCACCATTTTCGAAGGCCGCAACCGGGAAGTGCGTCGCATGTTTGAAGCTGTCGGTTGCACGGTCAGTCGCTTGATTCGTGTCCGCTATGGCCCGTTCGTGCTGCCGCCACAACTGAAGCGAGGGATGGCGCGTGAGTTGAAAGAAGTCGAGATCAAGGCGTTGATGCGAGAACTTGAAAACATGCCCCAGAGCCAGCGAAAAGGCCCTGAAGCCGCGTAAAGCGATTTACCGGGAGGAATAAATCCGTTATAATTCACGGGTTTGTTCCTCCCGTCATTTTTGGCGGGCATCTTTTTTACTGAGGTGGGCGTTTCGCCCATTTTTTATTTGTGGCTATGGATTTAAACGCACTGCTTGAAACGACCGTTGTCGGTCTGGGATATGAGCTCGTTGATGTCGAGATGTCGCCGCGTGGCCGCACGATTCGTGTCTTTATCGATGCGCCGGGGCGTGATACCGGCATCGATGTCGAGGATTGCGCGAAAGTCTCCAATCAACTGACACGGGTGTTTGAAGTCGAAAATTTCGATTTTGATCGTTTGGAAATATCGTCTCCAGGATTGGATCGAGTCGTCAAGAAGGCAGAAGATTTCGAGCGTTTTACGGGCCATGATATCCAGATCAAGCTGCGCATTCCGCATGGTGGCCGCCGCAATTTTCAGGGCGAGCTCCTTGGGTGCAAGGATGGCAAGGTCGGGCTTCGCCTCGAAAAAGATGATGTGGAACTGGAATTCAATAATATCGAGAAGGCACGTCTGGTGCCTCGTTTCGACTGAAGGACTAGGAGGTTTTAGCCCATGAGCCGTGAATTGTTACTGCTGGTTGATGCATTGGCCCGCGAAAAGAACGTTGCCAAGGAAATCGTGTTCGGTGCCCTTGAGCTCGCGCTTGCGTCGGCGACCAAAAAACGCATCCATGACGAGGCCGAAGTGCGTGTCTCGATCGATCGCAATACGGGTAACTACGACTCCTTCCGTCGCTGGCAAGTCGTGCCGGATAACGAATACGTCAATGAATATCTGGAGTTGCCCCTTTCCGAGGCCCAGAAAGATGATCCGGAGATCGAGGCAGGCGATACGCTGGAAGAAGCGATCGAACCGGTTGATTTCGGTCGCATCGGCGCCCAGGCTGCCAAGCAGGTGATCCTGCAAAAGATTCGCGATGCAGAGCGTGAGCAGATTCTGGCTGACTTTCTTGATCGCAAGGAGCATGTTGTTTCCGGCACCATCAAACGTATGGAACGCGGGAACGCCATTGTCGAAGCCGGCAAGATTGAGGCAATGTTGCCCCGTGACCAGATGATCCCGAAAGAGAATCTGCGCATTGGTGATCGTATTCGGGCCTACCTGCTGCGCATTGACCGTAATGCACGTGGTCCGCAGATCATTCTGTCACGCACCGCGCCTGAATTTGTCATCAAACTGTTCGACATGGAAGTGCCGGAAATCTCTGATGGCCTGATGGAACTGAAAGCCTGTGCCCGCGACCCCGGTCTGCGCGCCAAGATTGCAGTCAAGTCCAATGATCCTCGTGTCGACCCGATCGGTACCTGCGTCGGTTTGCGTGGTTCCCGCGTGACGGCCGTGCGTAATGAAATCGGTGGCGAGAATATAGATATCGTCTTGTGGTCCGCTGATCCTGCTCAGTTCGTGATCGGTGCACTCTCGCCGGCAGAGGTATCTTCAATCGTTGTCGATGAAGAAAAGCATGCGATGGACGTGGTGGTTGACGAGGATAATCTCGCCATCGCCATCGGTCGCAATGGGCAGAATGTTCGCTTGGCGTCCGAACTCACCGGCTGGACCATCAATCTGATGACGCAGGACGAATCGGCCAAGCGTTCCGAAGCCGAATACGCCGCCACTCGCGTGACCTTCATGGAAAAGCTGGACATCGATGAAGAGCTGGCTGATCTGTTGATTGAAGAGGGTTTTTCGTCGCTCGAAGAAGTGGCCTATGTGCCGCTCGCCGAGATGCTGGAAATTGACGGTCTTGACGAAGGCATTGTCAATGAACTGCGTAACCGTGCCCGAAATATTCTGCTGACGGAAGCGATTGCGACTGAGGAACAGCTGGAAGGGGTCTCCGATGATCTGATGGATCTTGAGGGGATGAGCAAGGAGCTGGCCGCCAAACTGGCTAGTCACAACGTCAAGACCCGCGACGACCTCGCGGAACTGGCGGTGGATGAACTGACCGAAATGACCGGCATCGACGACGAGCGTGCCAAGGAAATTATTCTGAAGGCACGGGCTCACTGGTTCGAGTGAGCGGGAGGTAGCAAAGTATGTCCGCAACAACAGTTTCACAATTTGCCGTTGAACTTAAAATGCCCGTCGTGGCCCTGCTCGAGCAATTGGGTAAGGCCGGCGTTGGCAAAGAGGGTGCCAACGATGCCCTGAATGATCAGGATAAGGCTAAATTGCTCGATTATCTGCGCCGTGCCCATGGCGATGAGTCGCAGACCAAAATTACCTTGACCCGCAAACAAACATCGGAAATCAAGGCCACGGATTCTCATGGACGCGCTCGGACCGTTCAGGTTGAGGTGCGCAAGAAACGTGTGCTGGTCAAGCGCGAAATCGGTGAGCATCTGCCAGAAGCGGAACTTGATGTTCCTGCTGACGAGCTCGAAGTTGAGCTTCCGCCTGTTGTCGAGATTGTTCCGGAACCGGAGCCTGTTCTAGAACCAGTGGTCGAGGTTGTGCCGGAACCCGAGCCGGAACCCGAGCCGGAACCGGTGGTCGTGGAAGCACCGATTGAGCCGGAGGTTGATCAGCCAGTCGCAAAGCCTGCGCCGGTCATTCTGGATCGTGCGGCAATCATTGGTGAGAAAGAATTAAAGGCGCGTGAGGCGGAGTCTCGCCGTTACACCACGCTGCGCGAAATTCAGGAACGTGAACTGCGCGAAAAGCAGGCCAAGGAGGCTGAACTGGTTCGTATGCGCCAGCAGGCCGAAGCTGCCTCAGCTGCCGCCAAGGTGGCAGAGCAGGCCAAGCAGCAAGTGGTTGCTGCCGCCAAATCGGCCGAAGGGGCTGCGCCAGCGCCTGCAGACAAGGGTACGACCCTGCACAAAAAGCCGGATGCCGTTGGCAAAAAGGGTGACAAAGGTCGCGTCGCCGATGATGGCAAGAAAAAGGGCGGTATCAAGACGCGTGGTTCCGATATTGGCAATTCCTGGAAAGATGGCCGTCATGGCCACAAGAAATCCAGCAAGGGCGATGATGGCCAAGGCAGCTTCCAGGCGCCGACCGAGCCGTTGGTCCGGGAAATTCACGTGCCGGAAACCATCACAGTGTCCGAATTGGCGCACAAGATGGCTGTGAAGGCGACGGAAGTGATCAAGGCCATGATGAAGATGGGGTCCATGGTTACCATCAATCAGGTGCTGGATCAGGAAACCGCCATTATCGTGGTCGAGGAGATGGGCCATCAGGGCGTTGCCGCCAAGCTCGATGATCCGGATGCCTTCCTGGAAGTTACCCAGGGTGGCGAACAAAAGGATGTGCCGCTTGAGCCGCGTGCTCCGGTCGTTACCGTGATGGGTCACGTAGACCACGGCAAGACGTCGCTGCTCGACTATATTCGTCGCGCCAAGGTCGCGGCGGGTGAGGCCGGTGGCATTACCCAGCACATTGGTGCATACCATGTCGAAACCGACCGCGGCATGATTACCTTCCTTGATACACCGGGTCACGAAGCCTTTACGGCCATGCGAGCCCGGGGTGCCAAGGCGACCGACATTGTCATTTTGGTGGTGGCTGCAGATGACGGCGTGATGCCGCAGACGAAAGAAGCGATTCACCACGCCAAGGCGGCCGGTGTGCCGCTGGTCGTTGCGGTCAACAAGATTGACAAGCCGGATTCGAATCCGGATCGCGTCAAGCAGGAATTGGTCGCCGAAGGCGTGATTCCGGAAGAGTACGGTGGCGATTCCCCGTTCTGCCCGGTTTCTGCCAAGAAGGGTACCGGTATTGATGAACTGCTTGAGCAGGTCCTGTTGCAGGCTGAAGTGCTTGAGCTGACTGCTCAGAAGAATGCCCCGGCCAAGGGCCTGATTATTGAAGCTCGCCTCGACAAGGGGCGTGGTGCAGTGGCGACCATGCTGGTTCAGTCCGGCACGCTCAAGCGTGGCGACGTCGTGCTGGCTGGTCAGGTTTTTGGTCGTGTTCGTGCCATGCTGGATGAAAATGGCAAGTCGATCAACGAAGCCGGGCCTTCCATCCCTGTAGAAATTCTCGGTTTGTCTGATGTGCCAGCCGCTGGCGAAGAGGCGATTGTCCTCACCGATGAAAAGAAGGCGCGTGAAATCGCCTTGTTCCGTCAAGGCAAGTTCCGCGATGTCAAACTGGCCAAGCAGCAAGCAGCGAAGCTGGAGAACATGTTTGTTCAGATGACTGAAGGCGAGGTCAAGACCTTGCCGCTGATCGTCAAGGCGGATGTGCAGGGCTCTCAGGAGGCGCTGGTTCAGACATTGGCCAAGCTTTCCAACGAGGAAGTTCGCGTCCAGATTATCCACGGGGCGGTTGGCGCCATCAGCGAATCCGACGTCAATTTGGCGCAGGCTTCAGGCGCCGTCATCATCGGCTTCAACATTCGCGCCGATGCGGGTTCCCGCAAGCTGGCCGAGAATTTCGGTGTCGATATCCGTTATTACAACGTGATCTATGACGCGGTCGATGAAGTCAAGGCAGCACTTTCCGGCATGCTGTCGCCGGAGAAGCGCGAACAGATCACCGGTATGGTCGAAATTCGTCAGGTCTTCCTGGTCTCCAAGGTTGGCGCCATTGCCGGCTGTTACGTGCTGGAAGGTGTCGTCAAACGGAATTCCCGTGTCCGTCTGCTGCGCAACAACGTGGTGCAGTGGGACGGCGAACTCGATTCGCTCAAGCGCTTCAAGGACGACGTCAAGGAAGTCCGTTCCAACTTCGAATGTGGTCTGTCGCTGCGCGGCAATAACGACATCCAGGTTGGCGACCAGCTGGAAGCTTACGAAATCCAGGAAGTGGCACGTACGCTGTAATGAAGAAAAAAGGTTTTCAGCGTAGTGATCGGGTCGCGGAGCAGGTGCGCCGCGACCTTGCCGATCTCATCCGGACCGAGTTGAAGGATCCGCGCGTTGGCATGATCAGTTTGACTGCGGTCGAACTGACACCCGATTATGCCCATGCCAAGGTGTTTTTTGCCACTCTGAATTCAGAACATCTCGAAGAAATTGAGCACGGGCTGAAGCGGGCGGCCGGCTTCTTGCGTCGCGAGCTGGGTAAGCGGATTCACATTCACACCCTGCCGGAGTTGCATTTCGTTTACGACAACTCCATTGAGCATGGCGCCAGCATGTCATTGTTGATTGATCAGGCGAATGCCCTGAGCGATTTAACGCCGGAAGACTAAGCTTTCCATGCAATTCAAACGGACCTGGAAACAGGTCGATGGCGTCCTGTTGCTCGACAAGCCGATCGGCTTGTCGTCAAACGATGCGTTGCAGAAGGTGCGTCGATTGTTTTCCGCGGCCAAGGGTGGCCATACCGGCACCCTTGATCCGCTGGCGACCGGCCTGTTGCCGCTGTGCTTTGGCGAGGCGACAAAATTCTCAGCTGACCTGCTTGATGCCGACAAGACCTATGAGGCGGTCATCAAGCTTGGCGAGACGACCGATACCGGTGATGCCGAAGGCAAGGTCACCGCAACTGCTGCAGTCAACGTGAAAAAAGAGGCAATTTTAGAAATCTTGCCTAAATTTACCGGTGATATTCAGCAAATCCCCCCGATGTATTCGGCCCTGAAGCGTGATGGTCGGCCGCTTTACGAGCTTGCCCGAAAAGGCATTGAGGTCGAGCGCGAGGCGAGGGCGGTGACCATCTACGCCATTGACTTGCTTGATTTTGGCGGTGATAGCCTAAGCCTGCGCGTCGCCTGCAGTAAAGGAACCTACATCCGCGTCCTGGCCGCTGATATCGGTGCAGCCCTGGGTTGTGGTGCGCATCTATCAGCATTGCGCCGGACTCGGGTTGGTGATCTTGATTTGCAGGGTGCGGTGACGCTCACTGAGCTTGAAGCGCTGGATGAGGCTGGCCGCGTGACTCATCTGCAACCGATTGATGCTTTGCTGCACACCTTGCCGGTCCTTGCTGTCGGAGGTGAGGCTGCGGAGCGTTTTCGTCATGGCAATCCGGTCGATCTGCCCGAAGGGCTGAGTGGCAAGATCAGGGTCTATGAGGGTAGCCGTCTTCTTGGTATCGGCGAACCCGGGGCAGGGGAGCGTTTGTGGCCCAAACGGCTGGGTCAACTTGCTGAATAACTGATATAATCCAACGCTTTTCGTCGCCAACGGAAAATTTTATCCACTGGCGCTAGCTCTATCAAACCGGGGCGGCGTCGTTTTCATGAAAGAGAGTTTGAAATGGCATTCACCACTGAAATCAAAGCCGGCGTCGTTGCCGATTTCCAGCGCGCCCAAGGCGATACCGGTTCCCCGGAAGTCCAGGTCGCTTTGCTGACCGCCCGCATCAACGACCTGACCCCGCACTTCAAAGAACACAAGAAGGATCACCACTCCCGTCGTGGTCTGCTGCGCATGGTTAACCAGCGTCGTAAATTGCTGGACTACCTCAAAGGCAAGAACGTTGATGCCTACCGTACCCTGATTACCCGCCTTGGTCTGCGCAAGTAAGCCAGATCAAAGCAAA
>DAOLIO010000067.1:0-12763 GCA_035328505.1 Azonexus sp.
AAGGCCGCCAAGGCGAGCGCGGCATTATACACATCAGCAAATCATTTATTTTGCGTCAAGCCTGGCCACCCAGAACCTGCCCGTCTCATTCGCCCCGAAAGCGATAGCCACCACCCCGCACGGTTTCCAGGCGATCGTGATTACCCGACGCTTGAAGCGCTACGCGCAAGCGGCGAACGTGCACATCCACCGTCCGTTCGCTGACGTAGATATGGTCCCCCCAGATTTCATCCAGTAGTTGGCGCCGGGTATAGAGACGTTCTGGATGAGTCACGAGAAAGGTCAGCAGGCGAAATTCGGTGGGCCCCAGATCGATCGGCTTGCCCCCGGCAACGGCGCGATGCGTCGCCGGATTCAAGGTAATCGTGCCGACCCCTACCGCTTCACCGGCCAGATGCGGCCTTCGTCGGCGCAATAGCGCGCGCACCCTCGCCATCAGCACGATGGGCGAAAATGGCTTGGTCACATAATCGTCAGCGCCGGCGTCCAGCCCCTGAACCTGATCATGATCAGCCCAGCGATCACTGAGAATGATAATCGGGAGCTCACGCGTCCGCAGCGTGCCGCGCAATCGCTCGACCAGCAGCAAGCCGGACGGCAGCGGCATGGCCCAGTCAAGAATCAACAGGTCCGGCAGGGCACAACGAATGTCAGACGCTGCCTGTTCGGCACTATCGGCGAACTCGACAATGAATCCGGCCGGCACAAGCAGGGCTTCAAGCAGCGCACGGGTAGCCGCATCCTGATCCACAACGAGAATCCTCGTGGTCAACCCATGCTCCGCTGGCACCCTATCACCGGGAATATTGTGCGGTTTCATCTGATTCGTTATGAACTTGGCTTGTTCTCGCAAAGGCAATCAACTGCCGTTCCAAGGGGATGGCCAGAATTAGTTGCCAAAAGCCTCCTATAAATCAGGCAGTTGTTGACGCCAACCCGCTGGTCGCCTCAATCAAGGAGCGCTAAACATTATTGTTTGTTTATTTGGCCGATGCAACCGGACAGGCAGCCAAACCTCGACGCAAATATTCCGAATTTCGGCCTTTTTTCCGGTTGACCGCAGCACTTGGATCGAGGAACAAAGATCAGGCGGATTCAGCGTTTCAACCCGCCTCGGCCAACTCTGCCAGCAGATCTGCCTGATGTTCGGCCGCCAGTGCGCCGAGCAGCTCATCCATGTCACCATCCATGATCGCGGCAATCTTGTAAAGCGTCAGGTTGATGCGGTGATCGGTGATGCGGCCCTGCGGAAAATTGTAGGTGCGGATACGTTCGGAGCGGTCACCGGAACCGATCAGACTCTTGCGCGTGCTGGAAATATGCGCTTGCTGGGCACGCACCTGAACATCCTTGATACGCGCAGCCAGCACTTTCATGGCCGACGCCTTATTGGCATGCTGCGAACGGCCATCCTGACACTCCGCGACGATGCCGGAGGGGAGGTGCGTAATCCGCACCGCAGAGTCCGTCTTGTTGATGTGCTGACCGCCCGCACCGGAGGCGCGGAAGGTGTCGATACGAAGGTCCGCCGGATTCAGATTGACATCCTCGACCTCATCCACTTCCGGCATCACCGCCACGGTGCATGCCGACGTATGGATGCGGCCCTGGGTTTCAGTTTCCGGCACACGCTGCACGCGATGACCGCCGGACTCGAACTTCAGCCGGGAATAGGCCCCGCTGCCGCCAATTCGACAGATGATCTCGCGGTACCCCCCCAGCTCGGATTCACTGGCTGACATCACTTCGACCTGCCAGCGCTGACGCTCGGCATAGCGCGAATACATGCGGAACAAATCGCCGGCAAACAGCGCCGACTCATCCCCCCCCGTACCGGCCCGAATTTCCAGCAACACGCTGCGGTCATCATTCGGGTCCTTGGGCAGCAGCAGCTTCTGCAGTTCAACCTCGAGTTCGGGCAGACGACCTTTGGCGGCGGCGATTTCCTCTTCGGCAAAGTCGCGCATTTCCGGATCGCTGCGCATCGCCTCAGCGTCGGCAAGATCATTTTCAGCCTGCCGAAACGCATTGAACTGGACAATCACCGGCTCGATTTCTGAGCGTTCGCGCGACAACTTGCGGAACTGATCCATATCGTTGGCCGTACTCGGCGCCGACAACATGCGGTCGATTTCATCGAGGCGGTCGACCAGCAGGTCGAGTTTCTGGCGGATGGATGGCTTCATGGAGGACTCAGGAATACACAAGCGACAGCGGCCCGATAGGACCGCTACTCGCCGGAATGGAGATGAAAAAGACGCGAGGCAAAGGCCTGCAATTCGGTGCGCTCGGCGCCTTCTGCCTGGTTCAACGCCTGCGTTGGCGCGTGGAGAAATTTATTGGTCAGACGCTGCGACAAGTGTTCGAGCACCTTTTCCGGCGCTTCGCCCTTGGCCAGCAACTTGATCGCATGCTCCATCTCGTGCCGGCGCATGCGCTCGGCGGAGTCGCGCAGCGAACGAATGACCGGTACCGTCTCACGCGACTGCAACCAGCCGAGAAAGTCCTGCACCCGGCTGGCGATAATCGCCTCCGCATCAACCACTGCGGCCTGGCGAGATTCCAAACCGCTCTCGACGACCTGTGCCAGATCGTCGACGGTATAGAGAAAAACATCGTCCAGCCGGCCAACTTCTTCTTCAATGTCACGCGGCACCGCCAGATCAACCATGAAGATAGGGCGGTGGCGGCGTGTCTTGATGGCGCGCTCGACCATGCCAAGGCCAATGATCGGTAACGGGCTGGCTGTACAGGAAACGACAATATCGTGCGCCGCCAGATGTTCACCCAGTTCGTCCAGGCGAATGGCCGTGCCGCCGTATTGCTCGGCCAGCGCCCGTCCGCGCTCCAAGGTACGATTGGCAATGGTGACCTGCTTGGGCTTGCCGGCACAGAAGTGGGCAGCACACAGCTCAATCATTTCGCCAGCACCAATGAACAGAATGCGCTGGCCGGCGACTGACTCGAAAATCCGCTCGGCCAGATGCACGCCGGCGGCAGCCATCGACACGATGTTGGCCCCAATCGCGGTCGTGCTGCGCACCTCCTTGGCGACCGAAAACGATCGCTGGAAGAGCTTGTGCAACTGCGTACCCAGCGTCCCGTTTTCTTCAGCCGCCCGCACCGCATCCTTCATCTGGCCAAGAATCTGCGGCTCACCGATGACCATCGAATCAAGACCGCTGGCCACACGGAAGGCATGGCGAATCGCTTCCGGCTGATCATGCGTATAGATATATGGCGCGATTTCATGACGCTCGACCTGATGGTAATGCGCCAGCCAGTCGATCACGACCTCGGGTGATTCTGCCGAACAGTAGATCTCGGTCCGGTTGCAGGTGGAGAGTATGGCCACCTCGCGCACGGGCCGCTCGCGGGTGAGGTCCGCCAGCGCATGCGGCAATTTGTCGGCGCCAAATGCCACGCGCTCGCGAATGGCGAGCGGCGCTGAATGGTGGTTGATGCCGAGGGTAAAGATCACCGGGTTGGGCTGGGGCGTTCGAAACGGGCGCTGATTATAACATCCGCCCACGATGCCCTTCCCCGCGTTCGATCAGAACAAAAAGGCCTGCTTTTCCGGGCTTGGCCGCGGCAACGAATCGGCGCCGAAGACTTTCATCTGGCGAGGACGGAACCAGACGGACTGGCCAACCGCCAATTGCAGTGATTCATGGCGCTCGCGCGAGAGTTCAACCTCGACGATTTCACTACCGTGCAGCAATTCGATGCGAACCACGGGACCAATTGGATGAACGTGCTGAACCGTTGCCTGTAAGGCGCCTTCACCCGGCTGGTGCGCAATGTCGATATCGTGCGGACGGACAAAGGCGGTTGCCTTCTCGGAGGCTTCACAACGCTCGACTTCCGCAAAGGAGCCCTGCACCCGACTGTGAAAGACATTCACGTTGCCGAGGAACTGATAGACGAACGGCGACGCGGGACTCGAATAAACATCGTCCGGCGAACCGATCTGCTCGATCCGGCCATGGTTCATCACCACCACGCGATCGGCCACTTCCAGCGCCTCTTCCTGATCGTGCGTGACAAATACGCTGGAGATGTGCATGTCGTCGTGCAGCCGACGCAGCCAGCGACGCAGCTCCTTGCGCACCTTGGTATCCAGGGCACCAAACGGTTCGTCGAGCAACAGAACTTTCGGCTCGACGGCCAGTGCACGGGCCAGCGCAATCCGCTGGCGCTGGCCGCCCGAAAGCTGTGAGGGATAGCGATCGGCCAGCCAGTCGAGCTGGACGAGGCCGAGCAATTCCATGACCCGGCGCTTGATCTCGGCGTCAGCGGGCCGCTCCTTGCGCGGCTTGACGCGCAGGCCGAAGGCGACGTTCTCGAACACCGTCATGTGACGAAACAGCGCGTAATGCTGAAAAACAAAACCGACGTTGCGATCACGCGCATGCAGATGCGTTGCCTCGGCGCCAGAGAACAGAATCTCGCCTTCGTCGGCCGTTTCCATCCCGGCAATGATGCGCAGCAGCGTGGTCTTGCCACAGCCGGATGGACCCAGCAGGGCAACCAGTTCGCCGGTCGGGATGTCGAGATTGATATTGTCGAGCGCGACGAAATTGCCGAAGCGCTTGGAGATGTTGCGGATTTCGATACTCATCAGGTTTTCTCCGGTGCCAGCACCGCATTCAGCATGTCGGTTTCTTGTTTCATGCGCCATTCGACGACGGTCTTGGCAACCAGGGTGACCAGTGCCAGCAGGGCCAGGATGGACGCGGCGGCAAAGGCGCCGATGGCGTTGTATTCGTTGTAGAGAATTTCAACATGCAGCGGCAAGGTGTTCGTTTCGCCGCGGATGTGGCCAGAGACCACCGAGACCGCGCCGAACTCGCCCATCGCCCGCGCATTGGAGAGGATCACGCCGTAAAGCAGGCCCCACTTGATGTTGGGCAGTGTCACCCGCCAGAACATCTGCCAGCCGGACGCGCCGAGCGACACCGCGGCCTCCTCCTCATCCTTGCCCTGCGACTGCATCAACGGGATCAACTCCCGAGCGATGAATGGAAAGGTGATGAACATGGTCGCCAGGATCATGCCCGGCACCGCAAATACGATTTTTATGTCATGTTCGGAAAGCCAGGCCCCGAACGTGCCTTGCGCCCCGAACAACATGATGAAGACCAGGCCAGCCACCACCGGGCTGACGGCAAATGGCAAGTCGATCAGCGTAATGAGCAAGCTTTTGCCCTTGAAGTCGAACTTGGCGATGGCCCACGCGGCAGCCACCCCGAAGACGATGTTGAAAGGCAGCACGGCGAGCGCAATCCCGATGGTCAAGCCAATTGCGGAACGGGTTTCCGGCTCCTTCAATGCTGCGACATAGATGGGCACGCCCTGCGCCAGTGCTTCGACAAAAACGGCGACCAAGGGTAGCCCCAGGAAAAAAAACAGGAAGCCGAGGCCGACAGTCAGCAAGGCGTAGCGTACCCAGGCCGGCTCCTGCGTGGCATGCGAGGATTTCATGCGGGCACCCCGCTCGCCTTCGCTGCCAATACTTCAATCGGCACACTGTTCTTGTGACGATTGGCCGTCCACCATTGCAGCATATTCACCGCCAGCAGCATGATGAAAGACAATGCCAGCATGACGACCGCCAGCGCCGTGGCGCCGAGTACGTCGTACTGCTCCAGCTTCGAAATAATCAACAGTGGCGTAATTTCAGAAATCAGCGGCAAGTTGCCGGCGATGAAAATGACCGAACCATACTCGCCCACGGCACGGGCAAACGCGAGGGCGAAGCCGGTGAGCAGCGCCGGGAAAATGGCCGGAAATATCACTTTGACAAACGTCTGCCAGCGCGATGCGCCGAGCGATGCGGCAGCCTCCTCCACTTCCGTCTCAATATCCTCAATCACGGGTTGCAAGGTGCGGACGACAAACGGCAGCGTGATAAACGTCAGCGCCACGACAATACCCAGCGGTGTGTAGGCCACCTTGATACCCAGCGGCTCCAGGTACTGCCCAAGCCAGCCATTCCCGGCATACAGGGTCGCCAGCGTGATACCGGCCACCGCCGTTGGCAAGGCAAACGGCAAATCGACCAGCGCATCCACGAAACGTTTGCCGGGAAAGGGGTAACGCACCAGTATCCACGCGACAATCAAGCCAAAAAAGGCGTTGATCGCTGCCGCCAGAAAGGACGCACCAAACGTGACGCGAAACGCCGCCAGCGAACGTTCACCCAGCGCGATATCGAGAATCTGCCCAAAGCCAAGTTCGGAGGCCTTCAAGATCATGCCGCCCAGTGGCAGCAGGATCAACAGCGAAAGATAGACCAGCGTATAGCCGAGAGACAGACCGAAGCCGGGCAACACACGGCGAGTTTTTGCGGACATGATTTTTTGTTTTTTGCCAAAAATTCCGGTTGACCGCAGCAAGGACGACACCGGGCATTGCCCGGCTTTTCCGCGATCCCGGCGACTTGCCTGACTGCCTACTTGGCGGAATAAAGCTGGTCGAAGCTGCCGCCATCCTTGAAGTGGGTGACGAACGCCTTGCCGGGACCGCCAAACACCTCATCCACCGTAAAGGTCTTCACCGCCGGGAAAGAGGATGCGTACTTTTTCTGCAGCTCGGGATCGCGCGGGCGCAGATAGTTCTGGGCGGCATTCTCCTGCCCTTCCTTCGACCACAGGTAATCGAGATATGCCTTGGCCTGGACCCGCGTACCCTTCTTGTCCACCACCTTCTCGACCAGCGCAACAGGGAACTCGGTCTGCATGGTCAGGCTGGGGTAAATGACTTCGAATTCCCCTTTGCCAAATTCCTTGGCGATCATCTCGGCTTCGGACTCGAAGGTAATCAGCACGTCGCCCATTTTTCGTTGCATGAAGGTCGTCGTCGCATCACGGCCACCGGCCGCAAACAGAGGTGCATTCTTCAGCAACTTGCCGACAAACGCCTGTGCACTCTTGTCGTTGCCGCCCGGCTGCTTGAGCGCCCAGGCCCACGCCGACAAATAGGTGTTACGCCCATTGCCGGTATTTTTGGGGTGGGGAATGATCATCTGGATGCCCGGCGCTGCGATATCCGGCCAATCCTTGATTTGCTTGGGATTTCCCTTGCGCACGATAAATACCATCGTCGAGGTATAAGGCGAGGCGTTGTTCGGGAATTTCTTTGCCCAATCCTTCGCTACCAGACCCCTTTCCGCCAGGAACTCGATATCGTTCGCCTGATTCATGGTCACCACATCCGCCTCCAGCCCATCGGCAACGGCACGCACCTGTTTGGTCGAGCCGCCATGAGACTGCTTCACCTCGATGCTTTCGCCGGATTTTGCTTTCCAGTATTTCTGAAACATCGGGTTGTAATCCTTGTAGACATCACGCGCCACGTCATAAGACGTATTGAGCAACGTAACGTCAGCCAGTGCGGCACTGGCCACCAGGGAAAGCATTATGGCGGAAATGGACAGGCGAATTCGGGTCATGGCGATAGTCCTCGCAAAAGAATCAGCGCGTAATTTAATCGACGCACTTATAACAACAAAGACAATTTGCGAATTTATTTATCTTCATAAGGAATATAAATGGCCAACTTTCCGTTGCCCCTACTCCTGACTGCGACGAGGGTATGATGCGGCATTCCTCATGTAGCCTCCCCCAATGCGCATCCACCTCGCCATAACCTTCGTGCTCACCACGATGGTCGCCGCTTGCACCACGAAAGGCGACATCCCCCCCGGCACCCACATTCCACAAAGTGGCGTACTGAAGATCCACCCCGGCCTGCTCGGCCAGCCAGTGCCCGCCGAACTGCAAACGGATACCGCCGCCGCCCCGACTGCAGAAGCAATGCGTATCGACCCACAGTTCAAGATGGACCCGGTCGGCCTGCGCACCCAGCGCAGCGTCTATTTTGATCTCAACAGCGCCACCATCAAGGCAGAGTACGAACCCGCGCTGCATGCCCATGCCCGCTACCTGGCCGATCATCCAGAAGCGCGCCTCCGGATTGAAGGCAACGCCGACGAGCGTGGCAGCACCGAGCACAACCATCGCCTCGGCCAGCAACGTGCCAATAATGTGCGCTCGACCCTGCTTGCCAATGGCGCGACAGAAAAGCAGATCAGCATCAAGTCACTGGGCGCCAGCCATCCAAAGCTGAAAGGCCACGACGAAACATCCTGGGCAGAAAACCGGCGGTCTGATGTCGTTTACGAACAAGAAAATTAAGTGTGCGTTGTAGATAGCAAAAGCCCCACGATCTCGCAGGGTTTTCTGATGCATCGGCAAATCAGGATTTAAGATCCACCAATTCCTTGACGGTTCGATGCGCCAACCACTCTGAAAAGGGAACTTCGGACACCTCCGGGAGGCGCCTTTCCACCGCCTTTCGACGTTCCGCCCAACCGTTTGGCGGACCTTTGTCTGCTGTACGGCGATCTTCACCCGCACGCGTTCCGATTTTCCTATGCATCGCCTACCTTTTCTTCGCATCCATCGATGGGAGCCACCCTGATGCGAAACAAAGTTACCAAATCACAAATATTCGTTCAGTGAAGAAAATCACGCCTCGCGTCAGATCGCACCGTAAGGGCTGGCACCACATGCGACTTGAAAAATTTGACCATTGGGGCGGGGTTACGAATCGATACAAATACGGAGTTGAACCCCCGCCTCAGGCGGAAGATACTTGATGCAAACCTATCCTTTAACCCCACTGGACATGCCTTCTGGAACACCGGAGGCAGACCTTCAATTCAAAGAGACTTCCGATGGCAGGGTATGAAAACTACAGTGCGAGCACCCAAGAAATCGAACATGAAATTGAACGCATGGGCGTTGTTCTCGGTATCGACTGGTCCGATGAGCATCAGGTACGCTCACTCGCCCGAGAAGCGCTGAGCCACCTTCAGGACGACTTGAAATTAGCCGCATCCAACCCGGGCGATTACCGACTCCGCGCCAAAATTAACCTGTTCGGACTGGCCGGCATCATGCTCAAGACAATGACGGAGAGCGCTGACTATGGTTTTCAGAGCCACGGCGGTGAAGCCTGGAAAGCGTTCGGGAAGGCGCTATGGTCTGAAGCGGCGCCAGACGACAATCAAGTCCTGGCATCGGATTAACCCCCGGACTTGCTTGATGACATCTCGCAAAATCTTCATTGCGCTGGCCATCTCGGCCATTCTTGGCGGTTGCGTCGTCGCCCCTGGCAGCAGCCCATACGATGGCGGACGTGTAATGATCGCTCCGCCAGCACCACGGATCGAGTACCCGGCGGCGCCACCTATCGCCGGCCAGATATGGATCGGCGGCTTCTGGACATGGACTGGCCAACGCCACGAATGGGTGCCGGGGCATTGGAGCGCCCCACGTCCTGGCCATATATGGGTGCCCCATCGCTGGGAGCAGCGTGGCGATCACTGGCGACAGCATGAAGGCCACTGGGAAGAGGAGCATCGTCATGGCGAGCCCTGGGACCAACGTGAATGGCGGTAATCGCACAGCAAGCCAATGCAGCGCCGAAGGCACCGGGTCTCGCTGGAGTATTCAATGAACGTGGGCAATAAACCGGATGTTGTCGAACGTATCAGAGAATTCAACAAGGGTCGCGACCCGGAGCGGCTGGCAAGAAAATATCGGGCCATTGCGGACAATCCGTTTTCTTTTTTGCGCGGCACCTGCCACCTGTTTTATGAAGACTTTCCGTCCACTGATTTCCTGAGCGGCACGCCCGCTGGATGGCTGTGCGGTGATTTGCATCTCGAAAATTTTGGCACCTACAAAGGTGAAAACCGCCTCACCTATTTTGATCTGAATGACTTTGACGAAGGCATTCTCGCCCCTGCCCACTGGGACCTTTCACGCTTTCTTGCCAGTACGCTGGTTGCAGCGCAGGCCATACATCTCACGCCAGCGCAGGCCGTCACGTTGTGTCAGCACTTTCTGGAAGTTTACGCTTCCAATCTTGCCAACGGCACGGCACGCTGGATCGAACGAACGACTGCCACCGGCATGGTCCGTAATTTATTGAGCGAATTGCGAAGGCGCCCACGCACGGCACTGCTCGACGCGAGAACAGAACTCAAAGGCGGCAAGCGCAGGCTACGAATCGATGGGAAAAAGGCCCTGCCGGTCGAGGCAGAGAGCCGCAAAAAGATAGGCGAATTCATGAAGGAGTTTGCCAATACTCAACACAACCCGACATTTTTCAAAGTGCTGGATATCGCTCGCCGCATTGCCGGCACGGGCAGCCTTGGCCTGGAACGCTACGTGATACTTGTGCGAGGCCGCGGTGGCCCCGACGGTAATTTCCTCCTCGATTTGAAATATCAACTGCCATCTTCGCTTGCTCCCTTTGTTCACATCAAACAGCCCCTCTGGGCCAGTGAAGCCCAGCGCGTCGTCAGTATCCAGCGGCGTGCGCAAGCAATACCCCCGGCGTTTTTGTCGGCGGTACAAATCGCTGACCGCTCGTACGTTTTGAGAGAGCTGCTACCCAGCCAGGACCGGGTCGCGCTCGATCAGTGGGGCGGGAAAATCCGACGGCTGGAAGGCGTCATACACACCATGGCCGAGGTGGTTGCCTGGGCCCACATTCGTTCCGGTGGCCGCCAAGGGTCGGCCAGCATTGAGGAATGGATCGCGTTTGGCAACAAGAGAACCGACTGGGCCCCAGCGGTCCTGGACTACGCCCGAAGCTACGCCCAACAAGTCACCAAGGATTGGCAAACGTTTAGCCTGGATTTGAATGCCAGAAAATAACCCGGAATATCGGCACCGGAACAACTAATAGATATATCGGTACGGCGCACACCGTGCCCGATTTTCTGTACTGTTGAGGCTCTCTTCACACCATTTGGATTGCCCTCGCACCATGCTTTCGGTCCCCAACGGCTTTTTTGCAAACTACTGGTCTCCGCAGGAATTAGCGATCAATTTGATCGTATTTTCCAATCTTTTCGGCGCACTTTTACTGGGACTCATTGTCGGCTACGAACGCACCTATCATGGGCGCGCGGCAGGCATGCGTACCTATGGCTTGGTCTGCATGGCATCGTGCGCCGTGACCGTGATTGTCGGCTATCCCGCCTTCTGGTACGGCGGCCTCTCCGTCGCTCAAACGTTTGGCCACAGTCCACCGGATCCGACACGCGTTATTCAAGGGATTGTCACTGGCGTCGGTTTCCTTGGGGCCGGGGTCATCATGAAAGATGGTTTCAACATCAGCGGCCTGACGACTGCTGCATCGATCTGGTCATCCTCCGCGATCGGCATTCTGGTTGGCATCGGATTTTATTCGGCCGCGATATTACTGACGATACTATCAGCCGCCCTCATGATGTGGGCAGCAAAGCTGGAACAATGGTTGCCGTCACGGCCTGCGGTAGCAATCACCTTATGTTTTCGGCCCGGATTTACCCCGCGTGAAGAAGTATTGTCCAGGGTCGCGAGTGAGCGTGGCTACCAGGTTGCCAGCGGTTCATTCCAGATACATCGAACGAATGATCGAGAGGAATGGCGCTATGTCGCCATTGCATTAAACAAAGATGCTGCCACGTCGCTTTCAACCTTGGCGGCTGAACTAGGCCAGTTTGATGGCGTAGAAGCATTTCATCTGTCACACGCCAGAAACTAAGCTCGTCCAAGCAAACAAGTGGCCTGGAAAGCGAATTCGGCTAACTTACTTGAGGAACATACCGGTGTTTAAACAAAAATCCCCGCGATATCACGGGGATTTTTAATGGATGCCACCTGAAGAACTGCAACAACCCACCTAAGTCTCACGCTGCGGGATTCAAATAGCCAATCGTGAAGACTAATTCCAGTCATCACCCGCACTGGAGGCAGCATCATCCCAGGACGAATTGTCTGCTATTCCGAAGTCGTTGCCACCCATATCATCCATCGGTGTCGACGGCAGACTCGGGATGCTGTCAAAACTTGAGAAGGCCTGCGCACTGCCTGGCGCGCTTTGGTGTCCCTCCATGAAGCGATGCATCAATGCCTCGCCGGCGGCCACACCAGCCCCGACAGCAGCCCCTGTCGCCAAGCCACCCAACAACTGCGAGCCGAGTCCTTGGCCCGCAATCGGTGGAACTCCGGTTGCACCATAGGCCTGAGCAACGCCGCCATTGGCCATTGAAGGTGCGGCAGGACGATAGCCGCCAAAATCAGATTGCGCCGCTACACCATTATTGAGCGAATTTCGGCGTCCCATGAATTTGGTGGCCCACGCAATAAAAGCGACCAGTCCTAATCCTATAAACAAAATACCCCAAGGCGCATTCGAGTTCCGTGCGGAAGGGGCCGGGGACATTTCATGCTGAACGGGAAGTCCGGTAGCGGTGATTTTACGGGAAACCAGACTTTCTCTGAGGCGAGCAACCGACTGCCCAGTTGCAAATGGCAGACCTGGCGAAAGCTTTTCAGCTGTTTCCAGTTCATTGGCTGCCTGTTTCAACTGACCTTGTTTGACCAGTAATTCAGCCTCGACGTAGTGCGCCTTTCCGCTGTTCGGGTGCGCCTTTAATACCTCGCGCATCATCCGCTGTGCATCATCCACCTTGCCAGAGCCTGCTGCTTGATAGACGTCATGAAGCGAGGGCTCGGAAGCAAATGTGGGCAGGCTGACACCAATGGACGTACACACGATCAAAGCACAGACGATTTTTTTCATACAAGCCTCCGGATGTCTAATGGAGCAGCCATGCATGGCGCCTCCTTGGTCAGCAAGATATGAATTGCCGACGAGGCTTTCAAGCCATGTTCTGCGACATTTGGTAACTAATCTT
>DAOLIO010000068.1:0-12741 GCA_035328505.1 Azonexus sp.
TGCCGTACACGGTGACAGCCACATTAGCCGTATCGACAAACCGCTACGCGACAAAAGAGGGAATCAAATCACCAATTTCACGCGCGTAGAAACGTTTGGCTATCCCGCCATGGGATGGACACGCGGCGTGATCGACAGCGAATCGCCTACCCTATTCAATTTTGAGACCCATCCTTGGCCAACACGACCCGAATGACACGGCACCTTCGCAGCGGATTACCACCTGAGCCAGAAGATCAATTCATCATGTAGTTCCCGCCGAGGCTGGCTGAAGTTTGACCCTGTCGTGAAATCGCCCTGTTAAACAAACCACCCGATGAAGGAAGCAATCCCTTAAGACATTGCCAATACTCCATAGGCTGCTATGGCTTTCGTAACAAACCTAACAGGAATTTCTCGTCCGGGCTCGCTCCCCCTGCCAACTGCAGACCCAAGCAAGCACGAGCCACAGCCACAGAAAACGCGGCTCGTCGATCAAGGTATTGAGGCTTCCAGACACAAGGAAAGCCAGGAGTCCTGCAAATGCAGCAATGCCTTCAACTTGGCAGCAGCGTAGCGCCCTGAATCCACTGGCCACGGCAACGCTCAGCAAAGCAAATGCGGCGGCGAGTCCGAGCCAGCCAAGATCGAATAGGAGGGCTACAGGAAGGCTGTGAATGTGCCAAGGAGGGTCGATGTCGGTCGCGAAGAACCAGTTATCCATACCCATTTCGAAGGCGCCGTTGCGAGTCAAGTAGTGGTCAGTACCAGGAAGCCGCAGGCTCACATTGTCGATGTCGATAGCCTGACCATTGTGAGGGGATACCAAAGAAATCTTGATCGGGACCAGCGCCGCCAGCGCGTTTGCCGGCGCCGGTAAAGGCGGTATGGTGGCGTACTGGTTCTGCCAATGTCCGGGCGCTTTGATACCTTTCACTTCAACCTGCTCGCAATCTTCCGCAGTGAGCAAAGTTTTCCGGCAAAGAGTCACAGCGAGCTTCGGAATTCCGACGGCGCTACGTACATTGAGGGACAAATCCAGTTCCTTACCTGTGGGAGGCGAAATAATTTGCTCAATGTAGACTGTGGCTCCCGGGGCAACTCGCAGAAAAGCATTGCCGTCTCCGGATTCGATGCGGAAGGCGGCTGCCCGCGGTTCAGTACGACTCCGCCAAAAATGGCTTTCCGGAAACCGGCCGAGACCTACACCCAGCAAGGTGGTAGCGATTCCGTCGTCGCGAAGGTCCAGCGCGGAGCGCCAGTGAGCGAGGCGAATCTCAAGATCACGTGCCGAGGAGCCCAGTCGCTCAGCGGCATAGCCTCCGCTCAGCACTAGGCCTCCTGCGACAGTGACAAGGCTGATTATTACTAGCGCCGGGAGCATTACGGTAAGCGACCGCCTTTGCGTTCGCCAAGCGGAAAGCATTCCCAGGAAAAGTGCTGTGGCCAGCGCGGCAAATCCGTTACGAGAATAGGTAACTAGAATGGCGTAGCCAGCCAGAATCAGAAGTACTGATGCCGCGAAGAACAGGAGCCGCTGTCGGCAGGTGGCAAGCTCGATAACGACAAAGGCACTAGCCACCGCCAGAAAACACTCGATGTAGGCACCGCCCTTGTTCATCACGGAGAATGGGCCAGTTACACGGTAATCGGTCGTGAAGTCGAACAGACTGACCATCGCCAGGCGCTCCCAGAGCACAACCAGAATGGTGAGCGCCAAGCCCATCGCAAAGCCCGCATGTAAAAGGCGGCCAACTGCCGGCTGCCGACTAACCAGTGATCGATACATCACAACAAATAGCCAGGCCCAGAGCGCCCCTTTGAAGATACGCATACCGTTAAATGGGCTGTGGTAGCTGGCAAAGCTGTTCATGTCGAGGGAAAAACTGCCTCCCCACGCCTTGAGCGCACCGATGGCCAAGCTGACCATCATGGCGATGAAGACTAGCGACCGCCCGCTCAATCGCTTGCGGAAGATTCGCGTTCGCTCGCGCGCGAATCCGACGGACAGACAGGCTGCGCAAAGAAGGTCGAATTCGTCAAGATAGATGCGTCCGGACCACGGGGCCAAATCAAAAATTGGCATGGCTGCCGGCATGATTACCAGCAAGGCAGCCGGCCGCCACCAGGTTGCCGCGGCAGATGCAGCCACCACGCCAAGCACCAGCCAGGAATAGGCCGGCCAACCGACCGCCAGCCAGGGGATGACCATAAGGAGAATAATTAGCCACGGCTTATCGGGCAGTCTGGGACTTGTCGTTGGTTGTGACTCAAATGAAGAAAGGGGGCCGGCATCACGAGAAGCCGACTGATCACGCGTTACCGGAACATCAGCAGTCCGTTCCAGTCGTCGTTTCTGATGCTCGAAAAGTGCGATCCCCTTCATCAGGAACCAGACAGATGCACCAGCCAGCAGAACGTTGGTCGGATCAGGATGGATCTCGGCCATGAACAGCTTTCCTGTCTCCAATACCAGCGCGATCATTACCGCCAATATGGCGGCGCCTCCCGCTCCAGCCATGCTGGCCCACGCAAGAATTGCCAGCGGCGCGTAGATCACTACCACGCTACCCAGACTGACCAAGGCTGCTGACTCAGTGGTGAAGTAGTGATAGTAGAACGGCAGAAACCTCAATTCGTCCCAGGAACGCAAGGCATGCTCCCAGCCCAGCCATGAATGGCTTCCCCAACCGGAGGCGAAGCCAAGCGGAACAAGGTAAGCCAGCAATAGCCAACCGAGGTGCCGGCTCAACCAGCCACGTAGGACATCAATATTCCCTTTTCGCCATCCGGCTCCCAGCCACGCTCCAAGTCCGGTACCAATCGCGCGGCTAAGTAGTGATGCACCCTGGCTGACGCCACTGGCGATAAAAATCTGACCGATCTCAATCACCAAGCCGATCACAGCGCCGCCGACGATGCCCCTGCGAAGCGCCTGCTTTGACGTTACCCCGACACCGAGGCCAATGCCGATCGGAATCGTCAACGTCGCTTCGAGCGCGAGAAGCAGAACCATACGCAGCCACGACGTGAATGAAGCCTCAGGCAGCGCAAACAGCCAACCCCAGTTGCCGGAGTCCAGCTTGTTCAGGAACTCCTGACGAGAAACCAGAAAATCAAAGGGGAAAAAACAGAACAGTAGGTAGACAAGCACATAGGCTTGCCAGGCAAGGCGGGCGACAGCGACGGAATCAGTCTTCCACGCCTGCCACCAGCGAGCCAGCCATGGACCCAAACCATGAGCAGCGACAACCCCGATCAGGCTGCCGAGGCACTCCGCCAGCAGATCGTTCTGGGAAACCGTACGCGGCGGGAAGCTGAGTTGTGTAAACTCGACGGCAAATGCCAAAAGGCAGGCGCATGCCAGAGATGCAAGTGCGGGCAGGATGCGTACTCCGCCCCCCCCCAAGGCCCGAACGCCAAAGAGACCCAGCGGAACGTAAAGGACGCCATTGGCAATCCAGTCGGCGCGTGATTCGATCCCAAGCGTAAGGAACGGCGTTTGCTTGAAAGCAGCCCAAGCTTGGTCAAACGGAAGCGGGTGGAAGTCGAAGGGAACGAGACTTCCATAAACAACGAAGGCCGCATAAGCGAGCCATGCCCACTTGGCGACCTTCATTCCAGCCGAATTTGACGTTATGGTCGAAATGGTTTTGTACGTAGGCAGCGGCACTCCAATTTACGATAACCTGTCCAGAGAATGCTGCTAGAAGCCACAACCGACCTTGCCTGATATTACTGAAGCGTTTGTCACGTCTCTTATTGTTCCGCAGAAATCGACAGGTGCACCTGCGCTTGCTTGGCAGACCGAATACGTATAGCTACCGCCCGTTCCGTAGTCATAAGTCACCGTCGCGTTGTTTCCATTAGCGTTGGCACTCACAGACCACCCCCCGACATCTTCACCACCCGATACGTTGCCGAGTTCAAAGACTCTGCCGCCACTATGATATTCCTGCCATTTCTCATTACCAAGAATCGCACAAACGGTATTGCCATTCAGAAGGCCGTTGATTCCAGCTGAATCCAAACGTGTCTGCCCTGTGCACGGGCAAGTAGCGTACGCTTCGGAAATGGCAGCAAGGCCCAGCAGTAGGAACAGGATGAAATTGCGTGGCATGTTGCCTCCTAAAATTCGTTTGTCGTAGCGTACATATTACTTGGTTAAAGCAAGGCTTGCGCCAAACGATTGCATACCCTTATCTTTCAGGCGCTTAGCAATATTTAAAACAGATCCTAGCCTGAAACTGTAAAATTTATCGACACCCACAGCATCTAATGGCTGGCGCTACTCAATTCCGGGGAGACGTCGCAATCTCATTTATCCAGTTTGACAGCTTGGCTCCTCTATTTGAATAATTCCTCCAACCGCGAAGGGATCAATAACCAAATCAGGGCCATCAAGCGAATGAGCTGCGCATTTCGTGATTCTGCCTATTTCTATCTTGTTCTTAATAAGACTGCCCACTCTACAAAGCAAGATAGGGCAACGAAAACCCGCCATAGCGGGCATTTTTCTTTCCTGTGGAAACTGCGATCAATGGCAGGTTTCTTCGTCATCATCCGGATGATGAACATGACCGTGTTCAATTTCTTCGTCACTGGCCGGGCGAATCGCGGTAACCGTGCAAGTGAACACCAGCGCCATGCCAGCGAGCGGATGATTGCCATCCAGAATAACCTTGTCATCGGCAATTTCGGTCACTCGGTAGATCACGAAGTCATCCTCGCCCCCCTCTTCCGGACCACCTTCAAACTGCATGCCAACCTGAAGTTCTTTCGGGAAATCCTTGCGTGGTTCTACCTGAACCATTTCGGCATCGTAGTCACCAAAAGCCTCATCCGGCTGCAATTTGACCTGAATCGACTCGCCGACTTTCTTGCCTTGAAGCTCTTCCTCGATTCTTGGGAAAATGTCGTCGTACCCGCCATGCAAGTAAACGAGCGGCTCGCGCCCTTCATCAACGACTTCACCATCCGGATCGGTAACGTGGTAATCGAGCGTGATGACAGAATTTTTGGCAACCTGCATGTTCATGAATTGAGTTCCTTGACGAGGCGTAGCACATCCAGTGCATGACCTTTGTAATTAACGTTGTAGAGCGCATGGCGAATAGTGCCACTGCGATCAATGATAAAGGTAGAACGAGAAACGCCAAATTTCCGGTGGCCATCTACCTCTCTGGCCTGCCAGACGCCATATTGCTTGCAGACCGTACCTTCCGCATCTGACAGCAGCTCGATACCGATGCCTTCCTTGTCGCGAAACTCCGCGTGTTTCAGGCAATCGTCACGGCTGATACCGAAAAGTATGCAATCCTGCCGCAGGAATTCATCCTCGTGATCGGAGAAATCCGTCGCCTCCTTGGTACAGCACGGCGTTCCATCCTTGGGGTAGAAAAACAGCACAATGTGCTTCTGCCCTTGATAATTGGCCAGATCGACAGTCGCCATGTCGGCATCCGGCAGAGAAAATACAGGTGCTTTCTCGCCAACCTTGAGCAGCATGTTGTTCTCCTTGAGCGCTCTGCGTGGGGCATTACCGAGAACGATTCTAACGGAGGCAAATACGGGTGACTACTGCGGTCGACCGGAATTTTGATTTATTTTCCGGGAACTTTTTCCGGAATCTGCACAAACGTCTCATCCTGCCTGACCATGCCCAGCTCAAAGCGGGCTCGCTCCTCAATGGCGTCATAGCCCTGCTTCAGGTCACGGACCTCGGCATCGAGGCCCGCGTTCCTGATTTCCAGCTTTTTGGTCACTTCCTTCTGCGCCTGTAATTGACGGTCGTATTCCCATACCTTCAGCCAGCCCCCCTTTCCCACCCAAAGCGGGAACTGGAGGAGGCCAATGACGACGAGAAGGCCGACCGTCAGCCAGCGCATAACGTGTTAGCGCAGATTGTAGAAGGTTTCGCGACCCGGGTAAGAAGCGGTATCGCCCAGATCTTCCTCAATGCGAATCAGCTGGTTGTACTTGGCAATACGGTCAGAGCGTGACAGCGAACCTGTTTTGATCTGACCGGCATTCAGACCAACGGCGATGTCGGCGATAGTGCTGTCTTCCGTTTCACCCGAACGATGGGAGATCACGGCGGTGTAGCCGGCGCGCTTGGCCATTTCGACTGCAGCGAACGTTTCGGAAAGCGTACCGATCTGGTTGATCTTGACCAGAATGGAGTTGGCAATACCTTTCTTGATACCTTCCTTGAAGATCTTGGTATTGGTAACAAAAATGTCGTCGCCAACGATCTGCACGGACTTGCCCAGGCGGTCAGTGAGCAACTTCCATCCATCCCAGTCCGCTTCGGACATGCCGTCTTCGATCGAGACGATCGGGAACTGGTCTGCCAGGTTTGCCAGGTAATCGACAAACTGGGCTGAGGTCAGTTGCAGGCCTTCACCGGACAAGTGGTACTTGCCATCCTTGTAAAACTCCGAAGCAGCACAGTCCAGCGCCAGCAGAACATCCTGACCCGGCACGTAACCAGCGGCTTCGATGGCCTGCATGATGATTTGCAAGGCTTCAGCATGGCTACCAAGATTGGGCGCAAAACCCCCTTCGTCACCCACGGCGGTCGAGTGACCCTTCTTGTCCAGCAGCTTCTTCAGCGCATGGAAGATCTCAGCGCCGCAACGCAGGGCCTCGCGGAAATTGGCAGCGCCCACCGGCATCACCATGAATTCCTGAATATCCAGACTGTTGTTGGCGTGCTCGCCGCCATTGATGATGTTCATCATCGGCACCGGCATTTGCATCGGGCCCATGCCACCGAAGTAACGGTAAAGCGGGAGGCCGGATTCTTCCGCGGCAGCCTTGGCGACTGCCATGGAGACCGCGAGAATGGCATTGGCGCCGAGGCGGGACTTGTTGTCGGTACCGTCAAGGTCAATCATCGTCTGATCGATAAAGGCCTGTTCCTGAGCATCCAGGCCGATGATGGCTTCGGAAATTTCAGTATTGACGTTCTCAACCGCCTGCATGACACCCTTGCCAAGATAACGATTGGCATCACCATCACGCAGTTCGATGGCTTCGCGGGAGCCGGTGGAGGCACCGGAGGGCACAGCCGCACGCCCCATGACGCCTGACTCCAGCAGGACGTCCGCTTCGACCGTGGGATTGCCGCGGGAATCCAGAATTTCGCGTGCTACAACATCAACGATTGAACTCATACTACTTCCTTATTATCAGAAGGTTAAATAAATAATTTAAATTAAATTATCAGACCCAGGCATCAGCACGGGCTTACTTCAATTCCTCGAAACCGGCAGCTTTCACTGCCTTATCGAGTGCAACCAGCGTTGCCAGCAGACTTTCCATGCGATCCAGCGGCCAGCTATTTGGGCCGTCCGACCATGCCTTTTCCGGACACGGATGGGTTTCCATGAACAATCCGGAAATACCAACCGCCACCGCCGCCCTTGCCAAAACGGGCACGAATTCGCGTTGACCGCCAGAAGTCGTACCTTGCCCGCCCGGTAACTGAACACTGTGCGTGGCATCAAAAACGACCGGACATCCCGTTTCACGCATGATCGCCAGGCTGCGCATGTCTGAAACCAGATTGTTATAACCAAAGGATGCACCACGCTCGCAGACCATGATGTTGTCTGCGCCGTTGTTCACTTCGCGCGCCTTGTCGACCACATTCTTCATGTCACCGGGGGCGAGAAACTGGCCCTTCTTGATATTCACCGGTTTGCCGCAGGTAGCAACCGCATGGATGAAATCGGTTTGGCGACACAGAAACGCTGGCGTCTGCAATACATCAACCACCGCAGCGACAGCAGGAATGTCTTCGATGGTGTGGACATCGGTCAGCACCGGCACGCCAATCTGGCGTTGCACTTCGGAGAAGATGCGCAAGCCTTCTTCCAGACCAAGGCCGCGCACCGACTTGCCGGAACTGCGATTGGCCTTGTCGTAGGAGGCTTTGAAAATGTAAGGAATTCCCAGTCGACCGCAGACTTCCTTCATGTGGCCAGCCACATCAAGGCAAAGTTGCTCGGACTCCGCGGTACAGGGGCCGGCAATCAGGAAAAAAGGCTGGTCTAGACCAGCCTCGAAACCACAGAGCTTCATTTGCCTTTGGCCTTTTGATTGGCCAGCGCTGCCTTCACGTATGACGTAAAGAGCGGATGGCCCTGACGCGGGTTGGAGGTAAATTCTGGATGGAACTGGCAACCGACGAACCACGGATGGACATCAGAGGGCAGCTCGACCATTTCGCACAAATCGGTCCCCGGCGCACGCCCGGAAACTTTCAGGCCCTTTTCTTCGAGCTGTGCCAGCAAAATATTGTTAACTTCGTAGCGGTGACGATGGCGTTCAGTAATCTCGGCCTTGCCGTAGATCTCACGGGCCAGAGACCCTTCCGCCAGCTTGCAGATCTGGCCACCCAAACGCATGGTACCCCCCAGATCGGAATCCTCGCCGCGCTTCTCAACCTTGCCGGAGGCATCCAGCCATTCGGTAATCAAGCCGATCACCGGGTATGGCGTGTCTTGAACAAATTCCGTGGAATGCGCGTCAGTCATGCCGGCGACATCCCGGGCAAACTCGACCACTGCCAGTTGCATGCCAAGGCAAATACCAAGATAAGGCACCTTGTTTTCACGGGCATAGCGAATAGCAGCAATCTTGCCTTCCGTACCCCGTCGGCCAAAACCACCAGGCACCAGGATGGCATCCACGCCTTTCAATACGCCACAACCATCGCGCTCGATATCTTCGGAATCGAGATAGACAATTTCGACTTCACTACGGGTATGAATACCGGCATGCTTGATCGCTTCGATCAGTGACTTGTACGACTCGGTCAGGTCGACATACTTGCCGACAAACGCGATCTTGACCTGATGCAACGGGTGCTCCAGCGCCACGATCAGGTTTCGCCAGACGGTCAGATCAGCTGCCTTGGCCAGGATGTTCAACTTGTGACAGACGATTTCGTCGAGCATCTGCTCGTGCAGCATGCCTGGAATCTTGTAGATCGAATCGGCGTCGAGACATTCGATGACTGCTTCCGGCATCACGTTGCAGAACAGCGCAATCTTGCGGCGTTCTTCAACCGGAATCGAACGGTCGGCGCGACACAGCAGGATATCCGGCTGAATACCGATCTCACGCAGCTCCTTGACGGAATGCTGGGTCGGCTTGGTCTTCAGTTCGCCGGCCGTCGGAATGTAGGGCAGCAGCGTCAGGTGCATGTAGCAGACGTTGTTGCGACCTTCTTCAAAACCGATCTGGCGAATGGCCTCCAGGAATGGCAATGACTCGATGTCACCTACCGTGCCGCCAACTTCAACAATCGCCACATCGGCACCTTCGGCGCCGGCCTTGATCTTGTTTTTGATCTCGTCGGTGATATGCGGAATAACCTGCACGGTCTTGCCAAGATACTCGCCACGCCGCTCCTTTTTGAGCACGGTATCGTAGATCTGGCCGGTCGTGAAATTATTGCGCTTGGCCATCTTGGCGCTGGTGAAGCGCTCGTAATGTCCGAGATCGAGGTCGGTCTCGGCACCATCCTCGGTGACGAAAACCTCTCCATGCTGGAAAGGACTCATCGTGCCGGGGTCGACATTGATGTAGGGGTCAAGCTTGAGGTGGGTGACTTTGATGCCGCGGGATTCCAGAATGGCCCCGAGCGACGCGGCGGCGATGCCTTTGCCCAATGAGGACACGACACCACCCGTAACGAAAACAAATTTGGTCATGGAAAGACAGGCTGCGGGAAAGCAGAATGATAGCCGATAAGGTGACCAAAGCCAAAGCGCGTCGACCAAATCCCGCTTGCATATGGAATATCAACCCATTAAACGATAAGGTGAATTTGCTAGAATCCTAAGTTAATCAAGCCATCGGATGCATCTTGAAAAGCGTTCTCGTCGTCAATTATTCGCAAACCGGACAACTGTCGGATATTGCCGAACGGGTCGCCGCCCCTTTGCGCGCCGCCGGACATCACGTGCATTTCGAGACGCTGGTGCCGGAAACCCCCTACCCCTGGCCATGGCCGATTGTTGATTTTTTCGACGCCTTTCCGGAGTGCGTGCAACTGGACGCGCCGCGTCTGCGCCCGCTGAACATCAGCGCCGATACTGATTTTGATCTGGTCATCCTGACTTACCAGGTCTGGTATCTCTCACCCGCCCTGCCGATGACCGCATTTCTCCAGAGCGAAGCGGGCAGACAGCTGATCAAGGGAAGACCGGTTGTCACGCTGGTCGCCTGCCGCAACATGTGGCTGTCTGCGCAGGAAACGATGAAACACCTGATCAGTGATGCCGGCGGCCATTTGATCGATCACCTCGCTTTTGTCGACCAGGGTCATCCACTCGCAACTTTTATCACCACCCCGCGCTGGGTATGGACGGGCAAACGCGACAGTTTTCTCGGACTGCCGCCGGCGGGAGTATCACCCGACGACATCCGCGATGCCAGTCGTTTTGGCCACGCACTGGCCGACGGACTGGCACGTGACCTGGAAAAATCCGGCCAGCCAATGCTGACCGGCCTACGCGCCGTCACCGTCAATCCGCGACTGGCCATCAGCGAACGCGCCGGCCAGCGAGCCTTTCGCGTCTGGTCGAAACTTATTCGACTGATGGGAAAACGCGGTCAGTTGCGGCGACGACCTTTGCTTTTGGTATTTGTGCTTTACCTGATTACATTGATCCTGACCATCGTTCCCCTGAGCCTCTTGTTACAATGGCTGTTTTCTCCGTGGCTTAAACCTCGACTTGAACGGCTCAAGACTGAGCTCGAACTGCCTTCCGGCTCGCAGGACTTCAACCTACAAAAACATGCACCCTAGCGGCAAGGTCTACATCAATGGCACGTCGGTCTTTTTGCCCAACGCGCCGGTCGGCAACGACGATATCGAGAATGTACTCGGCATGGTCGGCGGCAAACCCTCGCGCGCCCGCCGCATCGTGTTGCGCAACAATGGCATACAGGCCAGGCATTACGCGATTCACCCATTGACAGGTGAAGTCACGCACACCAACGCCCAACTGACCGCCGAAGCCATCCGCGGTCTGGCCAATGATCACTTTTCCCCCAACAATATCCAGTGTCTGGTCACCGGCACATCCCGCCCCGACCAACTGATGCCCAATCACGGCGTCATGGTTCATGGTGAGCTTGGCATTCCCGCCTGCGAAGTCGTGTCGACAGCCGGCATTTGCGTGTCCGGCATCACCGCGCTGAAATACGCCTGGATGTCGGTTCTGAGCGGTCAAACGAAAAACGCAGTCGCCACCGGTTCGGAGCTCGCCTCCTTGGGGCTGCATGCGCGCAATTTCGAGGCCGAATCGGCCCATCGCATTACGGAACTGGAAGCCAACCCTGAAATCGCCTTCGAAAAGGACTTCCTGCGCTGGATGCTTTCCGACGGTGCCGGCGCCTTCTTGCTGGAGGACAAGCCCCTTCGGCAAGGGATATCGCTCGCGATCGACTGGATTCATATCCTGTCTCAAGCCGACTCGATGCAGGCCTGCATGTATGCCGGAGCCGAGAAGCTGGATAACGGCAAACTGAAAGGCTGGCAGGAATATTCACCGGCCGAGTGGAGCAATCGCTCCATTTTTACCGTCAAACAGGATGTTCGCCTGCTCAACGAAGCCGTGGCTTACCAGACAATCGGCAAGTCACTCGAAAAGCTGATGGCGACAAGCCATCTTGTGGCCGAGGACATCGACTGGTACCTGCCGCACATGTCTTCCGAATACTTTCGCAAGCCGATGGCCGACTGCATGGCGGCCGTCGGCTTTCCCATCCCTGAAGAAAAATGGTTCACCAACCTGCGGACCAAGGGCAACACCGGCTCAGCCTCGATCTACATCATGGTCGATGAACTACTGAAGAGCGGCCGCCTGAAACATGGCGACCGTCTGCTCTGTTTCATCCCGGAAAGCGGCCGCTTCACCGGATCGCTGATGCACCTGACCGCGGTCGACCATGCTGGATAACGAAGTCCCGCAGGAAGGCAACAGTACGCTCGGCGGCCACCGCAAGGCGATCTATGCGCGCGGCGAAGACGGCAAGCTGCACATCGTGCCGTCGGCCGGCTGGGAAGTCGAGGAAATTGTCACCCTCCAAGCCGTCGACGATCTCAATCGACTGGCCGAAGATGCCCGCCAGCGCGTTGCCACCGGCCAGACCTCGCCGCTCGAATACCACATGCACCGCGTGCGCATGGATGTCCCGCTGCTCTCGCAGGTCACCGGACTCTGGCAGTGGCGTATCCGCCGCCATTTCCGCCCGGATATCTTTCAGGGTCTGTCGGATGGGCTGCTTCAGCGCTATGGCGACGCCATGGGGATGAGTGTCGAGCAATTGAAAAAGGCCGAATGATGGAATTCCAGCACAGCCACGCTTCCCATTGCGAAAGCGGCGTCATGTCGACCATGCTGCGTCATCTCGGCCTGCCGATCTCCGAGCCGATGGCGTTCGGGCTATCGTCGGCGCTGTCCTTCGCCTACCTGCCGATCATCAAGATTAACGGCCTGCCGCTGGTCGCTTACCGGATGCCACCGAAGTTCATCATCAAGGGCCTGCAGAAGCCGCTGGGCCTGACGATGCGTTTTGAAACCTTCCGCAACCCGGAGGCCGGGGAAAGCCGTCTGAACGAACTGCTCGCTGCCGGCCAGTTGGTCGGCATGCAAACCTCGGTATTCTGGCTGCCCTACATGCCCGAAGACCTGCGCTTTCATTTCAACGCCCACAATGTGCTGGCCTATGGCCGCGATG
>DAOLIO010000069.1:0-12737 GCA_035328505.1 Azonexus sp.
TTTCGCAGATTGTGGGTGGTGCCTTGCGTACACTGGGTGTACCGCCGGATGCGCCGCTGCAGGTTGCCGAGACGGCTTCCTCCGGGAAGGGGCGGCTATGATGTCGCCGCGCGAAATCCTCGATCGTCTGGAAGCCATGGGCATTCAGCCCACCGGCGTTGCCGACGACAGCCGGCAAGTGCTGCCGGGCGACGTGTTTCTGGCCTATCCGGGCGATCTGGCCGATGGTCGACGTTTTATTGCTGATGCGTTGGCGCGCGGCGCCATTGCGGTGCTGTGGCAGCCGGGCGAAAATTTCGATTTTAGCCAGAATTTCCCGTTGACCGTAGCAAACCTGTCGATCGAGTCGCTGCGTTCGCTGGCCGGGCCTCTGGCCCATGCCGTCTATGGCTATCCGAGCGAAGGCCTGTCGCTGATCGCGATTACCGGAACAAACGGCAAGACGACAATCAGCCAATGTATCGCCAGCGCCTATTCGAAGCCTTGTGCCATCATCGGCACGCTGGGGGCTGGCTTTCCGGATGCGCTCGTCGAAACCGGCTTCACGACGCCGGAGGCAACGACCTTGATGCGCTATCTGGCCCGGTTCCGCGAAGCCAAAGCGGCCGCCTGTGCGCTGGAGGCCAGTTCGATCGGTATCGAAGAAGGCCGAATGAACGGCGCTCGCGTCGATGTGGCGGTATTCACCAACATGACGCGCGATCATCTCGATTATCACGGCACGATGGAAGCCTACGCCGAGGCCAAGGCAAAGCTCTTCCGCTGGCCTCGCCTGCGTACGGCCATCATCAATCTGGATGATGAGTTCGGGCGCCGCTTGATGCGTGAAACAACAGCGATGCGCGTGCTGGGCTACGCCATCGGTGAACCGCGCCGGGATTTTTCAGCGCTGATTCGTGCCGAGAATCTGGTCGATACCCCGTTCGGTCAGCGCTTCAGCCTGGTCTTGCCAAATGGCCGGGCGACCGTCGATACCGCCCTTGTTGGCCGCTACAACATTTCCAATCTACTTGCCGTCGCAGGGGTGCTGCACGATGCCGGTATGCAGGCCGTCGACGTGGCGCGTCGCCTGTCGGAACTGACGCCACCACCGGGTCGCATGGAGCGGGTTGGCGGAAATGGCGAGCCGTTGGTGATCGTCGATTACGCCCATACGCCGGATGCGCTGGAGAATGCCTTGAGTGCGCTGCGGGGCGTGGTGGCATCGCGCGGCGGGCGCCTGTGCGTCGTCTTTGGTTGCGGGGGTGATCGCGATCCGGGCAAGCGCCCGCAAATGGGCCTGGCCGCCGAACGTCTGGCTGACCGTGTCATCGTCACCAGCGACAATCCTCGTGGCGAACAGCCGCAAGCCATTGTCGATGCCATCGTTGCCGGCATGACGCACGCTGATGTCGAGATCGATCGCGGTGCCGCCATTCGCCGGGCAGTCGCGGAGGCAGACGAGCGTGACGTGATCCTGCTTGCCGGCAAGGGTCATGAGTCCTATCAGGAAATCGCCGGCGTTCGTTACCCGTTCTCGGATGTCGAGCAGGCCAGCGCCGCCCTCGCTCTACGTCGTCCGGAAACCAAGGAGTTTGCGGCATGAAATGGCTGCTGTCACAAGTCGCCGAGGCGACACAAGGGCGCCTGATCGGCAGGGATGTCGACGTCACCGGCGTGTCTACCGACACCCGTACTGTCGCAGACGGTCAGTTATTCATCGCCCTCAGCGGCGAACGCTTTGACGCGCATGATTTTCTCGATCAGGCCGTCACTGCTGGTGCTACGGCGCTGCTGGTTTCAGACGAAAGCAGGGTGCCGGCCGGGTGTTCGGCCGTCGTGGTGGACGATACCCGCCTGGCGCTGGGTCGATTGGCCGCGGCCTGGCGTGCCCGTTTCTCGTTGCCGGTGATCGCGGTGACCGGCTCCAACGGCAAGACGACGACCAAGGAAATGATTGCGTCGATTCTCAAAGCCGCTTTCGGCGCCGCCGTCCTGTCGACCCGGGGCAACCTGAATAACGACATTGGCCTGCCGTTGACGCTGCTGGGCTTGCGGAGCGCGCATCGTGCCGCCGTCATTGAAATGGGGATGAATCACCCCGGCGAAATCGCCTATCTGGCAAAGATTGGTGCGCCGACCGTGGCGCTGGTCACCAATGCCCAGCGCGCCCATCTCGAAGGCATGGGCGATCTGGAAGAAGTGGCGCGCGAAAAAGGCAGCATATTTGCGGGCCTGCTACCGAATGGTGTTGCCATCATCAATGCCGACGATGCCTACGCCGACTGCTGGCGGAGCATGGCCGGCGCGCATGCCGTGCGAACGTTTGGCATCGATCAGGTGGCTGATGTCCGTGCTGCCGTTCGCCAGCATGGACTGGAAATCGCGATTGAACTGACCGCGCCGGAAGGTCAGGCCGCGATCACCTTGCACATTCCCGGTCGCCACAACGCACGTAACGCCGTCGCCGCTGCCGCTGCCTGCCTTGCCGCAGGCGTGAAGATGGCCGACGTTGCGGCCGGCCTTGAAGCGTTCTCGGGGGTCAAGGGGCGTTTGCAGTGTCGTGCTGGCCACAAGGGTGCAGAAATTCTCGACGATACCTACAACGCCAATCCGGATTCGGTTCGAGCCGGTATCGACGTGCTGGCCGCGACGATTGGCCGCAAGTTGCTGGTCTTGGGCGACATGGGTGAAATCGGCCAGGCCAGTGGCCAGTTTCACGACGAAATCGGCGGCTATGCCAAGAGCCAGGGGATTGATCGCCTGTTTGCGTTTGGTGATGCCGCCCAGCAAGCGGTGCGCAACTTTGGCGAAGGCGCCAAGCATTACTGCAATATCGAAAAGCTGATTGCTGCGGTCGACAAGGAATTGGGGCCGGATACCACGGTTTTGGTGAAAGGCTCCCGATTTATGAAAATGGAACGTGTGGTGGATGCCCTGGTGGCGCCAGCCAGCGTCGAGGAGAAAAACTGATGCTGCTGGCACTCGCCCAATGGCTCGCTCAGGACGTTCGTTTCTTTAACGTCTTCAACTACATCACGCTGCGTACGGTGCTGGCGACGATGACGGCGTTGCTGATCTCGTTTGCAGCGGGCCCTGGTGTCATCCGCTGGCTGGCCGCCAAGAAAATCGGTCAGGCGGTGCGTAATGACGGGCCGCAAACGCACCTGATCAAATCCGGCACGCCGACCATGGGTGGCGTGCTGATCCTGATTTCGATTGGCGTAACGACCCTGTTGTGGGGCGACCTGACCAATAAATACGTATGGACCGTGCTGGTCGTCACCCTCGGCTTCGGTATTGTCGGTTGGTACGATGACTGGAAGAAAGTGGTCTATCGCGATCCGAAGGGGCTGTCGGCCGGCTGGAAATATCTGTGGCAATCGGTGCTCGGCCTTGGCGCTGCGTTGTTCCTGGCTTTCTCGGCCAAGTCCGGCGCCCAGACCGAACTGATCGTGCCCTTCTTCAAGACCATCGCTTACCCACTCGGGATTGTTGGGTTCATCACGTTGACCTACTTTGTGATCGTCGGCACCAGCAACGCGGTGAATCTGACGGATGGGCTCGATGGCCTGGCCATCATGCCGACCGTGATGATCGCCGCGGCTTTCGCGATTTTTGCGTATGTCACCGGCCACGTCGTGCTGGCCAAGTACCTGTTCATTCCGCACGTGCCGGGCGCTGGCGAACTGTGCATCCTGCTCGGCGCCATTGCCGGCGCCGGCCTCGGCTTCCTGTGGTTCAACGCCTATCCGGCCGAAGTCTTCATGGGCGACGTTGGCGCGCTGTCACTGGGTGCCGCACTCGGTACCGTCGCCGTCATCCTGCGTCAGGAAATCGTGTTGCTGATCATGGGCGGCGTCTTCGTCGTCGAAACCCTGTCGGTCATGCTGCAGGTCAGCTACTTCAAATACACCAAGAAAAAATTCGGCGAGGGCCGCCGCATCCTGCGCATGGCGCCGCTGCACCATCACTTCGAACAAACGGGCTGGAAGGAGACGCAGGTCGTCGTCCGCTTCTGGATTATCACCATCATGCTCGTACTGGTCGGGCTTTCTTCGTTGAAGTTGCGCTAAGACATGGAACTTCAGGGCAAACGCGTTCTGGTGGTCGGGCTCGGTGAGTCCGGACTGGCAATGGCCAAATGGCTGCATCGCCAGGGCGCGCTGGTGCGCGTGGCCGACTCGCGTGACAACCCGCCGAATGTCGACGCCCTGCAACGCGTCGCCCCGGGGGCTGAACTGATTGCCGGACCGTTTGTCGAGGCACCGTTCGCGGCCGCTGATCTCGTTGCGTTGTCACCGGGCGTGCCCAAGGCAACGCCAGTGATTGCTGCGGTCGACCGGAAAATTGTGTCGGAAATCGAATTGTTCGCCGCCGGCGTACGCGAGCAGGTGCCAGACTCCAAGATCATCGCCATCACCGGCAGCAATGGCAAGACGACGACTACGGCGCTGACCGCGCATATTCTGAATGGCGCAGGCGTGCCGGCCATCGCCTGCGGCAACATCTCGCCGTCCGCCCTCGATGCGCTGATGGACGCGCAGGATGCGGGTGCTTTGCCGCAAGTCTGGGTGGTCGAACTCTCCAGCTTCCAGCTCGAAACGACGCATCACCTGAATGCCGAAGCGGCCACCGTGCTCAATGTGTCGGAAGATCACCTCGACCGTTACGACGGCAGCCTGGCCAATTACGCCGCCGCCAAATCGCGGGTGTTCAAGGGCAAGGGCATCATGGTGCTCAACCGCGACGACGACTACTCGATGGCCAACGGACGTTGCGGTCGTACCATGGTGACGTTTGGCCTGACAGCGGTGCCGCGCGGTGTCGATTACGGTTTTGCCGACGGCGCCATCTGTCGTGGCAAGGAAAAACTCGTCGCGCTGGCTGACCTCAAGCTTTCGGGGTTGCACAATGCCGCCAATGTCATGGCGGCGCTGGCGCTGTGCGAAGCCATCGGCATCACGCCGGCCCGTCTGGTCGCGCCGCTGAAATCGTTCACCGGGTTGCCGCACCGCGTCGAAACCGTTGCTGAAATCGATGGTGTCCTTTACGTCGATGACTCCAAGGGTACCAACGTCGGCGCGACGCTGGCCGCCATCGAAGGCATGGGTCGTCGGGTCGCCATCGTCCTCGGCGGCGACGGCAAGGGACAGGATTTTGCCCCGCTCAAGCCGGCGCTGGAAAAACACGGCCGCGCCGTCGCGCTGATCGGTCGCGATGCTGCCGCCATCGGCATGGCGCTCGAGGGCAGTGGTGTGCCGACGCGCATTGTCGGCGACATGGACGCTGCTGTGCGCTGGCTGGCTGCCCAGGCCCAATCTGGCGACTGCGTGCTGCTTTCGCCGGCCTGCGCCAGCCTCGACATGTATCGCAACTATGCGCATCGCGCCCAGGCTTTCATTGACGCGGTCAAGGGGCTGTCATCATGATGCTCGGCGCCCTTGATTCCCCGCGCCGCCAGGTGGCCGAGATCGACTACGCCTTGCTGTGGAGCATCCTGATCCTGCTCTTCGCCGGATTGGTCATGGTTTACTCGGCCTCCATCGCCATCGCTGAAGGTGGCCGTTTCACGGGTCATCAGCCGGCCTACTATCTGGTGCGTCATGGCGTATTCCTGTGCATCGGCCTGGTGGCCGCCGCCGTGACGTTTCAGGTGCCGCTGTCGCTGTGGCAGAAGAATGCGCCTTACCTGTTCATGATCGGCGTCGCGCTGCTCGCCTTTGTGCTGATTCCGGGCATCGGTCGTGACGTCAATGGCGCCCGCCGCTGGCTGTCGCTCGGTTTTGCCAACCTGCAGCCGTCCGAACTGATGAAGATGTTCGCCGTGCTCTACGCCGCCGATTACACGGTACGCAAGATCAACGTCATGCACGACCTGAAGCAGGCTTTCCTGCCGATGTTCGGCGCCATGGCCATCGTCGGCATGCTGCTGCTCAAGGAGCCGGACTTCGGTGCCTTTGTGGTCATCATCTCGATTGCCATGGGCATTCTCTTCCTGGGCGGTCTGAAAGCCCGGTTGTTTGCCTTGCTGATCGTTGGTCTGCTGATCGCGTTTGCGGTGATGATCATCGTCTCGCCGTACCGGCGCGACCGGGTGTTCGGCTTCATGGATCCGTGGGCGGATGCCTACGGTCGGGGTTACCAGTTGTCGCATTCGCTGATTGCCTTCGGTCGCGGTGAGCTGTTTGGTGTGGGCCTCGGGGCCAGTGTCGAAAAGCTGTTTTATCTGCCCGAAGCACACACCGACTTTCTGCTGGCCGTGGTTGCCGAAGAACTCGGATTCTTCGGCGTGGTGGCGATCATCGGCCTGTTTGCGCTGCTGGTTCAGCGTGCCTTTGCCATCGGTCGTCAGGCGGTGCAGCTGGACCGCCTTTACCCGGCCCTGGTCGCCATGGGCATGGGCATCTGGTTCGGCGTCCAGTCCTTCATCAACATGGGCGTCAATATGGGCCTGCTGCCTACCAAGGGTCTGACCTTGCCGTTGATGAGCTTCGGTGGCTCGGGGGTGTTCGCGAATTGCGTGGCGCTCGCCATCCTGCTTCGCGTTGATTGGGAAAATCGCCAATTGATGCGCGGGGGCAAGTTATGAGCAAGACGATCATGGTCATGGCGGGCGGTACCGGCGGCCATATTTTCCCGGCCTTGGCGGTCGCCCACGCGATGCGCGATGCTGGCTGGCGCGTCGTCTGGCTGGGGAATCCGGAGGGTATGGAAGCCCGTCTGGTACCTCAGCATCGCTTCGAGATGGTCAGTTTGAAGTTTGCCGCCTTGCGCGGCAAAGGCATCCTGCGCAAGTTGTTGCTGCCGGTCAATTTGCTCAAGGGATTCTGGCAAGCGCAGAAGGCGATCCGTCAAATCCAGCCCGATGTCGTGCTGGGCATGGGCGGCTACATTACCTTTCCGGGGGGCATGATGGCCTCGCTGCTCGGCAAGCCGCTGGTGGTGCACGAGCAGAATTCGGTCGCCGGCCTGGCCAATCGCGTACTGGCCGGCGTCGCAGATAGGATCGTGACGGGCTTCCCGGATGTGCTGAAAAAGGGCGTCTGGGTTGGTAATCCGGTACGTCCTGAAATTGCCAGGATCGCTCCGCCCGCCGAGCGCTTTGCCGGCCGTACCGGCGCCTTGCGCATTCTTGTCATCGGCGGCAGCCTGGGGGCCCATGCGCTCAATGAGATGGTTCCCAAGGGCATGGCGTTGCTGGCTGAAAGCGAGCAGCCACAAATCGTCCATCAGGCCGGTGAAAAGCATATCGAGACGCTCAAGGCCAATTACGCCGCGGTCGGCGTTCAGGCGCATTGCGTTTCGTTCATCGAAGACATGGCCGGCGCCTACGAGTGGGCCGATCTGGTCATCTGTCGTGCCGGCGCCCTGACCGTCGCCGAGCTGGCTGCGACCGGCGTGGCCAGCATCCTGGTGCCTTTCCCGTATGCGGTGGATGACCACCAGACCGGCAACGCCAAGTTTCTGGTCAATGTCGGCGGCGCCTTCCTGATGCCACAAGATGAGCTGACCCCGGAGTCCTTGGCGCTGATCCGGAACTATTCCCGCGGCCAACTGCTGGAAATGGCCGAAAAGGCCCGCAGCCTGGCCAAGCCCGATGCCACCGCAGAAGTGGCCAATATTTGTGCGGAGAGTGCGAAATAAATGAAGCATAAAGTCAAAAATATCCATTTCGTCGGCGTTGGCGGCTCAGGCATGAGCGGTATTGCCGAAGTGCTGGCCCACCTTGGTTACGGCGTTACCGGCTCCGACATCGCCGCCAGCGCGACGACGCGCCGTCTCGAGGGCGAGGGGGTCAAGGTGATGATCGGCCATGCCGCCGACAACATCGCACGGGCCGATGCGGTAGTCGTGTCGACCGCCGTGAAGGAAGACAATCCGGAAGTGATGGCGGCTCGCGAGCGCAAGATTCCGGTTGTGCCGCGCGCCCAGATGCTGGCCGAATTGATGCGCCTGAAGCACGGCATTGCCATTGCCGGTACGCATGGCAAGACCACGACCACCAGCCTGGTGGCCAGCATTCTGGCCGAAGGCGGTATCGACCCGACTTTCGTCATCGGCGGTCGCCTGAATGCAGCCGGCGCCAACGCCCGTCTCGGCAGCGGCGACTTTCTGGTGGCTGAGGCCGATGAATCCGATGCGTCTTTCCTGTTCTTGTCCCCGGTCATCTCGGTCGTTACCAATATCGACGCCGACCACATGGAAACCTACGGCCACGATTTCGAACGTCTGAAGAGTGCCTTCGTGGAGTTTCTGAACCGTCTGCCGTTCTACGGGGTGGCCGTGCTCTGTGGCGACGATGCCAATGTCCGCGCCATCATGCCGCGCGTGCCAAAACAGATCATCACCTACGGCCTGTCGCCGGATTGCAATTTCTACGCCGAAAATGTCGTGGCCGCCGATGGCCAGATGCGGTTCGACTGCGTTCGGGTCAATGGCACGACGTCGCGGCTGTCGATCACGCTCAATACGCCGGGTATGCATAACGTGCTGAATGCGCTGGCAGCCATTGCTGTGGCGACCGAAGTGCAGGTGCCGGACGCCGCCATCATCAAGGCACTGGCCGAGTTCAAGGGGGTGGGGCGCCGCTTCCAGCGTTATGGTGAAGTTGCGTTGCCAGCGGGCGGCACCTTCACGCTGGTGGATGACTACGGCCATCACCCGGTCGAAATGGCAGCGACCCTGGCCGCCGCCCGCGGGGCTTTTCCCGGCCGTCGACTGGTACTCGCCTTCCAGCCGCATCGCTACACACGGACGCGCGATTGTTTCGAGGATTTCGTCAAAGTCTTGTCCACGGTGGATGCGCTGCTGCTGGCCGAAATCTATGCAGCCGGCGAAGCGCCGATCATCGCTGCTGACGGTCGTTCGATGGCTCGCGCGTTGCGGGTGGCTGGCAAGGTCGAGCCGGTTTTTGTTGAGGATATCGCCGCCATGCCGCAAACGATCATGGATGTCGCCCGCGATGGCGATGTGGTGCTGTGCATGGGCGCCGGCTCGATTGGTGCTGTTCCCGGAAAAGTGGCAGGTCAGCCATGAGCATCCACGGTCAACCGGAAAAAATGCCCAAAAATGAAAAGTTGTCTGGAGCAAAGCATGTCTGATTTTGGCAAAGTGGCTGTCCTGTTTGGTGGCACCTCCGCCGAGCGCGAGGTGTCCCTGAACAGTGGTTCGCGGGTGCTGGCCGCGCTGCAGGGACAGGGCATCGATGCCCACCCTTTCGATCCGGCATCGCAACCGCTCGACGCACTGAAGGGGTATGACCGCGCCTTCATCGCGCTACATGGCCGCCACGGTGAAGATGGCACCATCCAGGGGGCCCTGGAAGTCATGCATATTCCCTATACCGGTTCCGGTGTACTCGCTTCGGCGCTGGCGATGGACAAGTTCCGCACCAAGCTGATGTGGCAGGCCGCCGGCCTTGCCATCCCCGATTACGCCCTGCTGACGGCTGACTCGGACTTCGATGATATCGAGGAGGAGCTGGGTCTGCCGCTGTTCGTCAAGCCGGCGCGGGAAGGTTCGTCGATTGGCGTCACCAAGGTCAAGGAACGTGGCGCGCTGAAGGCCGCGTATGAAGAAGCGGCCCGCCATGATCCACTCGTGATCGCCGAAAAGGGCGTGCTCGGTGGCGAATACACGGTCGGCATCATTGGCGACGAAGCCCTGCCCATCATCAAGATCGAGCCGGCTACCGACTGGTACGACTACGAGGCCAAATACAACCGCGATGACACCCGTTATCTGTGTCCCTGCGGTTTGCCCGAAGCCAAGGAGCTTGAAATCCGCAAGGGCGCACTGGAAGCCTTTCGTGTTCTGGGCGGGCGGGGTTGGGGTCGCGTCGATTTTCTGATGGATGACGAGGGAAATTACTACTTCCTGGAAGTGAATACGGCGCCGGGCATGACCGACCATTCGCTGGTGCCCATGGCGGCCCGCGTCCATGGTTTGGATTACCCGACGCTGGTCCGCCGAGTGCTGGAACTGGCTGCCAACGACTGATATGAAACGACCCTCATGCGCTCTTCGTTCGCCACCCCCCAAGGGGGCCCTGGGCTCCCTTGGCGCGGCCCGGCGGGAGGCTCGATGAATGTGGAACAAACCGCACCTGTTGAACGCACTTGCCGACCTGCTGGTGCTGGTCGCTGCGGCTGCGTTGCTGGCCGCCGCGGCGGTCTGGCTGGTGCGCGTGCCGGCGTTGCCGATCAAACAGGTGGTGTTTGCCGAACCCTTGCCGCATACCCGTCGGGGCGAGGTCGAGCAAGTTTTTCCGGCTGCCTTGAAGGGCAATTTCTTCAGCCTGAATCTGGATGCCGTGCGGGCCTCGCTGCAAACATTGCCCTGGGTGCGCAAGGTGGATGTGCGTCGGATCTGGCCGGCCAAGCTGGAAATCAGCATCGAGGAGCACAAGCCGGTCGCGCGTTGGGGCGAGGGGCGCAGCGAATTGGTCAACAGCTACGGCGAGGTATTCGCGGCGCAGTTGCCGGACGAAGAGAGTGTCGGTTTGCCATTGCTGTTCGGGCCCAATGGCACGGCACAAGAGGTCTTGACGCATTACGGCAACTTTGTCGAAGCCTTCAAGACCGTTGGCGAGACGCCGGTGCAAGTGACGCTGTCGCCACGTCTGGCCTGGCAGGTGAAATTGCAGAACGGCATGTTGGTGGACATCGGCCGCGAACAGACGAAGGCGCCGGTCGGCGTTCGTCTGCAACGGTTTATAGAGATTTATCCGGAAACGGTCGCCAAACGGGCGGTACGGCCGGCCGTCGTGGATTTGCGGTATCCGAATGGTTTCGCCATGCGAGTGGCAGGCGAGGGGAAGGGGAAGTAAGCATATGAGCAGGGACAATAAGGATCTGGTTGTCGGGCTGGACATCGGCACGTCGAAGATCGTGGCGCTGGTCGCCGAGATCAACAACGAGGGCAACCTGAACGTGATCGGCATGGGCTCGCAGGATTCGCGTGGCCTGAAGAAGGGTGTCGTGGTGAACATCGAGGATACGGTGCACACCATCAGCCGCGTCATTCAGGAAGTGGAGTTGATGGCCGATTGCAAGGTGAGCAACGTGTATACGGGCATCGCCGGCAGCCATATCAAGAGCTTCAATTCGAATGGCATGGTGGCCATCAAGGACAAGGAAGTGACGCCGAGCGATGTCGAGCGCGTCATCGAAACTGCGCGTGCCATGCCGATTCCGGCCGATCAGGAAATCCTGCACATCCTGACGCAGGAATTCGTCATCGATGGCCAGGATGGCATCCGCGAGCCGATCGGCATGAGCGGCATGCGTCTGGAGGTGAAGACGCACATCGTCACCGGCGCGGTCTCTGCAGCCCAGAATATCGTCAAATGTGTCCGGCGCTGTGGTCTGGAGGTCAATGATCTGGTGCTGCAACCGCTCGCTTCCAGCTTTGCCGTACTCTCGGAAGATGAAAAGGATCTCGGCGTCTGCCTGATCGATATTGGCGGCGGGACCACCGACATCGCCGTCTGGACGCAAGGTGCCATCCGCCACACGTCGGTGATCCCGATTGCCGGTGACCAGGTCACCAACGACATTGCCATGGCCCTGCGTACGCCGACGCGTGAGGCGGAAGACATCAAGTGCAAATACGGGTGTGCCTTGTCGCAGCTGGCTGATGCTGCCCAGAACATGGAAGTCGCGGGGGTCGATGACCGTCCGAGCCGCAAGCTGAGTCGCCGGGCGCTGGCTGACGTCATTCAGCCCCGGGTCGAAGAGCTCTATGAGTTGATCCAGAACGAGTTGCGCCGCGCAGGATTCGAAGAAGTCCTTTCGTCGGGCATCGTGCTGACCGGCGGCGCCAGCGTCATGCCGGGCATGGTCGAACTGGGTGAAGAAATCTTCCATATGCCGGTTCGCCTCGGCAACCCGAAATACACCGGCAGCCTGGCCGATGTGGTCCAGAACCCGCGCTTTTCAACCGCTTATGGCCTCTTGCTTGAGGCGCAGGCGCAGCGCAAGCGTGGCCAGAAGATCCAGGAAAAGCAGGGCTTCAAGGACGTCTTTGACGGCATGAAGTCGTGGTTTGCCAAGAATTTTTGATTTGTGTTTGAACAGTTTTTTCAGAGGAGGTAGTCATGTTTGAAATCATCGAGAAAGACGAAGAAGCGGGTACGATCATCAAGGTGTTCGGGGTAGGTGGTGCCGGTGGCAATGCCATCGAGCACATGATTCACGAAGGCGTCAGCGGTGTTGAATTCATTGCCGCGAATACCGATGCGCAGGCGCTGAGCCGCAATGCCGCATCGAGCAAGCTGTCGCTAGGCAAGACCGGCCTTGGTGCAGGTGCCAAGCCGGAAAAAGGTCAGGAAGCCGCTCAGGCCCATCGCGACGAAATTCGCGCCAGCCTGGAAGGCGCCCACATGGCCTTCATCACCGCCGGCATGGGTGGTGGTACGGGTACCGGCGCTGCACCGGTAGTTGCCGAAATCGCTCGCGAAATGGGCATCCTGACCGTAGGCGTGGTCACCAAGCCGTTCAGTTTTGAAGGTGGCAAGCGGATGAAGTCCGCAGAAGCCGGCATCGCCGAGTTTGCCAAGCATGTCGATTCGCTGATCGTTATCCTTAACGACAAGCTCATGGAAGTCATGGGCGACGACGCCGATGTCGACGATTGCTTCCGTGCGGCTGACGACGTGCTGAAAAATGCCGTTGGCGGAATCGCCGAAATCATTACCTACCCGGGCCTGGTCAACGTCGACTTCGAAGACGTCCGCACGGTCATGGGTGAAATGG
>DAOLIO010000070.1:0-12599 GCA_035328505.1 Azonexus sp.
AGTAGAGCACTTCGGCTTCGCGCTGGGTCAGGCGGAAGGCGGCGATCAGCGATTCGACTGCGGAAGCGTCGTTTTCTTCCCGCAGGACGACCATCCATTCATCGTCGCCGGTCTGGTCATGGAAGGAGGCCAGCAGGCGTTTATTGCCTTCGGCGATGAGCAGTGGCGCTGGCTCGCGGCCATCGGCACGGGCGTGGTGGGCGGCGGCGATCCAGGTGATCAGTTCGTCGGGGGCGACCGTTTCCGGGTTGGCGAAGTACGCGTTGAGCAGGCCGCGAGCCAGGGGAGTTTGCCAAACGATACGGCCATCGGCGGCACGGACGGCAACCGTGGCCTGACCGAAGGCATCGAGCGCACTGCGCGCCTGTTTCATTTGCCGGGCGTTCTGCATGTGGGCGGCGATGCGTGCCAATACTTCGGCCGGCCGAATGGGTTTGGTGACATAGTCAGAACCGCCAGCGGTGAAGGCGGCGACGACGTGTTCGGTTTCGGTCAGCCCGGTCATGAAGATGATGGGGATGTGCTGGGTCGAAAAATCGGCCTTCAGGCGGCGGGCGACTTCGAAGCCATCGACACCGGGCATCAGCGCGTCGAGCAGGATGACATCGGGCAGGCTTTGCCGGGCGCGTTGCAGCGCCGCTTCGCCATGGGTGGCGACGAGCACGGTGTAGCCTGCTTCATCCAGGGCATCGTGTAGCAGGGAGAGGTTTTCCGGCACATCGTCCACGATCAGGACGATATCCGAGAGGCTACGGTCAACGGGCGGCATCGCGCATTTTCCTGAGAATTTCCTTCATGGCATCAAACTGGAATTGTCGCGCAAGTTCACGCAGGACGCGGACGAATTCACCGTGGCGGGCATCGATCCGCTCAATCTCGGCCAGCTTGTTGAGAATCCCGCGCAGATAGCCCAATGTGATCAACTCGTCGAGCGCAGCCAACTCGTTGTCGCCGGGGGGCAGCAGCGGGAGTGCTTCTGCGGGCTGTTCGGCGGGCGGCGCGGCCGGCGCATCGGCAGTTACCCATTCCAGCGCCAGCTTCTTGCCCAGCCAGTCGAGCAGGGCATTGACCTTGAGTGGTTTGACAATGAAATCCTCGGGCGTGATGCCGACATCGTTGTCCAGCCCCCGGTCATAGGCGTTGGCGGAGAGGATCGCGATCGCGGCCTCGGTCAGCTGCTGCTGGCGCAGGCGGCGAATGGTTTCCCAGCCGTCGATACCGGGCATGCCCAGGTCCATGAAGATCAGGTGCGGGGCAAAGTGTGGCGCAGTGGCGAGGCATTCGTAACCACTCTCGGCCTGCTCGACGATAAAGCCGAGCGGCTCAAGGACGCTTTGCAGCAGGTCGCGATCGACCTTTTCGTTGTCCACGATCAGGATGCGCCGCCGGACGCCGACATAGCCGATACGATTGAGTTTCGGTAGTTCGCGGGCAGCCTGCATGGAATGCACCGACGGCAGAAAGAGGCGGATACGGAACAGGCTGCCTTCGCCGGGGGTGCTGGACACCTGCATTTCGCCGCCCATCAGGTCGGTGAGCATGCGGGCGATGGTCAGGCCGACGCCGCTGCCGCCGGCCTGCACGGTACTGCCGCGGGTGAAGGGTTCGAAGATGCGCGCCATGTCGGCCGCCGGAATGCCGGGGCCGGTGTCGCGAATGTCGAAGCTTGCCATGTCATGCCGGCATTCGACACTGAATGTCACGCCACCGCGCACCGTAAATTTGACGGCATTGCCGATGATGTTGATCAGAATCTGGCGCAGGCGTTTTTCGTCGGCGCGAACGACGGGCGGCACGTCGCCTGTTGCCCGGTACTCGAACGACAGCCCTTTGTTGCGCGCTTGCAGCTCAAACATGCCGACGATTTGCTGTAGCAGTTCCGGCAGGTCCATCGCCTTGATATCCAGCGTCAGCTTGCCGCCTTCGATGCGCGCAATGTCCAGCGTGCCTTCGATGACTGACAGCAGGTGATCGCCTGACTTGCGAATGACGCTGACCGCCTGCTTGCGGTTGGGCGGGATGTCTTCGTCGGCAGCGAGAATCTGGGCGTAGCCGAGGATGCTGTTGAGTGGGGTGCGCAGTTCGTGGCTGATCGCGGTGATGTAACGGCTCTTCGCCAGATTGGCCTGTTCGGCGACGACCTTGGCTTGCTGCAGGGCGGCATCGGTACGCTGGTGCGACGCAATTTCCTGCATCAGCAACTGGGTCTGGCGGTTCGACTCTTCCTGCGCGACGCGCCGGCTTTCCTGAGTCAGAACCATCCACCAGGCGATGACGCCGGACAGCATGAGCAGTGCGGCAAAGGTCTTGATGAAACTGTCCTGCAAGCGGGCGATCACGCTCGGTTCGGCGACGCCCAGAGAGAGCAGTTCATGGGTGTACAGCACGCCGAGAATCAGGGCCAGCACCGGCACAATGCCGGTCATCAGCAGCAGATAGTGGCCGAGTCCGGTATCAAGGTAGGGTAGCGCGGACTTGGGCAGAATGCGCCGCAGCACCGCATTCCACTGCGCACCGAGGTGGGCTTCGGGTTTGCACAGGTCGTGACAGCGGGCATCGAGCGAGCAGCACAACGAACAGATCGGACCCTGATAAGCCGGGCAATGGGCCATGTCTTCGGCCTCGTACGGATGTTCGCAAATCGAGCATTTTTTCCGGTTGACCGTGGGATCCGTCGTGGTCCGGATAGCGACCGGTTCAGCCGGCCGGGCAAGATAGTAACGACCGCCGGTGGCCCAGGCGATCAGCGGCGAGATGGCAAAGGCGGCCACCAGCGCAACGAATGGCGCGTACGGTTGCAGGGCATTGCCGAACAGGCCGGCGAAGGTGCCGATCGACAGCGCGGAGGCGATGACCATGGCACCGACCCCGACCGGATTGATGTCGTACAAATGGCTTCGCTTGAACTCGATGCCTGCCGGCGAGAGGCCGAGCGGCTTGTTGATGACAAGATCGGCGACGACGGCGGCCATCCACGAAATCGCGATGTTCGAATACAGGCCAAGCACCTGGCCGAGCGCCTGGAAGACGTTGAGTTCCATCAGCAGCAAGGCGATCAGGGTGTTGAAAATCACCCAGACGACGCGTCCGGGATGGCTGTGGGTGAGGCGCGAAAAGAAATTCGACCAGGCCAGCGAACCGGCGTACGCGTTGGTGACATTGATCTTGAGCTGGGAGATGACGACAAACAGTGCCGTGGCGCCGATCGCCAGCGTCGTGTTGTCGAAGACATGCGAAAAGCCGATCAGATACATCTGGTTGGGGTCGACTGCCTTGGCCGCGGGAATGCCGTTGCGCAGGACCAGCCAGGCGAGCAGGGCACCACCGAGCATCTTGAGGATGCCGGGAACAATCCAGCCCGGGCCGCCGACAATGACGGCAAACCACCAGCGCCGGGCGGTGGCCGGCGTCTTTTCCGGCATGAAGCGCAGGTAGTCGGCTTGTTCTGCCATCTGGGTCACCAGCGCGATGCCGACGGTCAGCGCGGCGCCGAACAGATGCGGATTGAAATGGGCGTCGCCCCCCATTTCACCGCCGTACTGCCACAGCCCGGCCAATGCCTGCGGATCTTCGATGAACAGGAAGGCGTAGGGCAGCACGAGCAGAAAGATCCACAGCGGTTGCGTCCATGCCTGCAGCTTGCTGATTGCGGTGACGCCGTGGGTGACCAGCGGGATGACCACCAGCGCGCAGATCAGATAGCCCCAGGCCGGCGGAATCTTGAAAGCCAGCTCCAGTGCGTAGGCCATGATCGCGGCTTCGAGGGCAAAGAAGATGAAGGTGAAGCTGGCGTAGATCAGCGACGTGATCGTCGAGCCGATGTAGCCAAAGCCGGCGCCCCGCGTCAGCAGGTCCATGTCCAGGCCGTGACGGGCGGCCATGACGCTGATCGGCAGGCCGAGCAGGAAGATGATCAGGCCGGTGGCAAGAATCGCCCAGAAGGCGTTCAGGAAGCCGGCTTCGACCATCATGGTGGCACCCACGGCCTCCAGCACGAGAAACGAGGCCGCGCCAAATGCCGTGTTGGCGACGCGCATTTCCGACCACTTGCGAAAGCTGCGTGGCGTGAAGCGCAGTGCGTAGTCCTCCAGCGTCTCGTTGGCGACCCAGGTGTTGTAGTCGCGGCGAATCTTGATGACCTGTTGTGTCGCGGAGGCAGGGGGGGCAGCGTTCATGGGGAAATTAAAACATGTTTCCGGAAGTCCGGGCCTGTCCGGATGCGGCGGCGGAAAATGATGGTGTCGCAAAAATTCCTCGGGTCGGGTAGTCAGTGGCGCTTGGATTCCGCATACTGCCGGCCAACTGACATGAGGAGACTGCCTTGGACGACCATCTGCCACCCATTGAAATCGAAACTGCCGCGAATCCTGAATTTGCCGTGATCTGGCTGCATGGCCTGGGTGCCGACGGCTCGGATTTCGTCCCCGTCGTGCCTGAACTCGGCCTGCCCGCTGCGCCAGCCGTGCGCTTGATCTTTCCCCATGCGCCGCACATGCCGGTCACCTGCAACGGCGGCTATGTCATGCGTGCGTGGTACGACATCATTTCGCTGGACAGCAATGCCCGTCGAATCGACGAAGCGGGGATCATTGCTTCGCGGGAAGCCATCCGCGGTTTGATCGAATTTGAAAAAAGCCGCGGCATTCCGGTTGACCGCATCTTTATCGCCGGATTCTCGCAGGGTGGGGCGGTGGCCTACACGACAGCGCTGACCCATCCGGAAAAGCTGGCGGGCGTCATTGCCTTGTCCACCTACATTCCCAGCCCGGCACTGCTGACTGAAGAGAGCGCTGTTGCCAATCGCGACACGCCGATTTTTGCCGCCCATGGCACGGGTGATGATGTCGTGTCACCCGCCCTCGGGTTGGCGGCCAGAAAGCTGCTGGCCGAGCGTGGCTATATCATCGACTGGCATGAATACCCGATGCCGCATTCGGTTTGTCTCGAAGAGGTTCAGGCGATTGGCCGCTGGCTGGTACAGCGTATGCGGTCTATCGTTGATCGGGCGGGCTAGCGCGTTGCTTATTGGCCCTTGATCTGCCCGGTTTTTTCGGTGTCGGTAATGGAGTGCGCTTCTTCATCGGCCGCGTGCAGCAGCCAGACGAGGTCGCTGCCCTGCACCGGCATCGGAATCATCTGGTTCCAGCTCCAGCGAAACACCGGGCCATAAGGGATATAGCGGGCCAGCACGTCGCCTTGTTCGGTGACCCCGAAAAACGGCAAAGGGGAAACAATGGCGTTCTTGAGTTGCGCGTTGTTCATGATCGGATTCCTTCTGTTGTCCAAGGACAATAATCAGTCTGCGCGCAGTTGATCGACTGATCAAGCGCCCCGTGCTGGCGACTGGAAGCAATCGGTTGAATCAGTCGACGAAATCGTGGTCGATTCACCATTACACTGGCAGGCTATCGCGCCCCATTGCATTCGCCTTGCGGCGGTAACACAGGAAGACCATCATTGAAGTTCAGCCCATTTATCGGGAAGTTTTCCCCAGCGGTGCCCGCATGAAACCACTCAATTTTCCCGGAACGCCCTTGTTGGCCGGCCAAGACGTCGAGCAAAAGCGTCAGCAGATTCTCGAGTACTTCCACGCTACCTTCGATCGCTACGAGCAGCTTTTCGAGACACTGAGCTGTGATGAAGCGTATTTCGTCAAGCCGATTTCGCTGCGTCATCCGCTGATTTTCTACTTCGGCCATACCGCCACCTTCTTCATCAACAAGCTGCTGCTGGCCGGATTGATCGAGGCGCGCATCAATCCCGGTTTTGAATCAATGTTCGCCATTGGCGTCGATGAAATGAGCTGGGACGACCTCAATGACGTACGCTACAACTGGCCGAGTGTCGCCGACGTGCGCGCTTATCGCCGACAGGTGCGTGCTGCGGTCGACCGGATAATTCGGTCAAAATCGATCACTTTGCCCATCGGCTGGGACGACCCGTTCTGGATCGTTCTGATGGGAATCGAGCACGAGCGCATCCATCTCGAAACCTCGTCGGTGCTGATTCGCCAGCATCACCTGAAATATGTGAAGACCCACCCGGCCTGGATGCCTTGCGCCGAGAGCGGTGCCGCGCCCCAGAACACGCTGGTCGATATTCCCGCAGCCGAATTCCGCATCGGGCGCGAGCGCAGCGAACCGGTCATCTATGGCTGGGATAACGAGTTTGGCCGCCATGACGCATCGACGGCCGCCTTCAAGGCCAGCCGCCATCTCGTATCGAATCAGGAATTCCTGGCCTTCGTCGAGGCCGGTGCCTACGCCGACGACTCGCTGTGGTTGGAAGAGGGCCTGGCCTGGAAGAATTTCACCAAGGCAGAGCACCCGACGTTCTGGGTGAAAGTCGGCGCGCAATGGCGCCTGCGCCTGATGCTTGACGAAGTCGCCATGCCCTGGGACTGGCCGGTGGAAACCAACTACCACGAGGCCAAGGCATTTTGCCAATGGAAGGCGCGCATCAGCGGCCAGGCCGTGCGCTTGCCGACCGAGGATGAATGGCAGGCACTGCGCCAGTTCGCCGGCGTTGATGATCTCCCCGGCGATCCGGCCAATATCGAACTCCGCCACTTCGCCTCCAGTTGCCCGGTCAACCGGTTCGCCCATGGCCCGCTGTTCGATGTCGTTGGCAACGTCTGGCAATGGCTGGAAACGCCAATTTATCCTTTCGGCGGATTTGAAGTACACCCGATCTACGACGATTTCACCACACCGACGTTTGACGAGCGTCACAACCTGATCAAAGGGGGCTCATGGATTTCCTGCGGCAATGAAGCGGCACCGATTTCGCGTTACGCCTTCCGCCGTCATTTCTTCCAGCATGCCGGATTCCGCTATGTCGTGGCCGATGTTGCCGCCACCCAGCCTGCCTCGCATTACGAAACTGATCGGCTGATTTCGGAATATATCGAATTCCACTACGGCGCCGACTATTATGGGGTCGCCAACTTCCCGCGCACACTGGCGCAACTGGCGATTGAGGTGATGGGCGACCGGCCGGCTCGCAAGGCACTTGACCTTGGCTGCGCCACCGGCCGCGCCTCGTTCGAGCTGGCTCGGCATTTCGATCAGGTCACTGGTCTCGATTTCTCGGCACGTTTCATCGGCGTCGGTACCCGGTTGGCCGAGCAGGGCAACCTGCGCTATACGCTGACGGAAGAAGGCGAACTGGTCAGCTACAAGGAATGCTCGCTGGCGGACCTTGGCCTCAGCGAAGTTGCCTCCAAAGTCGAATTCTTCCAGGGCGACGCCTGCAATCTGAAGCCCGTATTCACCGGCTACGACCTGGTGCTCGCCGCCAACCTGATCGACCGCCTGTACAGCCCGGCGCTCTTCCTCGAAACCATTCACGAGCGTATCAACCCGGGTGGCCTGCTGATGCTCACCTCGCCTTACACCTGGCTACCGGAGCACACCAAGCGCGAAGAATGGATAGGCGGTTTCAAGAAAGACGGTGAAAACTTCACGACCTTCGATGGCCTGAAAGTCATGCTGGGCAAGCACTTCCGCCTGATTCGCGGCCCTGAATCGGTGCCTTTCGTCATTCGCGAAACGAAGCGAAAATTTCAGCATACTCTGTCGGAGGTGACGATCTGGGAACGGATATGACGCCGTTACGCAGCGACCAAGCTGATTTCGAATTCCGCGGTTGAGGCCATCTCGACGCGAATACGGTGTATTTGATTCGGGCTGGGCGGTTGCTTCGTTCCCTCTGCTGCCCATCGACCATTGCAGAATTGAACATCCCGCTTTCAGCGCGTGGATTCAATCGCTTCCAATAGTATCCAAGCGGTAGCCTTGGCCGTAAACAGACGATAGAACCAGGCCATGCTCTCCGGCCAGCCCCAGTTTTCTGCGCAGCCTGCTGGCGTGCGTGTCGATAGTGCGGCTCTCCAAGCTGGAATCATTTGACCAAATACTACTCAGCAATTCTTCCCGGCTAAATAGTCGGCCAACATTCATAAAAAACATTGCGGCCAGATCGAATTCGCGCTGGGTTAAAACGACATCACTGTCGTCCAGCATGATTCTTCGCCCGGTGAAGTCGATCGCAATGTCTCCGAAGTGCATCATCGCGCGCTTGTTTTTTTGGCAACGTCGCAATAGCGACTCGATTCGAGCCATGAGTTCCATGTAGCGAATGGGCTTGGGCACGAAGTCATCCGCACCTAGCCGCAGAATGTCGACAACAGAATCCTCGTCAGCGCGTGCCGTGCAAAAAATGACCGGCACGTCCCAGCCGTAAACTTCGCGGACGTACTTGAGCAATTCGTCACCACTGATGTCAGGGAGTATCCAATCGATGATGAAAAAGTCGAAGCAGCAGGTTTTCAATGTCTCCAGACAAGACTTCCCGTCTGCAAAAACCTCGACTTCGTAGCCCTCGCACTTTATGAGCGCTTTTATTACTGCCGCCTGGCTTCGGCAACTTTCGACGACTGCGAATTTCATGGTTCACTACCGATCACTTCAAATTCGATCACATAGCGATCATTTGCCTCATAGGGGTGCCCCAAGGTAATCCATCCCTTTCCTCGTAGCCCGGCCATTTCGTGTTTGACCATCAGCGCGCCACCTTCGCAGTGAGTTATGTAGGTGCCATTTGTGCTCTGATCGACCACAACGCATCTGTCGCGTTGGTTGATGATTCTGAAATGACGGCGCGACGCCTTGGGGTCATTGATTACGACGTCACTCAGCGGGTCACGCCCCACCGCAATGAAGGGCTTGTCATCGCCAAAGGCATATTCCCTATCGCCCAGACGCAATACGATACAGGGGGGCGGCGAGTTGATGATCACGTCGGAAGCGAATTGGCAGTTGGATGCTGCTGCCTCACCACCCTCCCAGGTGAGGGTATGCGCCGGTATCCATGCCTTGGGGTGCAGCACTGGGATAACGTTTTGCCGAAGTGCTGGTGTCAGGGTATCGACAATCGCTCCGGAAATGACGATGCCGCCATCACCCAGAAGGGTAGCCAATCTTGTAGCGGTTAATTCGATAGCGTCGATATTGCTCGCGCGAGCATCCGAATGAATGCCAATCTGAACACCTAGTCGAGACACCGCGGCCTGCCGAATGCCTGAACAGCGCCGGTGCATTTCCCGTGCACCAAGCACTGCGGCTTCGGCGGTGCTAAAACATGCTGTGATGCCTTGGGAGGTGCGCCGTATGACTTTGCCTCGATACGACTGCGCCGCAAGTTCGATTCGTGTCAGATGGCGCCGAATGGTTTCGTTAACTTGAGAGACGATGGATTCGTCGGCATTATTGTCATGTCCAAGCAAATCCGCTCGCACCAGAATCGGGTATAGGGCGCTCAGTTTGCTCATTGTCCCATTTTCCCGGTATTGATGATTGGGGCTTGTCGGACAAGTCTGTCGAGTTGTGAGGATTTGTCGGCGCTACAGAATGAGCGCCGTTGCCATCGAGTTGCCCCAACTCCCATCACCATCATCGTTTCACCTTCGCTATTAGGCGGGCGATGCCCGACACTGCGGCGATAGTAGCGAGTTGAGAGCAGAGAACAATTGCCCCAAGGGGCAATTCCCGGCAGATATCTTGCCCGTCGGTCGCTTCAGAGGCTGAAACGAGGATTTTTTCTACAGGCCGCCTTCATCCGCAAGGCGCACCAGGTCGGTCGTGCCTCCTGCGCCGATTTTCTCCATGGCACGTTGCCGGTGGAGCTTAACGGTTCTCAGCGCTATCCCTAACTCCTCGGCAATCTGCGGATTGGTTTGACCGTCCGCCACCCGGCGCGCGATGTCGCGCTCCCGCTTTGTCAATGACGCAATCCGCTCGGCCAGAGTAGATCTCCGTATGCTCTGCATGTTTCGTTCAGCACTCAGTGCGAGAGCCTTGGCCAGTGCAGCCAACAAGATTTCCGCATCAATGGGCTTGATTAGAAAATCCAGGGCGCCGGCACGAAAGGCGGTCACAGCCTCTTGCGCACCGCTGGCGCCGCTCATCATTAGCAAAGGCGTGTCATTGAGCGCGGCCAAGCGATTTTGAAGGTCCAGCCCATCCAGTTCAGGCATCTTGACGTCGCACAGCACACAACATGGGCCAGGAAAAAATGGGCGGTTATAGGTCAGAACCTGGAGATAATCTGGCGCCGATGCGTAAGTTTCGCAGGCATAACCCTCCATCTCGATCAAGGCGGCGAGCGCGGAAAGAATTTCTGTGTCATCGTCGATGACAACGACGCGCCCACGCGCACAGCGCGCAGCGAGCTTTTCATCGCCAAGAGTGACGGGGCGTCGATGCTTGATGGTGGTGGTCATGGCTTTGCCTCCAACAAGATCGGCAAATTGAGTTCGATTACTGCGCCACCACCATTTGCGTTGGCCACACTCAGCTTGCCACCATGCTGTATGGCGATGTTGCTGGATATCGAGAAACCCATACCGAGGCCGTTTGGCTTGGTCGTCATGAATGGTTTGCCGATCATCGCCAGCATTTCCGTGCTGAGACCCGGCCCGGTGTCTCTGATGCGCAGCATGGCGCGCGCCTCATTGCGGTAACACGTCACCTGAATTTCGCGATGCTCAACTTGTGACAAAGCTTCGATGGCATTGCGAAAAACATTGAGGACGATTTGCGATAGCTGGATGGGATCGCCCGTTACCATGACGCGACCGGCGTTTTCAGGAAAAATGAAAGTGATCTGGTTGCTGTGGGCTTCATCAGCAACCAGATCAGCGACTTCAAGAGTAATCCGCATCAGATCAACTGGCTCACGGTGTGAAGCAGAGGGGCGGATAAAGCTGCGGATGCGCTCGATAATCTGGGTGGCCCGCTGGGTATTGAGGACTATCTTATCGAGAAAGCCAGCATGCTGTTCGCTATCGAAATGTCCTGTTTTCAGACCGCGCCTGGCCACCTGCGCATTGGTCAGGATAGCAGTGAGGGGCTGGTTCAACTCATGCCCCAGCGATGCCGACATCTCGCCCAGGCTGCGCTGGCGATCTAGTTGAGCAATTTGCTGACTCAGGCGCAGGTTCTCTTCGTCACGTGCCCGTTCAGCAGCTGCCATGAGTTCTCGTCGCATTGAGCGATCCAGTGCCAGACCAACATACCCAAAATGTCCGATCACCGAGGAAAGTAGTGCGGACAGCACCAGTAGTTGCGAACTGAGTCCCCGGTTAAGCACGTTAACGTCGCCACCGACATGCTGTACCGAATAAGCGCGGAACAACCAGGCCATGGCCACCAGCCAATATACCCAGGCGATCCATTTGGCACTTCGGCTCTGCTCGTCACGCCCGATTCGCCAAGCCAGAACGGCAATGTAGGTCAGCATTCCTGCGCCGATGCTGCTGTTGTATTGCACGCGCAATTGCGCGTCCTGCAATCCAAAATGAATGGCTAAAAACGTCAGGAACACTATGGCGATCGTCCCCAACATCCAGCGGATACGCAGTGGTATGCGCAGATCCATTCGCAGGGACTGGATACGTGCCAAATGAGAGCCTTGCAGCAAAAGGGTCGCCAATACCAAGGAAACCGACTCTGGAACAAAGTCGCGAAAGCCACTCAGAATTATACCGGCACCGGCCAATAGGCCACCTCCGCACCACAGTGCGACTTGACTGGAGCGCTGTCCGGTCAAAAACACCCAGGTGAGCGTTGGCAGAATCAGGTAAAGCAAGCCAATGATCAGAAATGCCGTTCGAATATCCAGGGCGATCATTTGCTAAGGGCAACCAAGTCAGTGCAGTAATGGAAACAGGGCATGCTCAAGGGCATCGAGATCAAAGGGTTTTTTCAGGCACTGAATGCCTGGTGGCGGATTTCCATAGCGGCTGCGATCTTCATCACAAAGCGCAGTGATGATCGTAATCGGAAGGTCTGGCATCAGATGACGAAGAGCATAGGCCAAATCAATACCGTTAATGCCTGGAAGATTCAAATCGAGTACCGCACCCAACAATTTAATCGGAACGGGACTATTGGCACCAGCATCAAGCGACAAGAATCCCTCCTTGGGATGAATCGCCTTAAGCAAGCTCTCAGCGGTAGCATGGCGTGTTGCCTGAAGGCCATGTAGCTCAAGCCAAACACCCAAAGCCAGGGAAATCTGGGCGTCATCTTCGACGATTGCCACTACGCCTGGAACCAATGCTCCTTTGCCATGCAGTTCCTGCTGCGCCATTATGCTCACCTCGTCCGTAGTCGTCTGTTCATTTACAGGGCACACCTGAGTGGCCTCTATCATGAAGGATGGTAGCGACTTGGTAGTACAGAACAACTACCCCAAAGGGCAATACGCAGATGTGCTCTAGGCCGCTAGCTATATTGACCCACCAGCTGACCATCTGCTCTCGGGCGGGTCGAAGCCGTGCCGGCGTCAGATTGCTGGCCGAAAACCTGATATTCGCCAAGGGCACCGGACGCGCTGACGATTGTAATGAGATAGCTCCACCCTTTGCCGTCTCATGGCCGACAAGAGACAGGTTTTCTTCTGGTTGATTTCGGATAGACGTAAAAAAGGGACGCTGGGCAATGCCCAGCATCCCTTTTTTGAAGCCTTGGCGTCCAGTGGGGGGCGGTCAGTGCCGGCTCTGGATTTCCTCGATGTAGCCGAGCATGCCGGTATGG
>DAOLIO010000071.1:0-12565 GCA_035328505.1 Azonexus sp.
AGCCCGCCCGCCGACCAAAAAGTAAAAGAGCATGACGATGGCCATGCCGATCACACCCAGCATTTCTGGAAAATGCCCGGTCGCCATCGACTGTAGCGCTACATATGGGTCAGTCAAGGGCAAGACACCCAATGTATAGCTATAAGCGAGATTTCCTTTGACGATCCAATGACCCAACCAAGGCCCGGCCAAAAATAGCGCCAGGATGGAGAACTGCGAAATGCGCCTAAGAATCAGCCATTTGTGTGCGCGCAACCAACCTTTTTCGATGACTGCCTCCGCACCGATCCGCTTATTTTTGGCGGCGCTCATGGTTTTTCTCCCAGCCCGGGAGGCAGTCTGGGTATCACACCGGCCTCGCTGCCAGGCAGTCCGCGGGCTGTTTCGGTATGGCCGCTGGCGGGATCGTAGTGACCGGGCAAGACTGCGCCTTCGGGCAGGCGATCAGGCAGGTCAATCATCTTTGATTCATCCATCAACGAATGGCCGGCCTTGGACTTCTCATCCCAGCCCAGACGGTAATGTTTGCCGAGCGCACCCTTGGCCAGTTGTGGCGGCAAGACGCGAATGGCCGCCTCTTCAAGGACGCATGACTTTTCACACTTGCCGCAGCCAGTGCAGTAATCGGAGTGTACCGTCGGCAGGAACATGGCGTGCCGCCCGGTACGCGGATTGGGTACGGTATCCAGCGTAATAGCCTTGTCGATGACCGGGCAAACGCGATAACAAACATCGCAGCGCAGCCCGAGGAAATTCAGACAGGTCTCGTGGTCGATGAGCACAGCGATGCCCATCCTGGCCTTGTTGATATCGGTCAGCGAATGATCCAGCGCCCCCGTCGGGCAGGCCTTGATGCACGGAATGTCTTCACACATTTCGCACGGAATATTGCGTGCCTTGAAGTAAGGCGTACCCGTGGCCACCGGCGCTTCCGGCTTGGCCAGATCCAGCGTGTTGTAAGGACAGTCGCGCACGCACAAGCCACAACGGATGCAAGCGCCGAGAAAGTCTTCTTCCGGCAAAGCACCGGGAGGGCGCAGCGCCAACGCTGGCAGCGCCTTCGACTGTTTGGCGTACAGCCCGAGGCCGAGGCCCAGCATGCCGACGCCACACACCATCTTGGCGGAATCGAAAATGAATTGGCGACGCGCTGCGCCGCTTTTTGGGGGCTTTTCTGTCATTGTTTTCACGATTTTGCCGGTTGATCCGCCACGGGCAGGCCCCTTTTCCCACCCGCTTGCAACACTCCCTGATTGCCTGTTAGCCGACGTTCGCGTGACCACACGTGCCATCAGCCGAAAATCAGCCCATTCAGTGTACGCGCATAAGGTTATGCTTCTTTATTGCAGATCAAATTGAAGGCAAACTCCGCCACACCTTGGATGGCATGTTGACGGCAATCAAATGCCGGGCAGTATCCGGCGAGCGTTGCCGGCAGTTACGGTAATCACGTCTTCTCGAGACATTCCGCGCAACTCGGCCAGAACACTGGCGATGCGCGACAACTCGGCAGGGCTATTGCGCCCGCCATTCAGCCAGGCCGGAGGAATATCCGGTGCGTCGGTTTCCAGGACAATCGATTCGAGCGGTAATGTCGCAGCCAGTTCGCGGATTCGTGTTGAACCACTGAACGTCATTGCGCCACCAAAGCCGAGCCCAAAACCCAGGTTGATGAATGTATCGGCTTGTTGACGGCTGCCGTTGAACGCATGAGCAATACCGCCGCGCACGCGGAATCGCCGCAGTTGCTTGAGTATCGGATCGACAGCACGCCGCACGTGAAGTAGGACCGGCAGATCGAACGCACTCGCCAGCTTCAATTGCTCTACGAAAAAATATTCCTGGCGCGCCAAATCGATGTCAGTCACGAAATGGTCGAGTCCGATTTCACCCACTGCCAGCGGTTTTTCCCGCACCAGCCAATCACGCAGAATATTCAGGTCCGTCTCTGCTGCCCGCGTCACGTACAGCGGATGAATGCCATAGGCTGCGACACAGCCTGGAAAATGCTCGACGACCATTTTGGTCTTGGAAAAGCCGTCGACCGCGACCGCCGGCACGACCATCCGTCCGATACCAGCGGCGATGGCTGCCGCATAGACTGCCTCACGATCCGCATCAAATTCCACGGCATCGAGATGACAGTGGGTATCAATCAACATTGCTGAAAGGGAAAGTCGGGCACCGGCGAGACGCCGCTCATCATGTCGGCCAGCGAAGCGGCGGAGCCGCAGGCCATCGTCCAGCCCAGTGTGCCATGGCCGGTATTGAGCCAAAGATTTTCGTAACGCGTCTGGCCGATAAGCGGGACGTTTGATGGCGTCGTTGGACGAAGCCCGCACCAGAACTCGGGCTCGCCCGTCGCTTTCAGCCCGGGGAACAGCTGGCGCGCACGGGATATCAGGGCCTGGCAACGAATCGGATTGAGATCAAGGTTGTAGCCGTTGAACTCCGCAGTACCGGCAATCCGAAGACGGTTGCCGAGTCGGGAAAAAACCAGTTTGCACTCGTCGTCGGTGATACTGACGGTTGGTGCCACGCTCCCCTCGGCAAGCGTCAACGTTGCCGAATAGCCCTTGGCGGGATAGACCGGCAAGCGAATTCCCACTGGTTTCAGCAACAATGGCGAATAGCTGCCCAAAGCAACGACGTAGGCATCGGCGCTCAATACTTCAGTTTGCCCCTCAGCCTGCATGACCACGCCGGTAATTTTGCCATCGGCAGCCAGGATACGGTCGATCGTCGTTCCAAAGCGAAAATCGACGCCGGTTGTTTGCGCCCTGGCGGCCAGTTCAACCGTGAACTTGTGGGCATCGCCCGATTCATCGGAGGGCGTGTAGTCTCCGCCGACCAGCAGGGCGCGCGCATCGGCAAGCGAAGGTTCGATTTTCAGGCAATTTTCGGCGTCGACCGTGACACGATCCAAGCCAAACTGGCGCATCAGGCCCGCCGCGTCGGTGGCCAGTGCATACTCCTTGTGATCGGTATAAATGTGCAGGATGCCGCGCTCAAGCTGGTCGTATTGGAGCGCCAGCTCGGCGCGCAGCGCCTGCAAGCGGCCTCGGCTATAGAGCGCCATGGCGACAATGGCCGCGATGTTGCGCCGGGTCCGTCCCGGCAGGCATTCGCCCAGGAAGCGCAGGCCCCAGGCCAGCTGGTCCGGATCAGATCGCCAGCGCCAGAGCAGCGGGGCATCTTCACGGCCCATCCATTTCAGCAAATGCGACAGTGCGTGCGGATTGGCCCAAGGCTCGGCATGCGACACTGATATCTGCCCACCATTGGCGAAGCTGGTTTCGTTGCCGGCCACCAATTGACGATCTACCACGGTCACCTGATGCCCGGCTCGGGCGAGATACCACGCACTCGTTGTGCCGACCACGCCGGCACCCAGCACGAGAATCCTCAAGTCTCGCCTCCCCTTTCGCGGGTAATTCGGGTGACTTCAGGAATGTGACGCATGCCGCGCATCACGGATGCCAGATGGTTGCGATTGGCAACCTGAATCGTGAAACGGAGCAAGGTAAACAGACATTCGGGATCGGCATCCATCGCCACATGCTCAATGTTCGACCCCGCCTCGGCGATGGCAGCCGCCACCTGGGCGAGCACGCCACGAGTATTTTTTACCTCGACCCTGATACGAATGTCGAACAATTTGCCTTCTTCGGGCTCCCACTCGACATCAATCCATTTTTGCGGCTCGGACGAGCGCGACTTGCGTATTGTTGCGCAGTCGTGCGTGTGAATGACCAATCCACTACCCTTGCGGATCGATCCGATAATTGGATCACCCGGAATTGGCTGACAACAACTGGCCAGCTGGATGGCCATGCCTTCGGTGCCGTGGATGGCCAGCGTCATGCCGCTTGGTGAGTCGTGCGACATGTCCTCGCGGGCCAGCAAACGACGGGCGACCACCGAGGGCAGACGCTTGCCGAGGCCAATCTCGGTGTACAAATCCTCCATGGATTTCTGGCCGCTCGACTTGACCATCTGATCCCAGGCAGCAGCCGGAATCGAAATCGGGACCACGCCAAGCGACAGCAGCTCCTGGCGCAAGAGTCGCTCGCCAAGACGGGCGGACTCTTCATTCTGCATGGTACGCAGAAAATGGCGAATCTTGCTGCGCGCCCTGCCGGTCTTCACGTAGGTCAGCCAGACAGGATTGGGCTTGGATTGTGGCGAGGTCACGATCTCGACCAGATCGCCATTCTTCAATTCGGTACGGAGGGGTGAAAGCTCCTGATTAACGCGTGCGGCAGTACAGTGATGACCAACATCGGTATGCACTGCATAGGCAAAATCGACCACGGTCGCCCCCCGCGGCATGGCCATGATCTTGCCTTTTGGCGTTAAGACATATACCTCATCAGGGAAGAGGTCGATCTTGACGTTTTCGAAGAACTCCGCCGAATCACTGGTCTGCATTTCGAGCAGCGATTGCAGCCATTTATGCGTCTTGATCTGCAAATCGGCGCTGCTTTCGTCCATGTCCTTGTACAACCAGTGCGCCGCGACGCCTTCCTGCGCCACGTTATGCATTTCACGCGTGCGTATCTGGACCTCAACCGGCGTACCGTAGGGCCCGATCAGCGTCGTGTGGAGCGACTGATAGCCATTGGCCTTGGGAATGGCGATGTAATCCTTGAATTTTCCGGGCACCGGTTTATAGAGGCTATGCAGGGCACCAATGGCCAGATAGCAGGTCGGGACATTTTCGACAACGACCCGAAAACCGTAGATATCCAGCACTTGTGCGAATGAGAGCTGCTTTTCCTTCATCTTCCGGAAGATGGAGTACAGACTCTTTTCACGCCCGAAGACCTCGGCTTTCAGACCTGAATGCGCCAGCTTGTCCCGGATGCCATCGAGAATCCGCGTCAGCAACTCCTTGCGATTGCCCCGGGCCGCATTCAGCGCCTTGGCCAGCACCTCGGCGCGATGCGGGTGAATCAAGCGGAACGAGGTGTCCTGCAACTCGCGGGAAAGCTTGTTCAGTCCCAGACGCAGGGCGATGGGTGCATAGATTTCCAGCGTTTCGCGCGCGATGCGCGCCCGCTTGTCGGCCCGCATCGCCGACATCGTACGGATATTGTGCTGGCGGTCGGCCAGCTTGATCAGCACAACGCGCAAATCCCGCGCCATGGCCATCAGCATCTTGCGGAAGTTCTCGGCCTGCGCCTCCTGATAGGAGGCAAACTCCATCTTGTCCAGCTTGGAGAGGCCATCGACCAGCTCGGCGACTTCCTTGCCGAATTTTTCGGCCAGCTCGTGCTTGGTGGCGCCGGTATCTTCCAGCACATCATGCAGCAGCGCCGCGGCGATTGCATCAGCATCCATCCGCCACTCAACCACCGCGCCAGCCACTGCCAGCGGATGGGTGATGTAAGCCTCGCCTGACATCCGGCGCTGATTGGCGTGCGCTTTGGCCGCGTACGCATACGCGGCCTTTATTTTTTCTAACTCAGCAGGAGAAAGGTAATCAAGACTCTCGAGGAATACCCGGTAAGCGGGTTCCTCATCAGCAGGCGGCAGAGGTGACGGCGCGGAATCCATCAGTCTTCACCGCCCCTGCTTTCAGGCCTGGCCGCGGTTGAGCACTTCCAGACCAATCTTGCCGGCACCCATTTCCTTGAGTGCAACAACCGTCGGCTTGTGCTTTTCTCCGTCAACCAGTGGCGTCGCGCCATTGGCCAGCTGACGGGCGCGATGGGCAGCAGCCAGCGTCATCAGGAAGCGGTTCGGGATTTTCTTCAGGCAGTCATCAACGGTAACGCGGGCCATGTAAACCTCAAAATCAGATCATTCTTTGAAACAGGGCGGCGTGTCGGACACGCTGGGCCCCAAAGCTCAGTCGGGATGCGCGCACTACCGCGCGCAAATCATCCAGCGCCCGAGCCAACTGGTCATTAATAATAACATAGTCGAATTCCCCGACATGGCGCATTTCGGCCTGCGCCGCGGCCAAGCGACGGGAAATGACGTCGGCGCTATCGGTACCGCGGCCGGTCAGGCGCCGGGTCAGTTCATCCATCGATGGCGGCAAGATGAAAACACCAATTGCCTGCGGAAACAACTTGCGCACTTGCTGGGCGCCTTGCCAGTCAATTTCGAGCAAGACATCGCGATCGGCCGCCAATTGGTCGGCAATCCATTTCTTTGACGTGCCATAGAAATTTCCATGCACTTCAGCCCACTCGAGGAATTCCTCGCGGGCAATCATCGCCTGAAATTCGGTGGCATCCACGAAGTGATATTCCCGGCCATTGACTTCGCCAACACGGGGCGCCCGGGTGGTATACGAAATGGACAGCTGAACTGCCGCCTCCTGCTCGAGAAGCAGTCTAACCAGGGTGGTCTTGCCAGCACCGGACGGTGCGGCCACTACATAAAGATTTCCGGCCATGGATCCCTCAGGAAAGCGCCCGCCAGTGCGGACTCACCGCTATTCTAACCAAGGCTCACCCAAGGCCGGAAACGGAGAATCGCAACGAACGCAAACGCAACATTTCCACCGCCAAACGCCCGATCTGCGGTCAACCGGAAAAAACGCCCTAAATTCAAATCAGGCCAAATGAATCGCAGCCCAGTTAAGCCACTGCAGGGTTATTCCAGGTTTTGTATTTGTTCGCGCATTTGTTCGATGAGCAGCTTGAGATCCATCGACGCCTGCGAGACCTCGGTGATGGCCGACTTGGAACCGAGCGTATTGGCTTCACGGTTGAGTTCCTGCATCAGGAAATCGAGTCGTTTGCCACAGGCCCCACCCTGCTTGAGCACCCGCTCGACTTCATCAAGATGTGTCGTCAGGCGAGACAATTCTTCAGCCACGTCAATGCGCGTGGCAAAAACCGCCACCTCTTGCAGAATGCGGTCATCGCTGGCGTTGCCCAGGGCATCGATCAGGCGCTGGCGCAACTTGTCGGTAAATAAGGTCTGCGCTTCCGGGATGCGGGGCGCAACCCGACGAACGATGTCACGCATGGCATTGACGCGGTCAATGATCATCTCGGCCAGCTTTTCGCCCTCACGGCCACGCGAGGCCGTGAATTCTTCCAGCACCGTACGCGCCAAAGCCAGCACCTCTGGACCCAGGGCCGCAAAATCCAGATTCTGGTCACCGAACATGCCGGGCCAGCGCAGGGTTTCATTGACCGATAGCGGCAATGCACCGGGCATCTCGCCGAGTACACGCGCGTTGAGCGACTTCAACGTCGACAGAAGCTCGCCATTCAGTTGCAATTGGTCGGCACGCGCGGCGGCTGCATTAAAAGAAAGCCTGCACTCCACCTTGCCGCGTGAAAGTTTGGACGCCAGCAGTTCGCGCAAGGGCATTTCAAGCGAACGCAAATCATCAGTGACGCGAAAATGAAAATCCAGATACCGTGAGTTGACGCTTTTCAGCTCAAGCTGCAATGTTCCGTGTTCAAGATCACGCGCTTTAACGGCATAACCAGTCATACTACAAATCATTCTCGGGAATCCCTCGCTTTACAGTCCGGACAACACGCCCGAAAATGCCTGAAATTGCATCATAACCGCGAGATCCATGGCGCAACAAGCCAATCACCCTCTACCTAACGGCTATCCGCTTGAAGAGTACACAATAGACCGCCAGCTTTCGCTCGGCGGCTTTTCAATTGTGTACCTGGCCACGGATGCGGGCGGCCATCAAGTAGCGATCAAGGAGTATCTGCCCAACAGCCTGGCCCTGCGAGCCCGCGGCCAGACCAAGCCGGTGATTACAGCTGATCACCTGGGCGCCTTCCGCTACGGGATGAAATGCTTTTTCGAGGAAGGCCGGGCACTGGCCCGCCTGTCGCACCCGAATGTGATCCGCGTAGTGAATTTCTTCCGTGCCAACGAAACTGTCTACATGGTGATGGAATACGAGCACGGACGGACCTTGCAGGAATTCATCCAGAAGCATCAGGGGCATATCTCGGAACGTTTCATTCGCGGCGTCTTTACACGCATGCTGAACGGGCTGCGCGAAGTCCATTCGAACAAACTGCTGCATCTCGACCTGAAACCGTCCAACATCTATCTGCGTGCCGACAATACGCCAGTGCTGATCGATTTCGGCGCAGCGCGCCAGACGCTAATCACGGACCAGCCCGTGCTCAAGCCCATGTACACGCCGGGCTTTGCTTCGCCGGAACACTATGGCTCCCGCAAGGACCTCGGCCCCTGGAGCGACATTTACAGCGTGGGGGCCTCGATGTATGCCTGCCTGGCCGGCTGTGCGCCGCAAGCTGCGGATGCACGCCTGAAAAAAGATACCCTGCCACCCGCCATGCTGCGCTGGGATGGCCAGTTTTCAGACCGCCTGCTCGAAATCATCGACTGGTGCCTCAACCTCAATCATCTTTACCGTCCGCAAAGCGTCTTTGCCCTGCAAAAGGCGCTCGTCGAGACCATTACGCCGCCGCGGCCGAAAAGCAATCCGAACTGGATCGGTCGCTTTGTCGAGAAAATCAGAAAGCCGATGTCATGAGATTCACCATCTATCAGGAGAGCCGCCAGGGCGGCCGTGCCAACAACGAAGACCGGACCACGTATTGCTACTCGCGAGATGCCTTGCTGATGGTCGTCGCCGACGGCATGGGGGGGCATCACTACGGCGAGATTGCCGCGCAAATCGCGGTCCAGACGCTGGCCGATTCATTCCAGCGTGAAGCACGCCCGCTACTTGCCGACCCCTTCCGCTTCCTGCAAAAGGGGATGACCAACGCCCATCACGCCATTCTCGACTACGCCTCCCGCCACAAGCTGAAAGACACGCCGCGTACCACCTGCGTCGCCTGTATCGTTCAGGACAATGTCGCCTACTGGGCGCACGCCGGAGATTCCCGGCTCTATCTGATCCGCGATGGTCGCCTTGTTGCGCAGACCAAGGATCACTCACGCATCCGTCTGCTGATCGAAGAAGGCATGATCACCGAGGCTCAGGCGCACTTTCACCCCGATCGCAACAAGATCTACAGTTGCCTGGGCAGTCCGACCCCCCCTGAAATTGAATTTTCGCGCAAGACGCCGCTGGATCATGGTGACATCGTATTATTGAGCACCGACGGCCTATGGGGTGAGATCTCCAGTGACATGATGGCCGCCACACTGAACGGCGCAAACCTGCTGCAGGCGCTACCGTTGATGCTCAATCAGGCCGAGGCCAAGGCAGGCGCGCACGGTGACAATCTTTCCGTCGTCGCCGTCCGCTGGGAGGACACCTACGTCGAGGAGGCGAGTAGCGCCATTTCCACCCTGACCATGACGCAGGACGAAGTCACCACCCGACTCGACGAATTCGGCCGCAACCCGGCCTACAAGAGCGATCTGAGCGATGACGAAATTGAACGGGCGATTGATGAAATCCGCTCCGCCATTGATAAATACACCCCAAAAAAATAAGGAATTTCATGCGCCCCAGCCAACGCCAGCCGGATCAGCTCCGCACCATCAAGATCACCCGCAATTTCACCCGTCACGCCGAAGGCTCGGTCTTGATCGAGATGGGCGACACCCGCGTGCTGTGCACAGCGTCGGTCGAGGAAAACGTGCCCCCCTTCCTGCGCGGTAAAGGTCAAGGCTGGGTGACCGCCGAATACGGCATGTTGCCGCGCGCCACGCATACGCGCTCATCCCGCGAAGCAGCCAAAGGCAAGCAGACCGGCCGGACACAGGAAATCCAGCGCCTGATCGGCCGTAGCCTGCGTGCCGTCACCGACCTCAAGGCACTCGGCGAACGCCAGATCACGCTGGACTGCGACGTGCTGCAGGCGGATGGCGGCACGCGCTGTGCGTCGATCACCGGCGCCTGGGTCGCCCTTTACGAAGCCTGCGAAAAGCTGGTGACTGCCGGCAAACTGCCGGCCAACCCGGTGCGCGACCATGTGGCTGCGATTTCCGTGGGTATCTACAAGGGCGCCCCGGTCCTCGACCTCGACTACCCGGAGGACTCGGACTGCGACACCGACATGAATGTCGTGATGACTGGCGCCGGTGGCATTGTCGAAATCCAGGGTACGGCCGAGGGCGAACCGTTCAGCCGCGAGCAGATGAGCGTCCTGGTTGACCTCGCGACCATGGGCATCCGTCAACTGACTGCCGCCCAGCAAAGCGCTCTGGCAGCATGAAGAAACTCGTTCTCGCCTCGAACAACGCCAAGAAAATGAAGGAGCTGAACGCGCTGCTGGCCCCGCTCGGCTTCGAAGTGATTCCGCAAGGCCAGCTGGGCATTGCGGAAGCCGAGGAGCCGCATTGCACCTTCGTTGAAAACGCGCTGGCCAAGGCCAGGCATGCCTCGAAAGCGTCCGGCCTGCCTGCGCTGGCCGATGACTCAGGGCTGTGCGTCGCCGCACTTGGCGGTGCGCCGGGCGTCTATTCCGCCCGCTATGCCGGCGAACCGAAATCAGATGCCCGCAACAACCAGAAGCTGCTCGCCGATCTGGGCGACACCTGTCATCGTGATGCACACTTTGTATCGGTCATTGTCCTTGTCCGCCATGCCGAAGATCCGCAGCCCCTGATCGCCGAAGGCGAATGGCACGGTGAAATCCTGCCGGCCGAACGCGGTGAGGGCGGCTTCGGCTACGACCCGATGTTTTATCTGCCGGCATTCGACAAGACCGCCGCGGAACTCGATGCCGACACCAAGAACCGCATCTCGCATCGTGGCCAGGCCATGCAACAACTGATCACCCGCCTGCAGGCACTCTAAATCCGTGGCCCGCACCATTCCGATTTTTGCCCAAAATTCCCGGTTGACCGCAGCAAACCTGGAATTCCGCGTTTCACCGCCTTTGGCGCTGTACGTCCACGTGCCGTGGTGTGTGCGAAAGTGTCCGTACTGCGATTTCAACTCGCATGAGGCCCATGGCACCATTCCCGAGCGCGAATACGTCGATGCACTGATTGCAGACCTGCAATCGGCCCTGCCGCTGATCTGGGGCCGGCCGGTCGTCAGTGTCTTCTTTGGCGGCGGTACGCCCAGCCTGCTCTCACCCGCCGCCATCGACGAACTGATCACCGCCTTCCGGGCACTGGCCATGCTGTCGCCCGATGCCGAGATCACGCTGGAAGCCAATCCCGGTACCGTCGAAGCCGAGAAATTTGCCGGCTTCCGCGCCGCCGGCGTCAATCGCCTGTCACTCGGCATTCAGAGCTTCAACGATGACCACCTGAAAGCCCTCGGTCGCATTCACGGCGCCGCCGAAGCAAGGTGCGCAGCGCAACTGGCCGGCGAGCATTTTGAGTCGTTCAATCTCGATCTGATGTATGGCCTGCCTGGCCAAACGCATGCGCAAGCGCTCATGGATGTGGAAACGGCCTTGCGCTTTTCCCCATCGCATCTGTCCTGTTACCAGCTCACGCTGGAACCGAACACCCGCTTCGCCGCCTTCCCGCCCGAGCTGCCCGAAAGCGATATCTGCGCCGACATGCAGGAGAGCATCGAGGCCCGACTGGCCACCGCCGGATTCAGCAATTACGAAACCTCGGCCTTCGCCCAGCGCGGCAAGCAATGCAAGCACAACCTGAACTACTGGTATTTCGGTGATTATCTCGGCATCGGTGCCGGTGCCCATGCCAAGCTGACGCTGCATGACCGCGTACTGCGCCAGATGCGCTGGAAGCACCCCACGGCTTATCTGGACAATGTACGGAGCGGCAACCCGATTCAGGAGTCGCGCGAGATCGACATCAGCGATCTGCCTGTCGAGTTTCTGATGAATGCCCTGCGCCTCGCCGATGGCTTTCACCCGTCACTGTTCGAAGCCCGCACGGCACAGCCACTCAATGTAATCCTGCCGAAACTCAAGGCGGTTGAAGCCGAAGGCCTGCTGACAGTCGGGCCGGAGCGCATTGCGCCAACCCTTCGTGGCCGGCGCTTTCTCAACGTCCTGCTTGAGCGATTTCTCGATCGATAAAAAAATGGCCCGACTCTGACGAGCGGGCCATGAACGAGAGGTTAGTCCGACCCAGTTGCATCCGACCAAGATCAAGTCGGATGCTACCGGACGCCCGCCCGTTGTGGAATGCGGCCTTTTGCCGCAGTCCGATCATTGATCAGCCAAACATCTTGCCTTTAAGCAATTCGAGGCCTTGGGCCATCAAATCACCACCCCCCTGGGGCAGTTGGCCATTCGGGGTCAGGTGATCAACCAGTTGTGGCAGCATGCTGGCCAGGCTGCCGGACGCCTGGTCCGGGCTGACACCCAGCTTGGCTGCAATATCCTGCAGGGTGGAGCCACCGAGCACACTTTGCAATTGCTCGGCAGAAATTGGCAGGTTCTGGCCATTCGACACCCAGGAATTGACGATATTGCCGAGGCCGCCCTGCTGGAAAGAATTGACCAGACCGGCCAGACCGCCGGTCTGGGGGTTATTGAGGAGTTGCATGGCAACTTCAAGCAAACCATTGCCACCACCGGATTGACCACCACTCAAAGCACCCACGACAGAATCAAGAAGTCCCATATTTATTCTCCAAAATGATTTAGGCAATCCATCCTAATCTTTTGACATGACGACTTGTGTGAATATTTGCGAAGCGTTCCCGTCG
>DAOLIO010000072.1:0-12515 GCA_035328505.1 Azonexus sp.
TGGCCCGCCAGAAGGACCAGGCGCGCGCCGCCGGCAAGTTCAAGATGGCGACCAATCTCGAGTACGACGGCCCTGCTACGACTTTCCACGGCTACGCCACCCTCGAAGCCAAAGCCAATGTACTCGCCCTGTACAAGGACGGTGCTGCGGTCAACCAGCTCAATGAAGGCGAAATGGGCGTCGTTGTCCTTGACGACACGCCATTCTACGCCGAATCCGGCGGCCAGGTCGGCGACTGCGGCGCGCTGCAGTCGGTGCATGGCATCTTCGCCGTCGAAGATACGCAGAAAATCCAGGCCACCGTCTTCGGCCACCACGGTGTGGTCAAGACCGGCACCATCTCGGTTGGCAACGGCGTCGCCGCCAAGGTCGATGTGCTGGCACGCCAGCGCATCATGCGCAACCACTCGGCGACCCACCTGCTGCACAAAGCGCTGCGCGAAGTACTCGGCGATCACGTCCAGCAAAAGGGCTCGCAGGTCGATCCGGACAAGACCCGCTTCGACTTCGTGCATAACCAGCCGATGACCGACGAGGAAATCCGCCGCGTCGAGAATATCGTCAATGCGGAGATTCTCGCCAACGTCGCCACCGAAACCCGCGTCCTGCCGATTGCCGAAGCCCAGAAGCTCGGTGCCATGATGCTCTTCGGTGAAAAGTATGGCGACGACGTGCGCGTCCTCGACATCGGTTCCTCGCGCGAACTGTGCGGCGGCACCCACGTTTCACGGACCGGCGACATCGGCCTGTTCAGCATCACGGCCGAAGGTGGCGTTGCTGCCGGCGTGCGCCGTGTCGAAGCGGTTACCGGCGACAACGCGCTGGCCTACATGCAGGACATGGAAACCGCCCTCGGCGGTGTCGCCGGCACCCTCAAGGTATTGCCGAAGGATGTGCATGGCCGCGTGCTGGCCGTGCTCGATCAGGTCAAGAAGCTCGAACGCGAACTGGCCGCCCTCAAGGGCAAGCTGGCTTCGGCGCAAGGCGACGACATGTTGTCGAACGCCGTCGACGTCAAGGGGGCCAAGGTTCTCGCGGCAACGCTCGAAGGCGCTGACGTCAACGCGCTGCGCGAAACCATGGACAAGCTGCGCGACAAGCTGAAATCAGCGGCCATCGTGCTGGCCTCAGTGGTGGATGGCAAGGTGACGCTGATTGCCGGCGTGACGGCTGACCTGACCGGCAAGGTCAAGGCAGGCGAGCTGGTTAACATGGTCGCCCAGCAGGTCGGCGGCAAGGGGGGCGGGCGTCCGGACATGGCGCAGGCCGGCGGTACACAGCCGGAAAACCTGACGGCTGCATTGGCGTCGGTGCCGACCTGGGTTGAGGGCCGGCTATGAAAACCGTTTTTGCACTCATGATAATCCTGGCGGCGGGGCAGTGCCTCGCTGCTGAACTGGACCGTACGCCGCTGGAGGCCACGACGGTCGACGGGCAAAAAGTGCGTCTTTTTCCAAACGGTCGCTGGGAATTCGTGGATCAAGCCAAGGCCGCAGCGGCTCAGAAAGTGGCCGCCGAGTACCCGGAAAACAAGGTGCGCCCGGCAGAGGCCCAAGGGGGTATTTTTGGCATAGGCCGGACGGTGATGCCAGGTGACAAGGATTACAACCGAGGTACGTTGAACCCCAAGTTGCGCTGATCAGGGCAGGCGCTGGTCCGGCCCGGCTTCGCGGATGAATTCGCCTTCAATCACCTGATCGCTTCGCGCCGGCTGCTGTGGACGTCCCATCGTTTGGGCGTCGCGCATTTCCTGCATCTGCTTGCGCAGCGCGCGGGTTTTCCACCACAGCCAGCCGCCCAGCATCACGCCGGCGACCGCCACAATCGCCAACGCAACCAGTGAAAACATGAAGGCCAGTACCATGAAGGCCACGCTCAGGACGAAGGCGGCCAGCTTGGCCACTGGCCCAGGCGGTGTGCCTTGTCGAAATTGCGGGTTCTGCCCAAGGTTCATGGTCTGCTCACGTCATTGAAAACGAGATGATTGTAGACGAGTCCCTGTGCTGGTTTGTGCGGGTGCTGTCGCGTTTTTGTAACGGGAGCGCGCTTAGGCGGGTTGCTCCTGCGCAATGCTGTTGGCCCATTGCAGTGCCTGTGTCTGGGTGCGGTTGAGCGCTTTGGCACTCAAGCCCGGCAACTCGGCGAGTGCTGCGGTCAACGCGGAAATATCACCATTTTCACTATTTTCTGCCAGGCGGAGCAGGGCGCCGAGAGGGCCCGTGCCATCGCACAAGGCGTCGCGGACATCGGCGGTCAAACCAAGGGGTACGACGATTTCGGTAACTGAAAGGCCAACCAGCGCTGGCATCAGTGACATGATACCCACCATAAAAGCCTGATCGGCGAAGGCGCCCTCGCCTGGCCGTAACTCGGCTGCCAGCAGTTCCATCAGGCGACCGCGTGTTGCAGCCAGTAGCAACAACGGATTGCAGCTGCCATTCTGGTTGCCGGAGGCAAAGACCAGCAATTGCAGCCAGCGTTGTAGTTGGCGGCGACCGAGCACGGTAATGGCATGGCCCAGTGAGGTGATTCTCTCGGTACAGCCAGCTCCTACCGAATTGGTCATGCGCAGCAGGTTGACGGTCAGCCCTGGCTCGGGTTTGAGCGCCGCTTCGATTTCGGTGGTGGAGGCATCGGCGAGGAGCAGGCCCATCAGCTTCATCAACGACAGTTGCGAATGGTCGAGCTTCTTGCCGGAAATGATCGTTGGCTTGGCGAAATAGTAGCCTTGAAACAGCGTGAACCCGAGCTTCAGGCATTGTTCCATCTGCTCGCGAGAATCGACTTTTTCGGCCAGCAACTGCTTGCCCATGGGCTTCAGTTTCATGACCAGTTGCATCAACTGGATACGCGATAGCGGCTGGATGTCGACCTTGACGATCTCGACCAGTGCCAGCAGTTCGGCAAATTCCGGTTCCAGCTGGATGACGTCATCCAGCGCCAGCGTGAAACCGGCTGCCCTCAGTGCGATGCAGCGCTCGATGACGGCCGGTGTCGGTGGGACAGTTTCGAGAATTTCGAGAACGACCGCATGACGTGGCAGCAGTTCCAGCATGTCGCTGAACAGGAAGTTTTCGTCGACATTGATGAAACCGCGATGGCTGCCCAGGGCTGCTTCGACGCCCAGTTCGGAAAAGGCATTGGCAATGACGGTGGCAGTGGCATGCACGCCGCAGGTGACATCAGCCGCATTGCGGCTGCCGCTGCGGAATAAAAGTTCGTAAGCGTAAAGCCGCTGGTCGCGGTCAAGGATGGGCTGGCGTCCCAGAAAGAGCTGGTCAGCGGCTGTGTCGCTCACGAAATCCCCTTAAAACGGCAAAATGATTCCAGGCCAAACCGACTGGAGTGCCTGGCGGAAATCAGCCTGGATGCGTTCCAGCGCAGTGGCGTTATCGGCTTCAAAACGCAGGACCACCACGGGTGTCGTATTCGACGGGCGGGCCAGACCGAAACCATCTGCGTATTCTACGCGGACGCCGTCAATCGTGATGATTTCGTCCGCGCCGTTAAATTTTCCGTCAGCTTTCAACCGGTCGATCAGCGTGAAAGGTTCGCCCTCAGCCATCTTGATGTTGAGTTCCGGGGTCGATGGGGAGTTAGGCAGTGCTTTGAGCGGGGCGTTGGCGTCGGCTGAACGGGAGAGAATTTCGAGCAGACGGGCGCCGGTATAAAGGCCATCGTCAAAACCAAACCAGCGCTCCTTGAAGAAGGTGTGGCCCGACATCTCGCCGGCCAGCGGGGCGCCGGTTTCCTTGAGTTTGGCCTTGACCAGTGCGTGGCCGGTGTTCCACATCAGCGGTACGCCACCGTGTTCCTTGATCCACGGGGCGAGCAGGCGGGTACATTTGACGTCGTAGATCACCGTGCCGCCGGGAACCCGGGAGAGGACATCAGCCGCGAACAGCATCAACTGGCGGTCCGGGAAGATGATTTCGCCGTCCTTGGTGACGACGCCGAGGCGGTCGCCGTCGCCGTCGAAGGCGATGCCGATTTCAGCGTCGGTTTCCCGGAGGGCCTTGATCACGTCGGCCAGGTTTTCCGGCTTGGACGGGTCCGGGTGATGGTTCGGGAAATTGCCATCAACTTCGCAGAACAGCGGCACGATGTCGCAGCCCAGACGCTTGAAGAGCGCCGGCGCAATGGCACCGGCGACGCCGTTGCCGCAATCCATGACGATCTTCATCGGGCGGGCCAGCTTGACGTCACCGACGATTTTATCGACGTAGGCGTCCAGGACGTCGGCCGAAGTGCGCTTGCCCTGGCCGTGCTTCAGGTTGCCGGCTTCAATCCGTTTTTTCAGGTCCTGGATGGCCTCGAGCGCCAGCGTGTTGCCGCCGATGACCATTTTCAGGCCGTTGTAGTCCGGCGGATTATGGCTGCCGGTGACCGAAACGCAGGAGTGGCAGCCGAGTTCGTAAGCGGCGAAGTAGGTGACCGGGGTCGGAACGCAACCGACGTCGATGGCATCGCAACCAGCGGCACAAATACCGTCCATCAAGGCGCCGGACAGTTCTGGACCGGACAGGCGACCGTCGCGACCGACGGCGATGGCCTTCTGGCCTTGCTCGAGGGCCAGTGAGCCCAGTGCGTGACCGATCTGGCGGACCACGTCGGCGGTCAGCGATTTATCGACGATGCCACGAATGTCGTAGGCCTTAAAGATTTCTGCGGGAAGTTGGCGCATGCTTATCCAGTCGTTAGGGTTGCTGTGGGGAGAGGCGAAATGATGCCTGGATATTGTTGCAATATCTGTGCGCCAGACCGTTTCGGCTCAAATTGCTCGCATTTATGACGTTTCGTAAAGAAAGAAGTGTAAGAGTCTTTGGGGTAGCCAGTCCAGATTTCCCGGAAAGTCACCTGTGACAAAACCCACATGGCCGCCGTTCTCCGGGTGTTCGAGACGCACGCTGATGCTGACGTCGGCACGGGTCGGGAGATGGCGGGATGGGAAAAATGGATCATTTTTCGGGTTGACCGTGAGGGTTGGCACGGCGATCGATTTCAGCCAGGGCATGGCTGAGGCGCGTCGCCAATAATCGTCGGCGCCATCGAATCCATGCAGCGGGGCGGTCACCGCATCGTCAAACTGGTAGAGATTGATCGCCCGACGCATGCGTGATTCGTCGAAAAGACCGGGAAACTGACGCAAACGCTTTGCTGATACCGCCTTCAGGGAATTCAGGAAGTGCTGCGTGTAGATCCGGTTGAAGCCCTGTGCCAGGTGATGACCACAGGCAGCAAGGTCGAGCGGGGCGCACAGGGCGGCAATGCCGGTGACGAGTTCGGCGGCCGAACTGGCCTGTTCCCCTGTCCATTTGAGCAGGGCGTTTCCGCCCAGCGAAACGCCGGCTGCATGTAGCTTCCGGTGACCGTTGGCGGCATGCAGGCGCCGAAGTATCCAATCAATTTCTTGAGAATCGCCGGAGTGATAGGCGCGCGGTTGGCGATTGAGTTCGCCCGAGCAGCCGCGAAAATGAGGTAGCGCCAGGCGCCAGCCGGCGTTCTTGCAAGCGAGTGCCGTCGAGATGGCATAGTGGCTGCGGGCGCTGCCTTCAAGCCCGTGAAAGAGGACGAGCAGAGGCGCGTCTGTCGGGCCGTCGAGGAAATCGACATCGACGAAATCGGCATCCGGCGTCTCCCAGCGCTCGCGACGCAGCGGAATGGGGTGAGGCTTGATGAGCAGCGGCCACAGGGTTTGCGCCTGGCCGCCGGGCAGCCAGCCGGGCGCGCGATAGGGTTTCAAGCCGGCTTCAGTGCAGCGTATGCGGCACAGCCTCGGCCATGGCCTGGTGGCTGTCGTCCGCGGCCGAGGCGTGCCGACTGACCAGTCGCCAGCCATGGGAACCCCGGACATAGACATGGGTGACATAGAGTGGGCCGTGCGGGCTGGGATCGTCACCGACGAAAAGCACTTCCGTCAGATGGTGGATGGCGATCACGCTGCTGTGCCAGTGAGCGACCGGTTCGGGTTGAACGCGCAGCCGGGCATTGGAGAATATGCTGCGCCAGCTTTCGCGGATCGTGAGCAGGCCGATGAGCCGAACGCCGGTGGGGTGAACGCAGACGGTTTCCTCGTCTTCGGCCCAGACCAGCATCAGACGGTCGGCATCGTGTTCGGCAATGGCATCGTAGAAGGCCTGTTCGGCATCTTCCGGCGAGGCAAACGTGGCTGGGCCGCTCATCGGGCGATCCTCTTCTGGCAGGCGGCAAAGACTTGTTCAGGCATCAGCTTGTTCAGGCAATCGAGATGGCCGAGTGGACATTCACGCTTGAAGCAGGGGCTGCAGTCGAGATTGAGGCTGAGGATGTCGGCCTGGTCGGAGAGCGGCGGTGTGAACCCGGGTGACGACGAGCCGTACAGCGCGACGATTGGCCGGTCGAGCGCGGCGGCCACATGCATCAGGCCGGAGTCATTGCAGACGACCAGGTCGGCCATGGCCAGCAGATCGACGGCCTGGGCCAGCGAGGTGGCGCCGCACAGATTGCGGCAGAGTGAGGGGGCGAGTTGCGAGATTTCTTCGGCAACGGCGTGGTCTTTGGGCGAGCCGAACAGCCAGATGGCGTATCCCTGTTCGGCGAGGCGTTTGGCCAGCGCGGCAAAGTGGGCGGCGGGCCAGCGTTTGGCCGGGCCAAACTCGGCACCCGGGCAGAAGGCGACGATGCGGGCCGGACGGTCAAGATTCAACTCGGCCAGGGTTTTTTGCTGGTCTGCTGCGGTCGACCGGATTTTTGGCCGGAAAACCGAATTTTTGAGCGGGTGCCCCGGCGCTTCAGCCAGTTGGGCAAAGCGCTCGACCATTAACGGCAAGGCCTGTTTGTCCAGTCGGTGGCGGACATTGATCAAACCGTAGCGCGATTCGCCGGTGAAGCCGACGCGTTTGGGAATACTGGCCATCCACGGCACCAGTGCCGATTTCAGTGAGTTGGGCAGGACGTAAACCGCGTCGTAGCGGCGGTCTGCCAGTATCCGTGCCAGACGCCAGCGCGGCTTCAGCGAGAGCTGGCCGTGGCCGAACGGGCTGTCGATGACATCGGCGATTTCCGCCATGCGCAGCAGGACCGGGGCGACCCAGCGCGGGGCGACTGCATCCAGTTGCAGGCCGGGGTGGAGGGCGTGCAGCCGAGCGAACAGCGGCTGCGCCATGATGGTGTCGCCAATCCAGGAGGGAGCGACAATCAATGCTTTCTTCATGTGGTAGCGGCGGGTTCAGGCGCTGATAGCGGACCCGCCACCCCGTGCTTAATGATGACCCTTGGGCGCTTCGCCCTTGAAAACGTACTTGGTCGAACAGTACGGGCAGGTCACTTCACCGGTCTTCAGGACATCGAGGAAGACGCGTGGATGCTGGCTCCACAGCGCGACGCTGGGCGTTGGGCAGTGCAGCGGCAGGTCGTGGGCGGTGATTTCAACAGCTTTGTTGTCGGACATCAATTTTCTCCCTGATTAGACGGTGGCAAGCCAGTCGGCATGGGCAGCGGAGCGGCCGTAGACGACGTCAAAGTATTTTTCCTGCAGCGCCTTGGTGATCGGACCGCGATGGCCGACACCGATCTGCCGGTTGTCGAGTTCGCGGATGGGCGTCACTTCGGCGGCGGTGCCGGTGAAGAAGGCCTCGTCGGCGCAATAGACTTCATCGCGGGTGATGCGCTTTTCGATGACTTCTACGCCCATTTCGCCGGCCAGTTGAATGACGGTGGCGCGGGTGATGCCCTCCAGGCAGGCCGTGAGGTCCGGTGTGTACAGCTTGCCGTTCCTGACGATGAAGATGTTTTCACCGGCGCCTTCGCAGACATAGCCTTCCGGATCAAGCAGCAGGGCTTCGTCGTAGCCGTCGGTAGTGGCTTCGTTGTTGGCGAGGATGGAATTCATGTAATTGCCAGAGGCTTTGGCGCGCACCATGGTGATGTTCACGTGGTGACGGGTGAACGACGACGTCTTGATGCGAATGCCCCGCTCCATGCCCTCTTCACCGAGATAGGCGCCCCATGGCCAGGCGGCGATGATGACATGAACCTTGGCGCCCTTGGGCGAGACCCCCATTTTTTCCGATCCGAAGAAGGCCAGCGGGCGCAGGTAGCCTGATTCGAGGTTGTTGGCGCGGATGACTTCCTTTTGCGCTTCGTTCAGTTCCTCTGCAGAAAAAGGCATTTGCATCTGGAAGATGTGCGCGGAGCGGAACAGGCGCTCGGTATGCTCCTTGAGGCGGAAAATGGCGGTGCCACGCTCGGTCTTGTAGGCGCGGACTCCCTCGAATACGCCCATGCCATAGTGCAGGGAGTGGGTGAGGACGTGGGTCGTGGCTTCGCGCCAGGGCACCAGCTTGCCGTCTTGCCAAATAAAGCCGTCGCGATCCGACATGGACATGTTCGATTCTCCGTGTTGCGCCTGTAAAAGCCCATAATTCTAGCCGAAATCAGCAGGTAAAATAGCGCTTTTGCCGATTGAGCTTGCGTATGGTCTGGAAACCGCATGTCACTGTCGCCGCTGTCGTTCAGCGCGATGGAAAGTTCCTGCTGGTCGAGGAGGAAACCGAGGTCGGGCTGGCCTTCAATCAGCCGGCGGGCCATCTCGAAGAGGGGGAGTCGCTACTGGACGCCGTGGTGCGCGAGACGCTGGAAGAAACCGCTTATCGGTTCAAGCCCACGCATCTGGTAGGTATCTACAACTGGACGCATCCGACCAAGGAAGATCCAACCTATCTGCGCTTTGCCTTTGCCGGCGAGTTACGCGGCTACGAGGCCGGTCGGCCGCTGGATGATGGCATTGTCGCCGCCCGCTGGCTGACGCTGGATGAGGTCAGCGCGACACGGGCACGACATCGCAGTCCGCTGATCCAGCGTTGCATTGGGGATTTTCTGGCAGGCAAACGTTTTCCGCTCGACTTGCTGGTTCATTACGATTGATGCGAAGCTGGTGGTTTGCCTTGCTGGTATTGTGCGCCGGGCAGTGCGTAGCCGATGAAATAGTCCGTGTCTGCTATGGTTATGGTTGTCTGGCGGAGGCGGATATCCGTTTCACGGAAGGGCAGCTCGGGCAGGTGCGCCGACTGTTGCTGGCCGCGGTCGACGCGGAAAATGAGCGAAAAATGATATCCGAAGCGATCGGGCGCATGTATGCCTGGGCTGGCGAGCAATCCGATATTCACAATGACCGTGGTGGCAATTTTGCCGATGGCAGTGTTCCCGGCAAGATGGATTGCATCGACCATTCGACCTCGACAACGCGACTTCTGTACTTGCTTGAGGCGCGTCATTACCTGCGCTGGCATCGGGTTCTGGCGCGCGAGCCCCGTTATTTTGCCGGCGTGTTTTTGGCGCACTGGACGGCGGTGATTGAAGAAAAAACAGACGGCGAGGCTGCACGCTTCGCCGTGGATAGCTGGTTCGTCGATAATGGGCAGCCGGCGGTGATCTTGCCGCTGGATGACTGGAAGAAAGGGGCTGGGCCCGATGTCTGAGAAAACGGTGGTGGTTGGCTTGTCCGGTGGTGTTGATTCCGCCGTGGCCGCTTTGTTGCTGAAGCAACAGGGGTGGAAGGTGATCGGCCTGTTCATGAAGAACTGGGAGGACGACGATACGGAAGAATACTGTTCGTCGCGCCAGGATTTGATTGACGTGATGAGCGTCGCCGACCGTATTGGTATCGACGTCGAGGTGGTCAATTTTGCCGCCGAATACCGCGAGCGCGTTTTCGCCGAGTTCCTGCGCGAATACGAGGCGGGGCGGACGCCGAATCCGGATATCCTGTGCAACTCCGAAATCAAATTCAAGGCGTTTCTGGACCATGCCATGCAGCTTGGCGCCGACAAAATCGCCACGGGCCATTACGCTGGCGTGCGCGAGTTCAATGGTGAATTCCAGTTGCTGAAAGCCGAGGATGGGACCAAGGACCAAAGCTATTTTCTCTATCGCCTGAATCAGGCCCAGCTATCCAAGACGCTGTTCCCGCTGGCGGACATCTACAAGCGCGACGTGCGCAAGATTGCCGAGGCCGCGGGGTTGCACGTGGCCACCAAGAAGGATTCGACCGGCATCTGTTTCATTGGCGAGCGCCCCTTCAAGGATTTTCTGGCGCGTTATCTGCCGCCCAAAAAGGGTGAAATCCGTCGTCTTGACGATGACAAGGTGATGGGCGAACACGACGGTCTGATGTTCCACACGATGGGCCAGCGCAAGGGGTTGCATATTGGTGGCATCAAGGAAAAAGGCCAGGCCGGCGGCGGCGATCATGATGCCTGGTTCGTCGTTGGCAAGGATATGGACAAGAATGTGCTCTATGTCGTGCAGGGGCATGATCATCCGGCGCTGCTGAAAGGCGATCTGGTGGCCGAGCAGTTATCCTGGGTCTCGAACCGGGCACCGCATACGCACTGGGTATACACTGCCAAGCCACGTTACCGGACGGCTGACCAGCCATGCGAAGTCGAGTCCGTGGATGCAGAAACGTGCAGGATCAATTTTGCCGAAGCGCAGTGGGCGCTGACACCCGGGCAGTCGGTCGTGCTTTACGAGAGCCGGGTTTGTCTGGGGGGTGGGGTTATCCGGTAGGTTGGTCAGGTGTTCGGCGCGCGCATTTCCGATTGCTCAATGACCGCCGTGAAGGCGTGGAACAGATCGGGGTCATGCTTGCTGCCGGATTCGCTGGTCAGAATGTCCATGACCTCCTGATGCAGGCGCGCCCGGTGGTAGGGTCGCGAGGCGACCATGGCGTCGTAGCTGTCGGTCACTGAAATGATGCGGGAATACAGGGGGATTTCGGTTCCCTGGAGTTTGTCCGGGTAGCCACTGCCGTTGAAATGTTCATGATGGTGCCGGACAGCCTTGGCGACTATGGGGGTCATCTCGCCTTCGATGGCCAGGATGATGCGTTCGCCAATGATTGCGTGTTGCTTCATGCATGCCCATTCGTCCTGCTCGAAAGCCGCCGGCTTAAGCAAAATCTTGTCCGGGATGCCAATTTTCCCAAGGTCGTGAAACTGGGCTGCCAAGGCCAGCAGTTCGAGTTCAGTTTCAGATAAGCCGATGTGTCGCCCGAGTTCAGCGGAGAGTTGCACGACCCGGTTCGAGTGCAAGCTGGTATGTTCGTCGCGATGGCCCAGTGCAATGGAGAGTGTTCGGGCAATGCCTTGGAGCGGACTGGTCGTGGATTGGCTTTTCAACAAGAGTTCCTTCAACAGGGGTGGCCCGCGTAGTGACCGCAAAACTGCGTCAAGGTTTCAACGCCCGTCTTGATCTGCCAATGAAAAGGGGGCTTGCGGCCCCCGGTAAATTGCCAACACGTGTTGTCAGTCGTGCGGTACGGTGTCGGCAAACGACTGCCGCAGCATCAGCTTGGCGTAGAGCTTGCCCAGATTCGGGTGGGTGTCGTGCCAGTGGATGTCGGCAAAGCGAAAGGCCAGATAACCCAGGGCTGCACCGGTCGCCAGATCTGCCATGGAAATATGCGTGCCCATGCAGAAGCTCTTTTCGCCCAGTTCTTCGGCCATGAATTCGAGGCTGAGCTTGATCTTGTTGCGCTGACGCTGAATCCAGTCGTCGCTCCGCTGATCGGCGGGGCGCTTGTTTTCGAGGAAAGCAGTCGCGGCTGCGTCGCATATGCCATCGGCCAAGGCTTCCCAGCGCTTGACCTCGGTCCGTTCGCGGTTGGGGGCGGGGAACAGCTTGTTGTTCGGCGTAACGTTGTCGATGTATTCGACAATGACGTGGGAGTCGAACAGCGGGGTCTCGTCATCCAGGACCAGCACGGGAATCTTGCCAAGCGGATTCAGGTTCGGCACCTTGCTGCCGGCAAGCCATGGGGAGTCGATCACGAAATCGTATTCGATCTTTTTTTCGGCCAGCACGACACGCACTTTTCGTACAAATGGGCTGGTATGGGACCCGATCAGCTTCATCGCATGCTCTTTGGTTGGGGGACTTTCATTATAGCGTATGGCGAGGGCTTCGCCGGGCAGGTAAAATCGAGGGCTTACCGAAAAGGATGATTCCATGACCTTCAATCCCTTGACTGCCCTTTCTCCGCTTGATGGCCGCTACGCCGGCAAAGTCGACGCCCTGCGCGAGCATTTTTCCGAATTTGGCCTGATCAAGGCCCGCCTGAAGGTGGAAGTCGAATGGCTGAAAGCCTTGGCTGCCGAACCGCATTTTTCGGAAATTGCCGCTTTTTCGCCGTCGACCGTGGCAGAGCTCGATGCGCTGGTGACCAACTTCACCGTCGCGCAGGCGGCCGAGGTGAAGGCCGAGGAAGCCGTCACCAACCATGACGTCAAGGCGCTTGAGTACTGGATCAAGAAGAACACCAAGGGTAATGCCGAAGTGATCAAGGTCAGCGAATTCATCCACTTCGCCTGCACCTCAGAAGACATTAACAACCTGTCGCACGCGCTGATGTGCCAGGGCGCTCGCGAGCAAGGCATGCTGCCGGCGCTCGACAAGGTCATCGACCGCCTCAAGGAACTGGCCCACGTCAACGCCGAAGTGCCGATGATGAGCCGTACGCACGGCCAGCCGGCGAC